>NZ_JBDGJK010000016.1:2973-159067 GCF_057656935.1 Variovorax sp. Soil_C_33
CCGGCGGCGGTGGCGGTGGTCCCGGCGGCGGTGGCGGTGGTCCCGGCGGCGGTGGCGGTGGTCCCGGCGGCGGTGGCGGTGGTCCCGGCGGCGGTGGCGGCCCTGGCAGATAACTGCCAACAGAAACGGCCGCCGCGCCCTGAATCGTGCGCCGGATCGCCGGTCCGTCAGGGCGTCACGTCACGATCTCTCACGGCGCCTATTTCGCCTTCATTCAGATAGGCACGAACCTTGGCCGAGCAACTGCCAACGGCCTTGACGGCTGCACGCAACTCCGCTTCGGTGCAGCCCAGACTCATTGCCCAATCGCAGATCTCATCGTCGTGCTCAAGCGAGATGAGGTTGCCGACGGCCTTCACGGCCTCGCGCAATTCCTCTTCGGTGCAGCCCAGGCTCATCGCCCGCTCGCGGATCTCATGGTCCTGTTCGAGCGAGATGAACTTGCGCTCGTAGCCCGTCGTGGTGGTGTCGTCAGCCATTGGATCTCCCGTTGTTTTAAGCGACTTTCAATCGAATGAAGGCCGCCGAGGTAGACCGTCGACGCTTTTGGCTGAGGGCGACTTTCCTACAGCAGGGTCTTGCGAACATTCTCTCGGTCAACCACCCAAGCCCAACTGCTCGCAAGCGGCCGCTCGACCTGTTCGTTACGCCCTACAACTGGCAGAAGATCAGCTTCATCGCCGAATCGTTCCTCGTGTAGTTGGGCCCGGGCCGTGTGAAGACCTCGTCGAGCAGCACGAGGTCTTGCATCTTCGCCACGTCGAACAAGGGCTCGCGCTGGGCGCCGCCCTCGATCTGGTGCACGCGAAGCAGTTCCGTCCCCTTGGCACCGACGCCGTAGCACTGGGGCTCGGCCAGACGCGTTCGGCCGTGGTAAGAGAAACGCAGTCTTCGCTTCTCCAGGATCGATTGGGCGATGACGGGATTCATGGTCCTGGCTCGGCCGACACTACTTGCGCGCAAACAGCGGCTGCTCGAAATGCGCGACGCGCGTGGTGCGCCCGGCGATGCACAGCTCGCGGAACTGGTAGAGGAAAGCCGCCGTCGGCGCCGCGATCCAGGTGTCTCCGACCGGCATGCGCAGCACCGGGTGCACGCTGTCCTCGATGGGATCGAGCAGCGGCGCATCCGCACGCATGAACTCGGCGACGGGGATGCGATGGATGCTGGCGACCTCCGCTTCGCTCGGCACCAGCTCGCGTGCGGCACCTCCCCAGACGACGACCGGCGTGATCGCGAAGCCGGAGCGGGTGACGAAATCGTCGAGCCGGCCGAGGATCGCGCTCTCGTCGAGCTCGAGGCCGACTTCCTCGTGCAGTTCGCGCAGCGCGGCCTGTTCCGGCGACTCGTCGCCGTCGATGCTGCCGCCGGGCAGCGCCCACTGGCTTGCGTGGTTGCGCATGTGGGACGGGCGCCGGGTCAGGAGCACCGCGGCGTCGCGGCTCCACGTTGCAGGTGCGCGAAGCCCCGGCAGCGCTGCGCCGGTGCCTTCCTCGACGATCGCCAGGGCGACGGCCGCACGCCGGGAGCCGGGCAAGGCGCTCAGTGCCTGCCGCTCGAAGCTGCGAAGCCGTCCGGCGATCAGGGCATGCAGCGTGTCATCGAGCAGCATCGATCACTCCCGAGGTTCCAGCGCGGCCAGCAGCTGCGCCAGTCGCGCATCGAGCGCCGCCAGGTCCGCCGACTTGATCGACGCAAGCAGGCGCTGCTCGTTGTCCACGTGCGCCTCCACGGCGCGATCGATCAGCTTCAGGCCGGCGGGCGTGAGCTGCACCAGCGTGCTGCGCGCGTCCTCGCGGCTGGCCAGGCGCTTCACGAGGCCGCGGGATTCGAGCCCCTTGAGTCGATGCGTCATGGTGCCCGAGCTGATCATGAGCGACGAGAAGAGGGCGGTCGGCGCCAGGCAGTAGGGCGCGCCGGAGCGCCGCAGCGTGGCCAGCACGTCGAATTCCCAGCGCGTCATGCCGAAGTCCGAGAAGCACCGGTCGAGCTCGCGCTGCAGCAACGCCGCGCAGCGCTTGATGCGGCCGATGGTGCCCATCGCGCCCACGTCCAGGTCCGGCCGCTCGCGGCGCCACTGATCGAGGATCGCGTCCACCGCGTCCGCCGGCCGCTTCTTCGCACCCATCGGCAAAGCCCCATTTGTCTTGAAGTCAAGATTATCTGCTAGGCTCCATTTATCTTGAACTGAAGACAAATTCGATGCGCATTGCACAAGGCTCCATCGCCTGGACCGACGTCCTCCTGACCGGCCTGGCCCCGGCGATCTGGGGCTCGACCTACATCGTCGCTACCGAGCTGCTGCCGCCCGACCGGCCCTTCACCGCGGCCCTGCTGCGCGCACTGCCGGCCGGGCTGCTGCTGGCGCTGTACTGCCGCCGCCTGCCGGCACGCGGCGAGTGGGGCCGACTGATCGTGCTGTCCGCGCTCAACATCGGCTTCTTCCAGGCGCTGCTCTTCGTCGCCGCCTACCGGCTGCCCGGCGGACTGGCGGCGGTGGTCGGTGCGATCCAGCCGCTGCTGGTGATGGGCCTCGCCTGGGCGCTCGACCAGCGCCGGCCGCCGCAGCTGGCGGTCGCCGCCGCGCTGCTGGGCATCGCCGGCATGGCGGCCCTGCTGCTGTCGCCGGGCACGGTGTGGGATCCGGTCGGCATCGCCGCGGCCCTGGCCGGCGCGGCCTGCATGGCGGCCGGCACCTACCTCACGCGACGCTGGCAGCCCGCGATGCCGGTGCTGGCGCTCACCGGCTGGCAATTGCTGCTGGGCGGACTGATCCTTGCGCCCATGGCCTGGGCCATCGATCCGCCGCTGCCGGTGCTGAGCCGCACGCACATCGCGGCCTATGCCTATCTCTCGATCGTGGGCGCCTTGCTGGCCTATGCGCTGTGGTTCCGCGGCATCGCGCGGCTGTCGCCGGTGGCGGTGTCATCGCTCGGGCTGCTGAGCCCGCTGACCGCGGTGATCCTGGGCTGGGCGCTGCTGGGCCAGGCGATGCGCGGCCTGTCGCTCGTCGGGCTGGTCGCGGTGCTGGCCAGCATCCTGGCCGTGCAATGGGCCATGAGCCGCCGGGCCCTTCCCAAGGCGAACACCGCAGCGCGCAGCGCGGAGGTGACTTAATGAGCCCGCGTTGCAGGACCCGCGCTGAGTTCAGCTCTCTTCGACGAAGGCTTCCTCGCGCTTGGCCTTGACCGACGGCATGAGCACGATCACGAGCAGCAGCGCCGCCGCGATCAACAGGCCGGCCGAGATCGGACGCGTGACGAACACGCTCCAGGTGCCGCGCGAGAGCAAGAGCGCGCGCCGCAGGTTCTCTTCCATCATCGGCCCGAGGATAAGCCCCAGCAGCAGCGGCGCCGGCTCGCAGCCGAGCTTGATGAAGGCGTAGCCCACGATGCCGAAGACCGCAACCATCCAGACGTCGAAGGTGTTGTTGTTGGTCGAATACACGCCGATCGCGCAGAACAGCACGATGGCGGGGAACAGCCAGCGGTAGGGAATGGACAGGAACTTGATCCAGATGCCGATCAGCGGCAGGTTCAAGATCACGAGCATCGCGTTGCCGATCCACATCGAGGCGATCAGGCCCCAGAACAGCTCGGGGTTGCTGGTCATCACCTGCGGACCGGGCTGGATGTTGTGGATGGTCATCGCGCCGACCATTAGCGCCATCACCGGGTTGCCCGGAATGCCCAGCGTCAGCAGCGGGATGAAGGAGGTCTGCGCGCCGGCATTGTTCGCGGACTCGGGCCCGGCCACGCCGCGGATGTTGCCTTGTCCGAACGGAATTTCTCCCTGCTTGAGCTTGAGTTTCTTCTCGAGCGTGTAGGAGGCGAAGGCCGACAGCAGCGAGCCGCCGCCCGGCAGGATGCCGAGCGAGCAGCCCAGCGTCGTTCCGCGCAGGATCGCCGGCACGATGTTCTTGAAATCTTCCCGGGTCGGCCAGAGCCCATGCACTTCGGCCGTGTAGACCTGTCGATCTTCTTCGGGCTTCGACAGGTTCGAGATGATCTCGCCATAGCCGAACACGCCCATCGCGATCGCGATGAAGCTGATGCCGTCGGTGAGCTCGGGGATGTCGAAGCTGTAGCGCGCCACGCCCGAGTTCACGTCGGTGCCGACCAGGCCCAGCAGCAGGCCGAGGATGATCATGCAGATGGCCTTGAGCAGCGAGCCCGAGGCCAGCACCACCGCGCCGATCAGGCCCAGCACCATCAGCGAGAAGTACTCGGCCGGGCCGAACTTGAAGGCCAGCTCGGTCAAGGGCGGCGCGAAGGCGGCCAGCACCAGCGTGGCCACGCTGCCGGCGAAGAAGGAGCCCAGCCCGGCGGTCGCGAGCGCCGCCCCGGCCCGGCCGCGCTTGGCCATCTGGTGCCCGTCGATCACCGTCACGACCGAGGACGATTCGCCCGGGAGGTTGACCAGGATCGCGGTGGTGGAGCCGCCGTACTGCGAGCCGTAGTAGATGCCCGCCAGCATGATCAGCGCGGCCACCGGCGGCAGCGCGTAGGTCACGGGCAGCAGCATCGCGATGGTGGGCACGGGCCCGATGCCGGGCAGCACCCCGATCAGCGTGCCCAGCAGGCAGCCGACGAAGGCATAGGCGAGGTTCTGCAGCGTGAAGGCGGCTCCGAAGCCGAGCGCCAGATTGTCGAGAAGTTCCATGGTGCTTTCGCTCTCAGCCGCTGACGAAGGTGGGCCAGACCTGGAACTGCAGGCTGAGGCCGAGGATGAAGGTGAGGTAGCTGCCGATGGCCAGCACGGTCGCGAGGATCAGCGCCGACTTGATCGGGAAGTTCTTGGCGGCGCGGCTCGCGACGAGCACCAGCGCATAGATGGCGGCGATCAACCCCATCGCCGGCAATCCGATGGAGGGCAGGCCGCCGAGCAGCACGCCGAAAACCAGATTGGCGCCGATGATGAGCGCGAGCGGCTTCCAGGCGATCCTGCCGATCGGCTCGCCGTCGGCGGTGTCGACGGTCACGGCACTCGCGATGACCAGCAGCCCCAGCAAGGCCAGCAGCGTGCCGAGCATGAGCGGGAAGTAGCCGGGGCCCATGCGGGCGCCGGTGCCGATGTTGTAGTTGGTGGCGCCGATGGCGAAGGCGGCGCCGACGGCGCAGAACATCAGGCCAGAGAAGAGGTCCTTTTGACTCTTGATCTTCATGAATGGATTTCCGTGAGATGAAGCGTTGGAACAAGCCAGCGGCCGGAACCCGGGGGGCACCGGGCAGCCGAGGTCGTTGCGGGCGTGCGCCGGCAACGACCACGCGAGCGCGCACACCGAAGCCATCGAAGCGCGGCCCATTTACATCATGCTATGAGGTTTTATACATCACATCATGAGTAATTACCCTGCCGGCGGGCGCGATCGGCTTGCTACATTCGGCGCATGGAAGAGGAGCAGGTCACCAAGCAGCGCCTGGAAGCGCTTTCCGAGTTCAGGTTCAGGCTGCGCAGCTTTCTGCGTTTCAGCGAGGACGCGGCGCGCGATGCCGGCATCACCGTGCTGCAGTACCAGCTGCTGCTCCATACGCAGGGATTCCCGGGCCGTGAATGGGCCACGGTGAGCGAGATCGCCGAGCGCCTGCAGGCGCAGCCGCATGGCGTGGTCGCGCTGGTCTCGCGCTGCGAGGAGGCCGGGCTGGTGCGGCGCAAGCCGAGCACCGTGGACCGGCGCCAGGTCGAGGTGCACCTGCTGCCCAAGGGCCGCAGGACGCTGGCCAAGCTCGCGACCGCGCATGCGGACGAGCTCGAGGAGCTGGCCGAGGCGGTGCGGCTCGCGAGCGGCCTGCGCGGCGTCGGCGCCAAGCCGTAAAGCGCCCGCGTCCGGGCGCAGCTCAGGCCAGGAGCGTATCGAGCAGCCGCGCCACGTGCAGCGCTTCGCGCTGCGCGCCGTCGGCGATCTGGTGGCGGCAGCTGGTGCCGTCGGCGACGATGATGGCGTCGGGGTTCTTGCGCACCGCGGGAAGCAGGCTGGCCTCGGCCATCTGCATCGACACTTCGTAGTGCGAGGCCTCGTAGCCGAAGCTGCCGGCCATGCCGCAGCAGGAGCTTTCGATCAGCTCCGGCTTTGCATCGGGAATGAGCCCCAGCACATCGAGGATCGGGTTCACGGCGCCGAAGGCCTTCTGGTGGCAGTGGCCGTGCAGCAGGATCGGCTTGCCCGCCGGCTTGAGCGCCAGCTTGAAGCGGCCGGCCTTGGCCTCGCGCGCGATGAACTCCTCGAACAGCAGCGCTTCCTTCGCGACCGTTTCGGCCTTCGCGCCCAGGCCCATCACCAGCGTTTCGTCGCGCAGCGTCAGCAGGCAGGAGGGCTCGAGGCCGACGATCGCGACGCCGGCCTCGGCCAGCGGCAGCAGCGCATCGACGAGCGCGCCGGCGCGGGCCTTGGCCTCGTCCACCATGCCGCTCGCGAGATAGGTGCGGCCGCAGCAGTGGTGGCCGCCGTCCTTCTCGACCGTGTGCAGCAGGTAGCCCGCGGCCTTGAGGACGCGCGCCGCGGCGAAGGCGTTCTCGCTTTCGAAGGTGCCGTTGAAGGTGTCGACGAACAGCACCGCGACCTTGCGTCCCACGCAGGCGGCGGCAATGGCCATGTCGCGGTTCACGAACATCGATGCATCCTCGGCGCGCCAGAAGGTGTCGCTGCGCCATGCGGGCAGCGAGCGCTTGGCCGAGAGGCCCAGCAGCCGCTCGCCGAGCCAGGCCGCGCCCGGCACGCGGTTGCGCAGGTTCATGAGCCAGGGGAAGCGGCTCGCGGCGTGCGCGTAGTCGGGCAGCCTCGCGATCAGCCGGTCCTTGAGCGTGTGGCCATGTCTCTTCTTGTAGTGGGCCAGGAACTCGATCTTCATCTTCGCCATGTCGACCCCGGTCGGGCAGTCGCGCTTGCAGCCTTTGCAGGAGACGCAGAGGTCCATCGTTTCGTACATGGCCTCGCTGGTGAAGGCCTCGGGGCCGAGCTGGCCGGAGACCGCGAGGCGCAGCGTGTTGGCACGGCCGCGCGTGAGGTGCTTTTCGTCGCGCGTGGCGCGGTAGCTGGGGCACATGGTGCCGGCGTCGAACTTGCGGCAGTGGCCGTTGTTGTTGCACATCTCCACCGCCTTGGCGAAGCCGCCGGTGGCGTCGCCGCCGGTGCCGGGCGCAGTGGTCTCCTCCGTCACCGGATCGGCCTGCACGTTCCAAGCCGACCAGTCGAGCACGGGCACGAGTGGGATGCGCCTGTAGGGCCGCGGCGCCGACGGCGGCGCGAAGCGGAACAGGGCGCCGTCGTCCATCTTCGGCGGGTCGATGATCTTGCCGGGGTTGAAGAGGTCGATCGGGTCCAGCTTGTTCTTGATGGCGCGGAAGGCCTCGTTGATCGCGGGGCCGAACTGCCATTCGATCCATTCGCCGCGGCACAGGCCGTCGCCGTGCTCGCCGCTGAAGGCGCCCTTGTACTTGCGCACCAGCTCGCTCGCCTCTTCGGCGATGGCGCGCATCTTCGCGGCGCCGTCGGTGCGCATGTCGAGGATCGGGCGCACGTGCAGCGTGCCGACCGAGGCATGCGCATACCAGGTGCCGCGGGTGCCGTGCTTCGCGAACACCGCGGTCAGGCCGTCGGTGTACTCGGCCAGGTGCTCGAGCGGCACCGCGCAGTCCTCGATGAAGCTCACCGGTTTGCCGTCGCCCTTGAGGCTCATCATGATGTTGAGGCCGGCCTTGCGCACTTCCCACAGGTTCTTCTGCGCCGCGTCGTCGGGCATCTGCACCACGCTGCCGCGCAGGCCGAGGTCGCCCATCAGGTCGGCCAGGTCCTTCAGCTTCGGCAGCAGCCAGGCCTTCTCGCTGCCCGAGAACTCGACCAGGAGGATGGCGGCGGGCCGGCCGATCAGCGCGGTCTCGACGGTGGACTTGAAGGCCGGGTTCGCGAGGCTCAGCTGGATCATCGTGCGGTCGACCAGCTCGACCGCGGTCGGCCCCAGCTTCACGATGTGCTGCGCCGCATCCATCGCGGCATGGAAGCTCGGAAAGTTGACGATGCCGAGCACCTTGGCGCGCGGCAGCTCCGAGAGCTTGAGCGTCAGGCTGCGCGTGTAGGCCAGCGTGCCCTCGGCGCCGATCAGCAGATGCGCAAGATTGACGCTGCCGTCCTGCGTGTAGGGCTTCTCGCTCTGGTTGTCGAAGATGTCCAGGTTGTAGCCGGCGACGCGCCGCATCACCTTGGGCCAGCGCTCGGCGATCTCGCTGCGGTGCTGACGCGCGAGCTGCTGCACGTGCAGCGCGATGTCGCTTGCGCGCGCGCCGAGCGCCGAGACCGGGCCGAAGTCGACCAGCTCGCCGTCGGACAGCCAGGCGCTGGCGCCCGCCACGTTGTGGACCATGTTGCCGTAGGCGATGGAGCGCGAGCCGCAGGAGTTGTTGCCGGCCATGCCGCCCAGCGTGGCCTGTGCGCTGGTCGAGACGTCGACCGGGAACCAGAGCCCATGCGGCTTGAGCTGCGCATTGAGATGGTCGAGCACGATGCCCGGCTCCACCGTGGCGCGGCGTGCCTGGACATCGAGATCGAGCAGGCGCCGGAAGTACTTGCTGTTGTCGATGACCAGCGCGGCGCCCGTGGTCTGGCCGCACTGGCTGGTGCCGCCGCCGCGCGCGAGCACCGGCACCTTGAGATCGCGCGCGATGTCGATCGCCGTCGCGATGTCGCGCTCGGTCTTCGGCACCAGCACGCCGGCCGGCATGATCTGGTAGATCGAGGCGTCGGTCGCGTAGCGGCCGCGCGAGGCGGCGTCGAACAGCACCTCGCCCTCGGTCTCGGCGGCCAGGCGCCGTGCCAGCGCCTCGCACGTTTCGTTGGGCGGCAGGACGGTGCCGGCTGGCTGGAGATGGCTTGCGGGCTCGATGCGCATGAGTTCCGATTCAGTTCTTCGCCGTCTGGATCTTGGCCGGATAGATCTCGCCCGCGCGCAGCAGCTCCAGCACGGTGTCGCGCTTGCGGTTGAGGTGCTCGATCATCAGCGTGCGCATCGCGGCCGCGTCGTGCGCGGCCAGGGCCTCGACCATGCGCTCGTGCTCGGCCACCGCGTTCTTCCACTTGGCCTCGTTCTGGTTGGTGCGAAAGCGCAGCGACTGCACGCGGGCGTTGATCGAACGGTAGGTGCTCGCGAGTACCGGGTTGCGCGCCGCGTCGTTGATCGCGGTATGGATGCGCGCGTTGATGCGGTAGTAGCCCGAGAGGTCGCGGCGCGCGAAGCAGGCCATCATTTCGTAGTGCAGCGCGCGCAGCTCGGCGAGCTCCTCGTCGGTGATGCGCCGGGCCGCGAGTTCGCCCGACATGCCCTCGAGCGCGGCGAGCAGCTCGAAGGTGTTGATCACGTCCGCCTCGGTGAGCTTGACGGCCACCGCGCCGCGGTTCGGCAGCAGGTCCACCAGGCCCTCGGCCGCCAGCAGCTTGATGGCCTCGCGCAGCGGCGTGCGGGAGACGCGCAACTGCGCGCTGAGCTCGCGCTCGTTGAGCTTGGCGCCGGGGGCGATCTGGCCTTCGACCAGCATGGTGCGCAGCCGCGAGGCCACCTGGTCATGCAGCGCGAGGCGGGAGATTTCAATGATTTCGGCCATGGAATGCATTTTGAATGCAAATAGTGACCCACTCAATCGAGGTGACTAGGGGTTACCGAGCACAACAGATTGATTTTTGCATGCAAAACTGAAAAAGAAAGGACAGTCTCGCATGCTTCAACTCGACTTCCATCCCACCGGCAGGCACTTCCTGCAGATCCCCGGCCCGAGCCCGGTGCCCGACCGCATCCTGCGGGCCATGAGCCTGCCCACCATCGACCACCGCGGCCCCGAGTTCGGCGTGCTCGGGCTGCAGGTGCTCTCGGGCATCAAGAAGATCTTCAAGACGAAGCATCCGGTCGTCATCTACCCCTCCTCGGGCACCGGCGCCTGGGAAGCGGCGCTCGCCAACACGCTGAGCCCCGGCGACCACGTGCTGATGTACGAGACCGGCCACTTCGCCTCGCTGTGGCAGAAGATGGCAACGCGCCTGGGCCTCACGACCGAGTTCCTGGCCTGGTCGGGCAGCGACGAGCATCTGCCGCATGCGCCGAGCTGGCGCCGCGGCGTGCAGGCCGACGTGATCGAGGCGCGCCTCGCCAAGGACACGGAGAAGAAGATCAAGGCCGTGTGCGTGGTGCACAACGAGACCTCGACCGGCGTCACTTCCGACATCGCCGCCGTCCGCAAGGCCATCGACGCGGCGGGCCATCCGGCGCTCTTGATGGTGGACAGCATCTCGGGCCTTGCGAGCGCCGATTTCCGCCACGATGAGTGGGGCGTGGACGTCACGATCAGCGGCTCGCAGAAGGGCCTGATGCTGCCGCCGGGCATCAGCTTCAACGCGCTCTCGCCGCGCGCGCTGGAAGCATCGAAGAGCGCCAAGCTGCCGCGCGCCTTCTGGGCCTGGGACGAGATCGTGGAGATGAACAAGGACGGCTACTGGCCCTACACGCCCAACACCAACCTGCTCTACGGCCTGGCCGAGTCGCTGGACATGCTGCTCGGCGAAGGCCTGGACAAGGTGTTCGCGCGGCACCAGCGCTGGGCCGCCGGCGTGCGCGCCGCGGTCGAGGCCTGGGGCCTGCCGATCCAGTGCGCGGACCCGGCCGTGTACTCGCCGGTGCTGACCGGCGTGATCACGCCCGAGGGGGTCGATGCGGATGCGCTGCGGCGCCTGATCCACCAGCGCTTCGACCTCTCGCTCGGCACGGGACTCGGCAAGCTCAAGGGCCGCATGTTCCGCATGGGCCACCTGGGCGACAGCAACGACCTCACGCTGGTCGCGATGGTGGCCGGCGTCGAGATGGGACTGAAGCTCTCGGGCGTGAAGCTCGCGGCGAGCGGCGTGCAGGCCACGATGGACCACTTCGCGAGCCACGCGGCGCCGGCGGCATTGCAGAAGGCCGCCTGAGCCCATTCATTCACCCAAAAGGAGACCGACAGATGCAACGACGTTCCCTCATCCAGGCCGCGGGCGCGGCCGCGGCGGTCACGCTCGGCGTGCCGCGCGTGTTCGCACAGGAATGGCCCAACGGACCGGTGCGCATCGTGGTCGGCTTTCCGCCGGGCGGCGGCACCGATGCGCTGGCGCGCGTGGTGGCGACCAAGCTGTCGACGATGTGGAACCAGTCGGTCATCGTCGAGAACAAGGGCGGCGTGGCGGGCGTGCTCGCGGCCGAGTACGTCTCCACGCAGCCGAGCGACGGCAGCACGCTGCTGATGGCGCACATCAACAGCCATGCGCTCGCCCCCACCCTGCAGCCCAAGCTGCGCTACAGCGTGGAACGCGACTTCGTGCCCATCGTGCTGGTCGGCGTCACGCCCAACCTGCTGATCGCGAGCCCGACGCAGAAAGCGGTGACGGTGAAGGACATCGTGGCGCTCTGCAGCGCGGAGCCGGGCAAGGTGAGCTTCGGCTCGGCCGGTGCTGGCTCGGCGCAGCACCTGGCACTGGAGATGTTCAAGCTGCAGGCCAAGGTCGATGCGCTGCACGTGCCCTACAAGGGCAGCGGGCCGCTGCTGGCGGACCTCATGGGCAGCCAGATCCAGTACAGCTTCGAAACCATGACCGCGGCCACGCCGCATGTGAAGAGCGGCAAGGTGATCGGCGTGGCGCAGACGCGCATGAAGCGCGCCAAGGGCCACCCGGCCATTCCGACCATGCAGGAGCAGGGCTTCGACGGCTTCGAGGCCACCACCTGGTACGGCCTCGCCGGCCCCGGCAAGCTGCCGGCCGGCATCGCCGACAAGATCAACCGCGACGTCAACACGGTGCTCGCGATGCCCGACGTGCAGGAACGGCTCGACACCTACGGCGCCGAGGACGGCGGCGGCTCGCGCGAGAAGTTCAGGCAGTTCATCGCCAGCGAGATCACGAAATGGGCCAAGGTCGTCAAGGACGGCAAGGTCAAGGTCGACGCATGACGGGGCTGGCAGAGGCGCTGGCCTCGGCCTGGCGCGAGGGCCGCGCGCTGGAGGCCGTCGCATGGCAAGACAGCGTGAGCGATGCCGCAGGGGCCTACCGCGTGCAGGAGCACGTGGCGGCGGCGATGGGGTGGTTCGACGATGCGGCCGTGCCGGGCCACTGGAAATCGGGCGGCCCCTCGCGCGACGCCGCGCTCACGCATGCGCCGTTGCCGCCGGCCGGCGTGCGCGCGAGCCCCGCGCAATTCGCAGACATGCACTTCAACGCGCCGGGCATCGAGGCCGAGATCGCATTGCGGCTGGGCGAAAGCGTGACGCCCGAACGCGCTGCGGCGCTCACGCCGCAGAACGCTTCAGCAGTGGTCGATGCGATGGCCGTCTCGATCGAAATCGTCGACTCGCGCTGGAAGGACCCGGCGCAGGCGTCGGCCTGGCTGCGTCTCGCCGATCAGCAGTCGCACGGCGCGCTGGTGCTCGGCACATGGATTCCCTACGCCGCGCGCGACTGGGCGGCGCAACGCTGCGAGACGCGCATCGGCGCGCGCGAGCCGGTGCTGCGCACCGGGACCCATCCGCTGGGCGACCCCGTCTGGCTGCTGCCGGTCTGGCTCCAGCACGCGACGCGCGACGGCACCACGGTACCCGCCGGCACCGTGGTCACGACGGGTTCGTGGGTCGGCGTGCTGCCGGTTGCGCGCGGCGAGGCTGTGGCCGTCGAATTTCCCGGCATCGGTCGCGCCGAGGCCAGGCTCTGAGACCCCCCTTGCTCAGCCCAGCTCGAAGCTCGTGATGCCGTAGAGGCGCTGCAGCTCGCAGGCCGGCGCAGGTCCTGCGTACATGCGTGCCGTCTCGAACACGCTGCGCAAGCCTTCGGCCCGTGCCAGCGCCAATGCGTCGGCATTGGGCACGGGCACGTCGAGGTAGACGATGTCGCCCTCCGGCACGCTGTCGCACAGCGCGGCATAGAGGGCGCTCGCGACCGACGGGCTGTCCGCCGCCAGCGGGCCGATCTTGTGGCCCTCGCGGCAGCGCCGCACCAGGCCCCATCCGGCGAGCCAGCCCTGTTCCATCCACGCCAAGCCGGTCGCGTCAGGCACCGCGATCCAGGCGCGCAGGAAGGCCTCGCGCGGCGCCGGAAAGATGCGGCGGTCGTCGGCGCAGAGTGCCGCGAAGTCAACTTCGCCAAGCCCGACGATCGGCGCGTCCCCGGTGCGGGCGGTGCGCCGGGCCGCGCCGGCGAAACGGATGTTCTGCCATGCCAGCGAAAAGCCGCTCTTGCGGTAGTTGTGCTGCTGCGCGGGCACGCCGTCGAGCCCGACTACATGGCCCGCCAGGCGCGCCATGCCCTTGGCCCAGAGCCGGCGGCCGATGCCGCGTCCGCGCCAGTCCGGTGCCACGATGTACAGGCCGATGAAGCCGAAGCGCCCCACATAGGAGACGGCGCCGATGCAGCCGACCGCCTCGCCTCGATGCTCAGCGACCAGGAAGCCGCCCGGGTCCGCCGCGTGGAAGCATCCGGCGTCGTGCAGCCCCGGGTTCCAGCCCTCGCGCGCAGCGAACTCGATGACGAGCGGCATCTCGCTCTGCCGCAGGGTGCGGATCGCGATGTCCATTCAGTGCCCGAGGCGTGTCAAGCCGGAGGCTCTTCGTTCCAGGTGGCGGGGTCGACGGCCTTGGGCTCGCTCCACAGGCAGGGGCCGCACATGGTGGCGAGATAAACCAGCCTCTCGGACTTCATGCCGGCCACCACCGGCGTGGTGCCGCACACCTCGCAGGCGTGCGCGTAGTCGGGGACGTAGCGATCGATGGAGGTGATGGGATCCATGGCGCGGATGATCGCGCATTTCGCGCCGCGCTGTCACTGCGTCGGAGGGCGTACGGCCCGGTGCCGGCGCGTTAGGATCGCCCATGAAAAAGACATTCCAGCTTCACATCGAAGGCAAGAACCCCGACCGGGTTCTGGACGCCGTCAAGCACGAGCTTCGCAAATACGTCAAGCGCGAACGGCGGCGCGATCTGCCCGAGGGCGCGGACTTCTGGGACTTCGACTGCAGGTTCGGTGCGACGCCCGAAGCGGCCGAGCCGGTTCACCTGTCGGCACTCACGGCGCTGGTCGACGGCGTGGCGAAGGAGGGCGGTGCGCAGTTCTATGTCGAGATCCTGGCCAAGCCCGGCCATCGGCGCAGCCGGCCAGCGGACGCGAAGGACGCAGAACCCGACCCGGCCGCCCCATGACGACCATCCAGGCGCGGCGCCGCTTGATCGTGGTCGCGCTGCTGTGCGTGGCCGTCGGCGGCGCGCTGCTGCGGCAGTTCGCGGCGCCGGGATCGACCGCGCGCGACATCGGCACGCTGCTGATGGTGCTGTGGCTGCCGGTGATTGGCAGCGTCATCGCCTGGCTCATGGCGAAGCGGCGGCGCAAGGCTCCCGCGGCCGATCCGTCGGGTTTCGAGGCCAAAGGCGTATTCCATCCGCACGCCCTGGTCGAACTCACGCTGCGCACATCGCAACTGCCTTCGGAAGACACGCCCATCGCCGAAGGGGAGCACCGTTGCGCGCTGGTGGTGGACAACGAAGGCTTCTCGGCCCGGTGGTTCGTGGCGCCCGGCAGCGCATTCCGGCGCGGGACGGCGCAGACGCTCGAGATCGAGTTCCTGGCACCGGCACTCGCGCTGCCGCGCTTCCAGCGCGACGCCGCGTTCCGGATGCTGGTCGGCGAATCCTTCGTCGGCGATGGGCGCGTGCTACGGCTGCTCGATCGCGCCTGAGCTCCCTAGCGGCCCTTCAAAGTAGGCCTCGGCCTACGCCGGCACGGGATGGCGAGGCGTGACATTCCGCTGCACCGCAACATAATGACGCGAGCTTTGGTACTCATCGGCACGACCCCCTCCCCCTGGGCCCAATCCATCCATGTTTCATTCTTCGACCGAGACCGCCTTGTCCGCGGCTGCGCCAAGCGTGTTGGCCGAAACGCTGGCGTCGCTGTTCGACGTGCAGTGCGAGGCGCATGCGAACAAGCTGGCCTACGGCTTTCTCAAGGATGACCTGAGCGTCGCGCAGGAGAGCAGCTACGGGCGGCTCCAGGCCGATGTCCACGCGATCGCCGCCTGGCTCTCGACCCAGACCCACGCCGGCGACCGGGTGCTGCTCGCCTTTGCGCCCGGACTGGACTTCGTGCGCGTGTTCTGGGCCTGCCTGCTCTCGGGGCGGGTCGCGGTGCCGGTTCCTGCGCCCGATCCGGTCCGGCTGCACCACGCGGCGCCGCGCCTGCGCAGCCTGATCGCGGATTCGCGCGCCGCGCTGGTGCTGACCAGCGCATCGCTGCTCGATGCCGCGGCCGCCACGCTGGATCCGGCCACCTTCGCGATGGCGCGCTGGATGGCGCTGCCCGATCCGGCGACGCTGGCCGGCGCCGGAACCCAAGCCTTCGCGCCGCCGGCGCCCGAGCCCACCAGCCTCGCCTACCTGCAGTACACCTCGGGCTCCACCTCCGCGCCGCGCGGCGTGCGCCTGACGCATGCCAACGTGATCGCCAACATCCGCGCCGTGGTCGCGACGACGCATGGCAACGACACCAGCCGGGCGCTCTGCTGGCTGCCCCACTTCCACGACTACGGCCTGGTGTTCGGCGTGCTGGCGCCCGCGATCACGGGCGCGACCAGCTACCTGATGTCGCCCATCGCTTTTCTGCGCCGGCCGCTGCGTTGGCTGGAGGCCGTGGCGGCCCACCGCATCACGCACAGCGGCGCGCCCGAATCGGCCTACGCGGCCTGCCTGCAGGCACTGGGCGACAAGCCGCTCGGCGTGCGCCTCGACAGCCTGGTGTCGCTGACCTGCGGCGCCGAGCCGATCCGCGCCGCGACGGTCGAGCGCGTGCTGACGGTGTTCGGCGCCGCCGGCCTGCGCCCGAATGTCTTCGCGCCCTCGTATGGCCTCGCCGAGGCCGTGCTGGGCGTGAGCTCGGGGATGCTCGATGCGCCGCCGCGCATCGTCTCGGCGGATGCGGTCGCATTGCTGGCCCATCGCTTCGAACCCGTCGCGGACACGTCAGGCGAGGTGCGTCGCCTGGTCGGCTGCGGGCGGGCGATGCCGAACACCGAGATCCTGGTCGTCGAAGACGGCCGCCCCTGCGCCGACGGCGAGGTCGGCGAGATATGGGTGAGCTCGCCGAGCGTGGGCGAAGGCTACTGGATGCAGCCCGAGGCCAGCGAAGCCGTCTTCGGCGGCCACCTGGCCAACGGCGCCGGGCCCTTTCTGCGCACCGGCGACCTCGGCTTTTTCGACCGCGGCGAGCTGTTCGTCACCGGGCGCCTGAAGGACCTGGTCATCGTCCATGGCGAAAACCACTATCCGCAAGACCTCGAATGGAGCGCGGAGCGCGCCCATCCCGATCTGCGCGTGGGCCACGGCGCCGCCTTCGCGGTCGATACGCCGAGCGGCGAAGCGGTGGTGCTGGCGCTGGAACTCGAGCGGCGCGCCGAACCTGTCGACGCCGAGGCGGTCTTCCGCGCGGTGCGCCGCGCCATCGCGGTGGAGCACGGCCTGCCGGTGCACGCGGTGGCGCTGGTGCGCGCCGGCGCCTTGCCGCGCACCTCGAGCGGCAAGATCCAGCGGCAGCGCTGTCGCGACGCCTTTCTCGCGAACGAGCTCGCGCTGGCGGCGCCGGTCGATACCGGCGGCGACGAGGCGATGGCGCTCGACGCCGAGGCCGGCCCCGAGGAGCGGCCCGGCGCCGTGATGCCGCGCGACGCGCGCGAGCAAGCGGTGTGGGACATCTGGCGCGAGGTGCTCGGCACGCGCGCCTTCGGTGTGCACGAGAGCTTCTTCGAGCTCGGCGGCAACTCGCTGCGGATGACGCAGGTGCTCTCGCGCATCGAGGCGCGCTTCGACGTGGCCCTGCCGCTGTCGGAGTTGTTCGAGCATGCGAGCGTCGCTGCAATGGCCGCGCAGGTGCAGCGGCAGCGTGCATCGGGCGAGACGGCCGCCGCGCAGGGCAGCAGCATCGAGCGCGTGCCGCGCGGCGCACCCCTGCCGGCCTCGCTCTCGCAGCGTCGCATGTGGGTGATCCAGCACTTCGACCCGGCATCGACCGCCTACAACGTGCCGATCGCGATCCGGCTGCGCGGCGCGCTCGACCCGCTGCTGTGCCAACAGGCGCTCGACCTCATGGTCGAGCGCCACGAAGGCCTGCGCACGGCTTTCGTGATGGGCGAGAGCGAGCCCATGCAATCGATCGCGCCGAAGCTCGCGGTGCCAATCGAGTTCATCGACCTGAGCCATCTGCCCGTCCGCGAGCGCAACGAAGAGGCGCGCGCGTTGCTGGCGCATCGCCTCGCGCAGCCCTTCGATCTCTCGCAGGCGCCGCTGCACCGGCCGACGCTCATCCGGCTCGGCGAGCGCGATCACGTGCTGTTCTGGCTGCTGCACCACGCGATCACCGACAACTGGGCCGGCGCGCTGCTCATGCGCGAGGCGCTCGCGGCCTACGGCGCCCTGGCGGCCGGACGCAAGCCCGAATCGGCGCCGCCCGCCATCGCCTATGCCGACTACGCCGCCTGGCAGCGCCGGCCCGAATCGGTCGAGGCCAGGCGCCCGCACCTGGCGTACTGGCTCGAACGCCTGCGCGATCTGCCGGAGCTCGACCTGCCCACCGACTTCCCGCGCCCGGCCAAGGCCAGCTTCAAGGGCGCGCGCGTGTCGGCGGAGCTGCCGCCGCGGCTGCGCGAAGCGATGCGCGAGTACGGCGGCCGCGAGGCCGTCACGCCCTTCGTCATCTACCTGTCGGCCTTCGTGCTGATGCTCGCGCGGCAGGCGAAGACGGAAGACGTCGCGATCGGCATGCCGATCGCGAACCGGCACCGCTTCGCCGCCGAGCAGCTGGTCGGCACGCTGGTCAATACGCTGGTAATGCGCACCGACCTCGGGGGCGACCCCAGCTTCACGCAGCTCGTGCACCGCGTGCGCAAGAACGCCCTCGAAGCCTTTGCGCACCAGGAGGCGCCCTTCGACGAGCTGATCGATGCGCTGGGGCACGACCGCACGCTGCGTCCCGAAGGGCCGGTGCGCGTGCTCTTCAACGTGCTCAATGCGCCGGTCGGCAAGCCGGAGCTGTTCGGCCTCGAGGTGGACGAGTTCGATTTCGAGCGCACGGCCGCGCAGTTCGATCTGTCGATGCACATCGACACCGAGTTCTCGCACCGCATCCATCTCGAATACGCGACCGACCTCTACAGCGAGGCCAGCGCCGCGCGCATGCTCGAGAACTACTTGGCGCTGGTCGAGCGCCTGCTCACGCAGCCCGAGCGCCACCTGTCCGAATACGAGATGCTGTCGCCGGCGCAGATGAGCCTCTTGCGCCACGGCTGGAACGGCGCCAAGGCGCCGCTGCCCGCGCAGCAGCTGGTGCACCGCTATCTGGACCTGGGCGCGCCCGAGATCCGCACGCGCGTGGCCGTCATCGACGCCGAGGGCGGCACGCTCAGCTACGGCGAGATCGAAGCGCAGTCGAACCGGCTGGCGCACATGCTGCGCGCGCGCGGCATCGCACGCGGCCAGCGCGTCGGGCTGTGCATCGAGCGCAGCCCCGAAATGCTGATCGCGCAGCTGGCGGTGATGAAGGCCGGCGCGGCCTATGTGCCGCTCGACCCCGACTATCCCGTCGACCGGCTGCGCTACATGGCGGCCGACGCGGACCTGTCCGCCATCCTCACGCAGCGCAGCGCGAGCGCCATCCTCGACGGGCTGAACGTGCCGATGCTGGCGGTGGACGACGCGCACCTGGCGGCCGGCCACCCGAGCAACGCGCTCGAGCCGCAGCCGGAGCTCGATGCCACGCCGGCCGACGAGGCCTACCTGATCTACACCTCGGGCTCCACCGGCCAGCCCAAGGGCGTGCGCGTGCCGCACCGCGGCGTGGTCAATTTCCTGGCCGGCATGGTGAAGATGCCCGGGCTCGCGGCCGATGACTGCGTGCTGGCGATCACCAGCCCGTCCTTCGACCCCTCGGTGCTCGACCTGCTGCTGCCGCTGGTGGTGCGCGCGAAGGTGGTCATCGCCTCGCAGCAGCAGGTGCACGAGCCGGCCGCCCTGCGCGCGCTGCTCGAACAGCATGGCGCGACGCTGCTGCAGGCCACGCCCTCCGCCTGGCGCGCGCTGATCGAAACCGGCTGGAGCGGTTCGCCCGGCTTCCGCGCGCTGATCGGCGGCGAATCTCTGCCTCCGGTCCTGGCCGAGCGGCTGATGGAACGCACAGCCGAGCTCTGGAACATCTACGGACCCACCGAGACCACCGTCTGGACCACGGCCTGGAAGGTCGAGTCGCCGCGCCAGGGCATCGCCATCGGGCGGCCGATCGACAACACCACGGTCTGGGTGCTCGACGAGCACGGCCATGCCTGCCCGATCGGCGTGCCGGGCGAGCTCTACGTCGGCGGCGCCGGCGTCACCCTCGGCTACTACCACCGCGACGCGCTGACGGCCGAGCGCTTCGTGCCGGATCCTTTCAGCGACGATGCAGGCGCGCAGCTCTACCGCAGCGGCGACCTCGGCCGCTGGCGCCACGACGGCCTGCTCGAGCACCTCGGCCGCGCCGATCACCAGGTCAAGCTGCGCGGCTACCGCATCGAGATGGGCGAGATCGAGTCCGCGCTGCTGGACCATCCGGATCTTGCGCATTGCGTCGCCGTGACGCACGCGCAGAGCGAAGAAGACGTGCGGCTGGTGGCCTACAGCGTGGCGCGCATCGGCACGGCGCCGACGCCCTTCTTGCTCAGAGAGCACCTGCGCACGCGCCTGCCGCACTACATGATCCCGCAGCATTTCGTCGCCCTCGACGCGATGCCGATGCTGCCCAACGGCAAGGTCGACCGCGCTTCGCTGCCGGCCCCGGTGATCGACATCGTGCTGGCCGACGGGCGCAGCTACGTGCCGCCGGTCACCCACAGCGAGCAGGTCATCGCCGGCATCTGGTCGGAGCTGCTCGGGGTCGAGAAGATCGGCCGCACCGACAACTTCTTCGATCTCGGCGGGCACTCGCTCATGGCCATGCGCTCGGTGGCGGCCATCGAGGCGCTGCTCGGGTGGAAAGTCGCGCCGCGCCGGCTCATCTACGAGAGCCTGCAGCAGGTCGCCCGCGAGGAGAACCTGGGCTCGCACTGATCGCGCCGCGTGCTGCCGGACGGAAAGGCTTGCTCAGAAAACGCGAGCCGCGCTCGCCGAAGCGCCATGGCACGTCGGCCGCCCTGGAGATGCCGATGCGCGGCCCGGCCTCGACCAGCACGGCCGGATGATCGTCCGCGGCGGCCAGCAGCACGAAGGGCGGCCGGTCCAGCGACTTGCCGTTGAAGCTGCCGTCGATGCCCAGCGCCTGGGCGACGCGACCGGGTCCGGCGCAGAGCAGGCGGATGTCCTCGAGCCCGCGGCGCTCGCGCATGCGCTCGAGCCCCATCGAAGGCGCCAGCGCGCGGATCAGCACCCCGGCGCCGTGCCCTTCCTCGCGGCAGACGAAGTTGAGGCACCAGTGGATGCCGTAGGAGCGGTAGACATAGGCGCGCCCCGGCGGCCCGAACATCGCCGCGTTGCGCAGGGTCGGGCCGCCGAAGCTGTGCGAGGCCGGGTCGTCGCGGTCGTAAGCCTCGGTCTCGACGATGCGGCCCCCGACGCCGTCGACCAGCAGCGTGAGGCCGATCAGCGCACGCGCGACCTCGTGCGAGGGCGCGGCGAAGTCGATGGCGGCAGCCGCGGCAAGCGGGCGATGGGGTTTCACGCGGCGTAGCCCTCCAGCGCGCCGAAGCGCTCCGCATACACGCGCGTCACCCAGTCGACGAACACCCGCACGCGCGGCGAGAGCTGGCGGTGGTGCGGATAGAGCACCGAATAGACCATCGGCGGGCAGGGCGTGTCGGGCAGGATCTCGACCAGCGTGCCCGCGCGCAATTGCGCCTCGACGTGGTATCGCGGCAGCTGGATGATGCCGCAGCCCTGCTCCACGGCGGCGAGGTAGGTGTTGGCGCTGTTGACGGAGATCCAGTCCTTCAGCATGTACTCCTTCGTTTCGCCGTCCACCAGGAAGGCGAAGGGAAAGACATCGGGCCGCGACGCCGAGAAGAAGTTGACGGCCAGGTGCTGCGCCAGGTCGTCCGGCGAGAGCGGCGTGCCGCGCTCCGCCAGGTAGGCCGGGCTGGCGCAGGTGACCTGCGGCAGCAGCGCCAGGCGCCGCGTGACCAGCGACGAATCCTTGGGCTCGCCGGCGCGCACCACGCAGTCGACGCCTTCGCGCACCAGGTCCACCAGCCGGTCGCCGCTGCCGAGGGCGAGCTCGATGTTCGGGTACTGGCGATGGAACTCGCCGATGCGGGGCAGCACAATTTGGGTCGCCGCCTCGCCGTGGATATCCAGTCGCAGCCGCCCGCGCGGGTTGGCCGCGACGTGGGCCAGCGAGGACTCGGCGTCTTCCAGGTCGTCCAGCACCTGCCGGCAGCGCACATAGAAGGTCTGGCCGTCGACGGTGGTGCGCACCTGGCGCGTGGTGCGCTCCAGCAGGCGTACGCGCACGCGCGCTTCCAGTTCCTTGATCGAGTGGGTGGCGGTCGCGCGCGGAATACCCAGGGCGGCGGCGGCCTGGGTGAAGCTGCCGAGCTCCACGATGCGCACGAACAGCTGCAGGGCATCGAGACGGTCCATCCGGGTCCTATTGTTGAGTGGCGTTGAACAGTATTGGCAATGCTTGCACATTTATCCGCGCATAGGGAACAGACAGACTTCGGGCACTGCTTTCCACCCGAGGAGTGTTCCCATGAGTTCGACGGCCCTTGCGCCCGCCCTGATCGTTCCACGCCTGCGCGCCTTCTTCGAACGGCTCGAGCCGCTGGCGTACCTGCTGCTGCGCATCGGCTTCGGCCTGACGCTCATGACCCATGGCGTGCCGAAGCTGCTGGGTCGCAGCCATGGGTCGATGGCCGACCCGATGGCGGCATCGACGAACCTGATCGCCAACGTGCTGCAGCTGCCCGGCGCGCCGCTGATCGCCTGGGCGGTCGCGCTGCTCGAAGGTGTGGGCGGGCTCATGCTCGCGGTCGGGCTGCTGTCGCGGCTGGTGGCGCCGCTGGTGCTGGTGCAGATGCTGGTGATCTGCTACCTGCTCGGGCCGACCTATCCCTGGATCGACCGCGGCATCGAGTACCCGGTGGTGCTGGCCCTGCTCGCCTTCTACATCGCCTGCCGAGGCAGCGGCCGCGGCGCGCTGGACGTACGATGAACAAGAACCCGAACACGGCCGCCCACGACGCAGTGGCTTTCAACCGCCGCACCTTCATGGCCGGCACGGCCTCGGTGGGCATGGCCGCCGCCGGCGCAGGCTGCGCCGCGGTGAGCGAGGAGGCCCGCCCGGCCGCGGCCGCCGCGCGCGTCACGGTCAACGGCCGCGTGCACCGGCTCAGGCTGGAGCCGCGCGCCTCGCTCCTCGACGTGCTGCGCGAGCAACTCGATCTGACCGGCGCCAAGAAAGGCTGCGACCACGGCCAGTGCGGCGCCTGCACGGTGCACGTGGACGGCCGGCGCGTCGCCTCGTGCCTCACGCTGGCGGTCAAGACCGACGGCCGCGCGGTCACCACCATCGAGGGCATCGAGTCGGCCGACGGCACGCTGCATCCGATGCAGCAGGCCTTCATCGACCACGATGCGCTGCAGTGCGGCTACTGCACGCCGGGCCAGATCATGGCGGCGATCGCCTGCGTGCGCGAAGGCCATGCGGCGAGCGACGAGCAGATCCGCGAGTACATGAGCGGCAACATCTGCCGCTGCGGCGCTTATGCAGGAATCCTCGAAGCGATTCGCGATGCGGCGGCGCGTATGCCGAAGGAGAACGGCCTTGCGTGACTTCGCCTACCTCCGGCCGCGCAGCACCGATGAAGCGGTGCAGCTCTTGGCGCGCCATCAGCCCGGCGCCCGCTACTTCGCCGGCGGCACCACGCTCTACGACCTGATGAAGCTGGGCGTGGAAGCGCCGGCCACGGTGGTCGACATCACCGGCATCGACGGCCTGCGCAACATCGACACCTCCGACCGGCGCGAGCTGCGCATCGGCGCGCTCGCACCGATGAGCGACGTGGCGGAGCACGCGGTGCTGAAGGCCGAGTTCCCGGCGCTTTCGGAGTCGCTCTGGAAAGCCGCCTCGCAGCAACTGCGCAACATGGCGACGGTGGGCGGCAACCTGCTGCAGCGCACGCGCTGCGCCTACTTCCGCGGCGGGCCGGAGTTCGCCTGCAACAAGCGCACGCCGGGCAGCGGCTGTGCGGCGCTCGCGGGCCAGAATCGCGGCCACGCGCTCTTCGGCGGCAGCGAGGCCTGCGTCGCGGTCTATCCGGGCGACTGGGCGGTGGCGCTCACGGCCTTCGATGCCGAGGTCGACACGGTCGGTCCGCGCGGCGCGCGCACGGTCCCGTTGCGCGAGCTGCATCGCGCGCCGGGCGCCACGCCGCACCTGGAGACCGTGCTGGCGGCCGACGAGCTGATCGTGCGCATCCGCGTGCCGCGCGTGCCGGCCGGGCGCGCCTCCACGTACCACAAGATCCGCGATCGCGAGTCCTATGCCTTCGCGCTGGCGTCGGCGGCGGTCGGGGTGCAGATCGAGGGCAACCGCGTGCTCGATGCGCGCATCGCGCTCGGCGGCGTGGCCACCACGCCGTGGCGCGCCGGCGAGGCCGAGCGCAGCCTGTTCGGCCAGCCGCTCACACGCTCCACCGCGCGGCGCGCGGCGGAGCTGGCCTTTGCCGGCGCGAAGCCGCTGGAACACAACGGCTTCAAGGTCGCGCTCGGCATCGAGACCGTGACCGACGCACTCATGCTGGCCAAGGACAGGAGTTGATCCCATGGCAACGACAACAACGAACCCCACGAGGGCAGGCGCCGAACGGGTCGACGCGCGCGACAAAGTGCGCGGCGCCACGCGCTACGCGGCCGACGACACGCGTGCCGGGCTGCTGCACGCGATGCTCGTACCCTCGCGCATCGCGCGCGGCCGCGTCCTGCGCATCGACAGCGCCGCCGCGCAGCGCGTGCGCGGCGTGCGGCTGGTGCTCACGCACGAGAACATCGGCGCCTTCGAGAGCGGCGGCTTCCTGATGAGCGGCAGCGGCTTCGGCTTCCAGAGCTTCCAGCCGCTGCGCTCGGCCGAGATCGCCTATCGCGGCCAGGCGCTCGCGCTGGTGGTGGCCGACACGCTCGAAGCGGCGCGCGAGGCGGTGGCACTGGTGGCGGTCGAGGTCGAGGCGAGCGCCTTCGCAGCGACCATCGGCGGGCCCGGCGCACAGACCGTCGCGCAGGCCTCGGCGCTTCCGCAGCCGGCCTTCGCCGACAAGCGCGCGGGCGATGCCGATGCCGCGCTGGCGCGCGCCGCCGTCACGGTCGATGCGCGCTACGAGCTGCCGGCGCAGCACCAGAACCCGATGGAGCTGATCGCCACCGTGGCCGAGTGGAAGGATGGTTCGCTCACCGTGCGCGAGCCGACCCAGAACGCCGAGGGCGTGCGGCACGGGCTCGCGCGCCAGCTCGGCATCGACGCGGCCAAGGTGCGCGTGCTCTCGCCGACCATCGGCGGCGGCTTCGGCCAGAAGAACTCGCTGCAGTCGCAAACGGTGCTGGTCGCGATCGCCGCGCGCATGCTGGAGCGGCCGGTGAAGCTGGTGGTGCCGCGCAGTCAGCTCTTCCATTCCGCGAGCTTCCGGCCGGCGAGCCGCCACCGCGTGCGCCTCGGCGCCGATCGCGAAGGGCGCATGCTGGCGGCGATCCACGAGACCGAGCAGCAGACCTCGCGCCACGACCTGTTTCCCTCGACCGGCACCGACATGACGTCGCGGCTCTACGGCATCGCCAACTTCCGCGGCCGCGAGCAGCTGGTGCGCACCGACGTGCAGACGCCCGGCTACATGCGGGCGCCGCACGAGCACCCGGCCGGCTTCGCCTTCGAATGCGCGGTCGACGAGCTGGCCTACGCACTCGGCAAGGACCCGGTGGCGCTGCGGCTCGCTAACGACACGCAGAGCGATCCGATCACAGGCAAGCCTTTTTCATCGCGCCACGTGGCCGAGTGCCTGAGGCAAGGCGCGCAGCGCTTCGGCTGGGCGCGCCGCTCGATGGCGCCGGGCTCGATGCGCGCGCCGGACGGCAGCCTCATCGGCTGGGGCGTCGCCATCGGCGCCTACAAGGCGGCCGTCGCGCCGGCCGTGGCCAAGGTGCGGCTCGAGGCCGACGGGCGGGTGCGCGTCGCGGTCGGCGGCCACGAGATGGGGCAGGGCATTCGCACGGCCATCGCGCTCGCGGTGGCGAGTGCGCTCGGCGCGCCGGTGGCGGCGATCGAGATCGCGATCGGCGACACGCAGGCCGCGCCGCAGCACCTGACCGCCGGCTCCTGGGGCACGGCGACGGTGCTGCCGCCGGTGCAGGACGCCGCGGCGCGGCTGATGGAGGACCTGCGCCAGCAGGCGGGCGACAGCAGCGCCACGGCGCTCGCCCTGCTGCGCGCCTCGGGCCGCCCTTTTGCCGAGGCCGAGAGCCGCCGGCGCGCGCCGGGCCAGCCGGAGCAGGTCTACGGCCGACTCACGGGCGGCCTGCCGGCGGCGGGCGGGCCGGTGTATCCGGACTACGTGGCCTACAGCTTCATCGCGCACTTCGTCGAAGTGCGCGTGGAGCCCACCGCGCGCCGCATCCGCGTGCCGCGCGTCGTCAGCATCGCGGACTGCGGCACGGTGGCGAGCCCGCGCACGGCGCGCAGCCAGGTCGAGGGCGGCGTGGTCTGGGGCATCGGCGCCGCGCTGCGCGAAGTGAGCGAGGTCGATCCGCGCCATGGCGGCTTTCTCAACGCCGACCTGGCGGAGTACGTGCTGCCGGTGGCCGCGGACATCGGCCGCATCGAGGTCGACTTCGTCGGCACGCCGGACCCGCTGCTCAACCCGCTGGGCGTGAAGGGCCTGGGCGAGGTCGCCATGGTGGGCGTGGCGCCGGCGATCGTGAATGCCGTGTTCCACGCGACCGGCAAGCGGCTGCGCCAACTGCCGGTGCGGATCGAGGACTTGCTGCGGGCATGAGACGAAACAGCACCGCAGCGCATAGCGCGGAGGTTGCCGAGTGAAGCAAGGCGGCTGCTAGAGGCCCTTTTCGACCATGTCCAGCAATTGCCGGCCCAGCACATCCGTCTGCTCGCGCGGCATGCCGCGCAACGGCCCGTCGATGATGAGCAGTGCCAGCCCGTGCACCGCCGACCACGCCAGGAACTCGGCACCTGGTCGGCGCTCGGGCGGCAGCGCGCCGGCCGCGACCAGCTGATCGAGCGCAGCGCCCAGCAGCTCGAAGGGATTCAGCCCGCTCCGGCCGCCCTTGGCCTCGTCCGGCGCGCCTTCCACGTCCAGCGGCGGACCGAAGGCGGTGCGGAACAGGCCGGTCTCGGTCTGGGCGAAGCGCAGGTAGCCGGCGCCGATGGCGCGCACCGCCGCGCGCGCGACTTCAGCGGGATCGCCATCGGTCTTCAGCGCCGCGAGCTCGGCTTCCATCGCGGTCGCGGCCGCCGCCAGTGCGGCAGCGCGCACCGCCTGCAAGAGCGCCTGCCGGCTCGCGAAGTGCCGGTAGGCCGCATTGGGCACCACGCCGGCACGCCGCGTGGCCTCGCGCAGCACCACCGCTTCCGGCCCGCCGGCGCGCGCCAGTTCGACCCCCGCCTCCAGCAGCGCACGCCGCAGATCGCCATGGCGATAGGTGCTGCGTACGGGCGGGACGAGGCTGGGAACACTCATTTTCGATTCCATGTGGACAGCGTCCATTATGTCTGCTATCTTCTTGTGGACGTTGTACACAACGTGTGACTTTTCCCCAACCCCACCGCACTTTCCCCAAGGAGAAGACATGGCGACCCAGATCTACGTGAACCTGCCCATCAAGAACCTCGACAAATCGGTCGCGTTCTTCACGGCGCTGGGTTTCAAGTTCAACCCGCAGTTCACCAACGAGAACGCCACCTGCATGATCGTCAGCGAGAACATCTACGTGATGCTCTTGGTCGAGAGCTTCTTCAAGACCTTCACGCCCAAGGCCATCGCCGACGCCAAGAAGAGCACCGAGGTGCTGCTGTGCCTTTCGTGCGACAGCCGCGCCGAGGTCGATGCACAGGTCGCCAAGGCGGTGGCCGCCGGCGGCAGCACGCCCACCAAGGCGCAGGACCACGGCTTCATGTACCAGCATGGCTTCGAAGACCTGGACGGTCACCTCTGGGAGCTGGCGTACATGGACATGAGCGCTTTTCCCAAGAGCTGAAGCCGGAATCGGCGATATCCCCACCCACCCCCAAGGAGATCCGAAATGAAAGTCCAGTCCTATCTGTTTTTCGACGGCCGCTGCGAAGAGGCGCTCGAGTTCTACGGCAGCAAGCTGGGCGCCAAGGTGAAGGACCTGATGCGCTTCAAGGACAACCCCGACCCGCAGGGCGCCGCCGAGGGATGCGGCAACGGCACGGGCGCGCCCATCTCGCCGGACAAGGTGATGCACGCCTCCTTCCAGATCGGCGACACCGAGCTGCTGGCCTCCGACGGCATGGCCGCGGGACGACCCAAGTTCGAGGGCATTTCGCTCGCGCTCACCGCAAAGGACGAAGCCGAAGCCCGCCGCCTCTTCGCGGCCCTGAGCGACGGCGGCCAGGTCCAGATGCCGATGGCCAAGACCTTCTTCTCACCGGCCTTCGGCATGGTGGCCGACCGCTTCGGCGTGTCGTGGATGGTGCTGGCGCAGTGAGCTGATCCGGCGTCAGTGGCTGGTGTGCCTGCGGGCACTCCAGCGCGAGCGCGCCAGGGCGACCACTTCGACCACGCCCCAGACGAGGGCGCCGCCGAGCGCGCGGAGGGAATGGCTTGTGGTGGGCCAGAGCATGTGAGGCATGGCTCCACCCTAAGAGCGGTGTGTGACACGTTGATGGCATGCAATGCCGCTATCCTGGTTTCACCCGACTTCCATTTGACGAGTGAATCCGACGGACCTGCCCGAACTGCTCGAACTGCAGAAGCTCGCCGAGCTGGCAGGGCCGCTGATGGAACAGCGCGTGCTGTGCGAGGTGGCGGCAGGGGAGCGGCGCTTCCCGGTGCAGGCCTTCGTGCTCGGCAGCGCGCGCGCCGATGCGCCGGCGGTGGGCTTCTTCGGCGGCGTGCACGGCCTGGAGCGCATCGGCGCCGAGGTGACGATCGCCTACCTGCGCAGCATCGTGATGCGGCTCGCATGGGACGAGACACTGCACCGGCAACTGGAGGCCATGCGCCTGGTCTTCATGCCGCTGGTCAATCCGGGCGGGCTGTGGCTCGGCACGCGCGCCAATCCCAACGGCGTCGACCTGATGCGCAATGCGCCGGTTGAGTCGAAGGAGCGGGTGCCTTTCCTGGTCGGCGGCCAGCGCATCAGTTCCGGCCTGCCGTGGTACCGCGGTGCCCAGGGCCGAGCGATGGAATGCGAGAGCGCAGCGCTGTGCGCGCTGGTCGAGACCGAGCTGCTGGGCCGGCCCCTGAGCGTGGCTGTGGATTGCCATTCCGGCTTCGGCCTGACCGACCGCATATGGTTTCCCTATGCGCATACCGCCCGCCCGATCGCCCATCTTCCCGAGATGCATGCCCTGTGCGAAATCCTCGACCAGACGCTGCTTCATCACCGCTACAAGCTGGAACCGCAGAGCCGCCAGTACCTGGCCCATGGCGACCTGTGGGACCACCTGTACCTGGACGCCGCCGGCCGGCCGGACACGGTGTTCCTGCCGGTGACGCTCGAGATGGGCTCGTGGCTGTGGATCAAGAAGAACCCGCGCCAGATCTTCTCGCGCCACGGCATCTTCAATCCGATGATCGAGCACCGGCAGCAGCGCGTGCTGCGCCGGCACATCGGCTGGCTGGACTTCGTCACCCGCGCCGTCTGCAGCTACGAACGATGGCTGCCGGCCGGCGAACAGAGAGCGCATCACCGACAGCAGGCGATGGCCAGGTGGTACGGACGACAACTCTTATGAGCACCTGGATCCTGCTGCGCGGGTTGACGCGTGAGAGCGGGCACTGGGGGCACTTCCCCGCGCTTCTGCAGGATCGCCTGCCGGGGGCCCGCATCGTGGCGCTCGACCTTCCCGGCAACGGGCGATTGAACCAGGCACGCAGCCCGGCGCGGATCGAGGCGACGATGGAAAGCTGCCGCCAGCAATTGCAAGCCCTGGCCATCGAGCCGCCCTTCCATCTGCTCGCCATGTCGCTCGGTGCGATGGTCGCAGTGGACTGGGCCGCGAAGCATCCCCAGGAGCTTGCCGGCTGCGTGCTGATCAACACCAGCCTGCGCCCCTTCAGTCCCTGGTACCGGCGCCTGCGCACAGCGAACTACGGCGCCTTGCTCGGCCTTCTGTTCGCGCGCCGGACGGCGCGACAGCGCGAAGAAACCATCCTGCGCCTGACCAGCCGCCACCTGCAGCCCCGCGCGCCCGTGGTCGACCACTGGACGGCGCTGCGCCAAGCCCGTCCGGTGTCGCCATCCAACGCCTTGCGGCAACTGCTGGCCGCGGCGCGCTACCGTGCGCCGTCACAGGCGCCAGCCGTGCCCTTGCTGGCGCTGGCAAGCGCGCGCGACGCATTGGTTGACGTGCGCTGCTCGCGGCGCCTGGCGCGGCAGTGGGGCGTCGAGCTGGTCGAACACCCCACCGCCGGCCATGACCTGCCGCTGGACGATGGCCCCTGGCTGGCGGAGCAGGTCGGCCGCTGGGCCGGCCCTTAGGCGGTCATGCGCCGGAGAGAGCGCCGGCGAGGGCTGCTGAAAGAATCGACAGGCGAGCCGGCTTCTCGAAGAACTTCAGACGGTATTTCGTCATGGCGGCCGCGATGTCGGCTTCGTCGGCGATCCCTGTTCGTACTTCGCCTGTCAGGACAATGATTGGGCAGTGTGCATCGCGTGAGCGAATTGACGCGATCAGGCCTACGCGGAGACCCTTTCTCCGCCCCTGACGAGGATCCAGTCGAGCACGTAGCCGTCGAAACGGTCGGTCGTGGCGGCTGCGGTGATCCGGTCCAGGCTTGTGAACTTGACGGGGTCGAACCCGCCGGCGTCGCATGTGGAAGAAGATGGGCGCCGCGCAACGGCTCGAGCAGCTCGCGCTGACCCAGGGGATCCCGGTGTACGAGCCCTTCGCGGGCGCGCTTATCGGGCCGTTCACCGTGCTCTCGCCGCGATGGCAGTGGTATGCCGATACCCTGCTGCCGGCGTTCGGCGCGCGTCTGCCGCGAACAGCTGGGCTCACCCTGGCCGACGTGGCGCGATGGGTTCGCCTGGCAGGCGCGGGGGTCGGCGGCCGTCCGTGGGCCGCGATGCGCTGTCCTTCGACCACAAGATCGTGACCGTCGCGCTTCGGCGCCGCGGCGTCATGAGCTTCGCGACGCAAGGCATGCAGCTCCACCACGCCCACGAGATGCCCGAGCGCCGCTGGTGCCGGCCGGGCTGCTGGGCGCCAGGGCTTGACAGGGGCCGCCCCCGACGCGACAGGCGCGAACGGCTTCCTGGCTCTAAATTCGACGCTCCATTGCAAAGGAGCACCTGTCCATGATTCACGTCGTCGCCGTCATCACGGCCAAGCCCGGCCAACGCGATCGGATCCTCGAAGCCTTCCGTGCCAACCGGCCCGCGGTGCTGGCCGAGCAGGGCTGCATCGAATACGCCGCTACGGTGGATGCCGCCGGCACGCCGCCCTCGCGCGGCTCCTTCGGCGCCGACACCTTCGTCGTGATCGAGAAGTGGGAAACGCTGGGAGCGCTGCAGGCCCATGCCGCTGCGCCGCACATGGCGGCCTACGGCGCCAAGGTCAAGGACTGGACCGAGAACCGGGTCATCCACGTGCTGGAGCCGGTGTAGACCCAGAAAGCAGAACGCGCCCGAAGGCGCGTCTGTCGCTGGGCAGAGCGGCGATTTACTTCGCCACAACCCGCACCATCTCCAGGCACTTGTTCGAGTAGCCCCACTCGTTGTCGTACCAGCTCACGAGCTTGATGAAGGTGCCGTCCAGCGCAATGCCGGCCTCGGCGTCGAAGATCGAGGTGCGCGGGTCGCCGCGGAAGTCGGTGGCGACCACCTTGTCCTCGGTGTAGCCCAGCACGCCCTTGAGCGCGCCTTCGCTCTGCGCTTTCATCTCGGCGCAGATTTCCTTGTAGGTGGCTTCCTTGACCAGCTCCACCGTGAGGTCGACCACCGAGACGTCGGAGGTCGGCACGCGGAAGCTCATGCCGGTGAGCTTCTTGTTGAGCTCGGGGATCACCACGCCCACCGCCTTGGCCGCGCCGGTGCTGGAGGGAATGATGTTTTCCAGGATGCCGCGGCCGCCGCGCCAGTCCTTGTTGCTCGGGCCGTCGACGGTCTTCTGGGTGGCGGTGGCGGCGTGCACGGTGGTCATCAGGCCGCGCTTGATGCCCCACTTGTCGTTCAGCACCTTGGCCAGTGGCGCCAGGCAGTTGGTGGTGCAGCTGGCGTTGCTGATGATGGCCTCGCCGGCGTACTTCTTGTCGTTCACGCCGTAGACGAACATGGGCGTGTCGTCCTTGCTGGGCGCGGACAGGATCACCTTCTTGGCGCCGGCATCGATGTGCTTCTGCGCGGTTTCCTTGGTCAGGAAGAGACCGGTGGATTCGAGCACGATGTCGGCACCGACGTCGCTCCACTTGAGTTGCGCCGGGTCGCGCTCCTGCGTGAGGCGGATCTTCTTGCCGTTGACGATGAGCGTGTTGCCCTCGACGTTGATCTCGCCCTGGAAGCGGCCGTGCACCGAGTCGTACTGGAGCATGTAAGCCAGGTAGTCGGGCTCGAGCAGGTCGTTGATCGCAACGATCTCGATGTCGTTCTTGAAGTTCTGCACCGCTGCGCGGAGAACGTTGCGACCGATGCGACCGAAGCCATTGATGCCGAGTTTGATAGCCATGTGCTTTGCTCCTGGAGGGTTGAAAACTGGGTGATGCGGTCGATGGTCAGCGCTTGAGCGCCGCCTCGACCGTGGCAGCGACGTTCTCTGCCGTGAATCCGAAATGCTTGAACAGCACGCCGGCGGGTGCCGACTCGCCGTAGGTGTCGATGCCGACGACGGCCGCGACGCCGTACTTCCACCAGCCGTCGGTGGCGCCCATTTCGACCGCGATGCGCGGGCATCCCTTGGGCAGCACGCTCTTCTTATACGCCACGTCCTGGCGGTCGAAGGTGGTGGTGGACGGCATGGAGACGACGCGAACGCCGATGTTCCTGGCGGCCAGCAGTTCCTGTGCTTTCAGCGCGAGCTGCACTTCGGAGCCGGTGGCAATGATGACGGCCTTGAGCTTCTTGTTCTTGATGCCGACGGCCTCCGGCTCGGCCAGCACGTAGGCGCCTCGGCTGATGTCGCCCAGCTCCTTCTTCGGCGAATAAGGCAGGTTCTGGCGCGACAGCAGCAGCGCGGTGGGGCGGTCGGCGTTCTGCAACGCGATGGCCCAGGCCACCGCGGTCTCGGCGGTGTCGCCGGGACGCCAGACGTCGAGGTTCGGGATCAGGCGCAGCGAGGCGGCATGCTCGATCGACTGGTGCGTCGGGCCGTCTTCGCCGAGGCCGATGGAGTCGTGCGTGAAGACGTGGATCACGCGCTGCTTCATCAGCGCCGCCATGCGGATCGCGTTGCGGCTGTAGTCGCTGAAGGTCAGGAAGGTGCCGCCGTAGGGAATGAAGCCGCCGTGCAGCGCCACGCCGTTCATGATGGCCGCCATGCCGAATTCGCGCACGCCGTAGTTGATGTGGCGGCCCGGCAGGCCGTCGGGAAGCTGCTCGTTGCCCTCGGTGCGGACCACGGCGCCGTCCTTGTCAAAGCGCAGGGCGGGCGTGCTCTTGGTGTTGGTGAGGTTGGAGCCGGTCAGGTCGGCGCTGCCGCCCAGCAGTTCGGGCAGGGCGGCGGTGAAGGCTTCGAGCGCGAGCTGCGAGGCCTTGCGCGAAGCCACGGTCTCGCCCTTGGTGTGGGCGGCGACGACGGTGTCGAAGGCGGTCTGGTGGAAGTTCTTCGGCAGCTCGCCCTTCATGCGGCGCGTGAACTCGGCTGCCAGGTCGGGGTACTGCGTCGCGTAGGCGGCGAACTTGTCGTTCCATGCGGCTTCACGCTGCGCGCCGGCGGCCTTGGCATCCCACTCTTCGTACACGGCGTGCGGCAGTTCGAAGGGCTCGTGCGCCCATTGCAGCGCCGTGCGCGTGAGGCCGATCTCGTCGGCGCCCAGCGGCTCGCCGTGCGCCTTGGCGGTGTTGGCGCGGTTCGGGCTGCCCTTGCCGATCTGCGTCTTGCAGATGATCAGCGTCGGCCGGTCGGTGTGCTTCTTGGCCTTCTCGATCGCCTTGGACACGTCCTTCACGTCATGGCCGTCGATCGGTCCGATCACGTTCCAGCCGTAGGCCTTGAAGCGCTCTTCGGTGTTGTCGATGAACCAGGGCTTGACGGGGCCGTCGATCGAGATGCCGTTGTCGTCGTAAAGCGCGATCAGCTTGCCGAGCTTCCAGGCGCCGGCCAGCGCGGCGGCCTCGTGGCTGATGCCTTCCATCAGGCAACCGTCGCCAAGGAAGGCGTAGGTGTAGTGGTCGACGATCGCGTGGTGCTTGCGATTGAACTCGGCGGCCAGCAGCTTTTCGGCCAGCGCAAAGCCGACCGCGTTGGTGATGCCCTGGCCCAGCGGGCCGGTGGTGGTTTCGACGCCGGGCGTCACGCCGGTTTCGGGGTGGCCGGCGGTCTTGCTGTGCAGCTGGCGGAAGCGCTTGAGCTCCTCGACCGGCAGCGCATAGCCCGTGAGATGCAGCACCGCGTAGATGAGCATCGAAGCATGGCCGTTGGACAGCACGAAGCGGTCGCGGTCGAACCATTGCGGATTGACGGGGTTGTGCTGCAGGTGCTCGCCCCACAGCGCGACCGCCATGTCGGCCATGCCCATCGGTGCGCCCGGATGCCCCGAGTTTGCAAGTTGAACGGCATCCATTGCCAGCGCGCGAATCGCGTTGGCCATCAAGGCTTGGTTGGCCATCTGATCGGCTTTCTGGGGGGCAGGTTAGGGGGAACCCGGTATTTTAACGGGCGCGCTTCGGGGGTCGTCCGAAGCACAGCTTGGGGCTGCTAGAGTGCCGCCCATGCATGGCTTGCACCTCACCGCCGACCTTCACGATTGCCGCTGCGGGACGCATTGGCTGGTGGACGCCCACGCCATCGGCGCGGCCTGCGTCAAGGCGGTGGAGGCTGCCGGGCTGCAGGCGGTCGGCACGCTGTTGCATGCCTTTCCGGCCACGCCGCTGGGGCCGGGCGGCGTGACAGCGACCGTGCTGCTGGCGGAGTCGCACCTGTGCGTCCACACCTGGCCCGAGCAGCGCGGCGTGACGCTCGACGTCTATGTGTGCAACTTCGGCGCCGACCACTCGGCCAAGGCGAAGGCGGTGATCGAGGCGCTGGAGGCGCTGTTCTCGCCGGGCCGCGCGGAAAGGCACGCATTGACGCGCGGCGCGATCAGGAAGGCCGAGCCGGCGTGAGTATCCAGGCAATGATCCTCGCCGCCGGGCGCGGCGAGCGCATGCGGCCGCTGACCGATCTCACGCCCAAGCCCTTGCTCGAGGTTCAGGGCAAGCCGCTGATGCAATGGCCGATGGAGGCGCTGGCGGCGGGCGGCTTCACCGAGCTCGTGGTCAATACCGACTGGCTGGGTGAGCAGATTCCGCTTCGCTTCGGGTCCCGCCATGCGTCTTCCGACATTGCCTATTCCCACGAGGGCCGCGATTTCGGCGGTGCGCTCGAGACGGCGGGCGGCATCGTGCGTGCGCTGCCGCTCCTGGGGGACATCTTCTGGGTGCTGGCGGGCGACGTGTTCGCGCCGGAGTTCGAGTTCACGCAGCAGGCCGTCGAGCGCTTCGCAGCCAGCGGCCGGCTCGCGCATCTGTGGCTGGTGCCGAATCCGCCACACAATCCGCGCGGCGATTTCGGAATCTCGCCCACGGGGCTGGCGCTGAGCGACGCGACCGAGAAGTACACCTTCTCGACCATCGGCCTCTACCGCGCGGCGCTTTTCGCGCCGCCGTACTGCGCCATTGCGGCGGGCAACCCCGACGGCACGAAGGCGCCCCTCGCGCCCCTGTTGCGTGCCGCCATGAAGGATGGACAGGTCGGCGCCGAGCTCTACGCCGGCGCCTGGACCGACGTCGGCACGCCCGAGCGCCTGGCCGCGCTGAACCAAGAAAAACGGCCCGCACAAGGCGGGCCGTCAACAGGCTAGATCACAGTCGGACGATCAGGGCACGTTGGCCGTCCTGATGTGGAAGGGCCGGCCTTCCATCGCGAAGCTGCCGCCGAACTCCATGTTCATGCCGCCGGTGCCCTGCACCGGGCAACCGGTGGGCGGCTGGCAAGCCCAGGAGCCACCCCGGTCGGCGAAGATGACCGAACCATAGCGATAGTTCGACACCTGCTTGCCGGTGTAGTCCGCGATGCTCAGCACCATGTTGTTGGTGGCGAAGTTGTCGGCATCCTCCACCGCGATCGGATCGACGATGCGCGAGTCCTGCAGGGTGCGAACCACGCTGCCGCTGTTGCCGTCGGCGGCGAAGCGCACCCACTGGATCTTGCGATCGCCGCGCGAGGCCACCAGCACCTGCTGGTTGTTCGCATCGACGCCGCTGTCCGGATCGATCTTCGAGAGTGCCAGCGAGGTCGGGTTCTTCCCGATCGCGACACGGCTCCTCTCGACGACGTCCGTCGCGGTGGTGCCCGTCGGCACGTTGCCCAGGCCGTAGATGCGCAGCGAACCTTCTTCGGTCGCGACCCAGGCGCGGTGCACGTTGCCGAAGACCGTGGTCTTGACCGCGGTCGGCTTGCTGTCCAGCGACACGGTCGAGATCACCGTCGGCGTCTGCTGCGGCTTGTTGGCGAAGGTGTACGGCCACTGGTTGTCGGCCTGACCCAGGTTCGTGAACTCCGTCGGACCGGTGCCGAAGTAGACGCTGTTGACATAGCTGAACAGCGGCTTCAGGTCGATGAAGGCGGCCTTCTTCTCCGACTTGGAGATGACCACTGCCACGCCCGCCTTGGCATACCGATTCGCGTTCTTGCCGGAACCCGAGAAGGTCGCGCGCTTGGCCGGATCGGTCAGGGGCGAGTAGGTCCGCCCCATGAACTCGCCGTACTGCTCGGGCAGCGCCGTCTGGAACGGGTCGAAGCCGGTGGTCACCGCGATCTCGGTCGGCGCATTCATGCCCGGCAGGTCGACATAGCCCAGCACCTTCATGAAGGCGATGTTGCCCATGTTCGGCAGGCCCGGGTACACCGCGTCCCACTCATGCCACCAGTCGTACCAGGCGTCGTAGCTGCCGTTCTTCGACCGGTCGTAGGGATTGCAGTTGTTGCACAGCCCCGCCAGCGAGATCACCGCCACCTGGCCCTTGAGTGCCGTCGTGTCCCACACCGTCACCAGCGCGTATTCGCTGGTGTTGGTGATCGCCATGCCGGTCGGCACCTTGTTGGCGGGCAGCTTGACCGACGCCTTGTTGTTGGCGGTGTTGGTGCCGGCGGTGGCGATCAGGCCGTTGTTGAAGGCCACCAGCGAGACCGCGCAGAAGCCCACGCGACCGCCGCAACGCGACACCGCCACCGGCTCGCCGGTGGTGAGGCCGGCGGTCTTGTAGGTGGTGACGTTGTAGTTGTTGCGTCCGGCGCTGCCGTCCCACGCGGCCGCTTCCTGCCAGGGCAGCTGCGGCGCTTGCGCGAAGGTGTTGTGGTCGATCGCCGAGATCTGCAGGTCGCCCACGCCCATGCGCACTGCGGTGTTGTCGGCGACGAAGCCGACATGCGCCTGGTTGGTCATGTACAGGCCGGACTCGCTCAGGACCGGGCCACCGACCTGCCAGGTGCCGGAGTGGTAGCTCATGGTCTGGTCCGCGCGCTTGAACAGCGTCGGGATGCCGGTGTTGTTCACGGTCGGGGCATTGCCGTAGCGGTAGGCGATGCCTTCTGCCTTGGCGAGGACCGGTGCCATGGCACGGTACGCGCTGGCCTGCACGTTGCCGGCGCTGTCGACGACGTCGCCGGAGACGGGGGCCGGAGCCGGGGCCGGAGCTGGAGCCGGGGCCGGAGCTGGAGCCGGGGCCGGAGCTGGTGCCGGGGCGGGCGCCGGAGCAGGCGCAGGCGCGGGGGCCGGTGCCGGGGCGGGCGCGGGAGCCGGCGCGGTTGCTGCACCGAGCGAATAGCAAGCCTTCACGACGAAAGGCAGGGGGTCGCGGCCGAAGAAATCATTGGTGCAGCTGCCAGTGCCGCTGACCGTCTTCTGGACCCACGACGAACCGGACCCGTATTGCACCAGGGTGGCAGAGGCAACGCTGAATGACGAACCCTCGCCAGCGAGCCGCGTTCCTGCTACAGGTGCGGGGGCGGGGGCGGGGGCGGGGGCGGGTGCCGGTGCAGGTGCAGGTGCAGGTGCAGGTGCAGGTGCAGGTGCAGGTGCCGTGGCAGTCTGGGTGTAGCACGCCTTCGCCACGTAGGGCGTCGGGTCGCCAAACGTCGCGTTGCTGCACGCCACGGTGCCCGAAAGCGATTTATTGGCATAGGTGTCGTTCGCGCCGTATTGCACGACTGTCGCGGAACCGAGCGTGAACGACTGATTCTCATCCGCGACCTTGATCCAGCTCGCATCGAGCTTGCTGACCGGTGCTGCCTCCTTCGTGGCGGCGGTTTCAGGTGCAGTGGTGGTCGAAGCGGAAGACGACTCCGCCAGCCCGACGAATCCGCCGCCGCCGTTACTGCCGCCGCTACCACCACCCCCGCAACCTGCGAGTGCGCTTGCTGCAACAAGCAGCAGAAGCGCGCTTTTGTCTGTGACTTTCAAGCAAATCCCTCCAAATTGGTTAAGTCCGGGTTTTTACGGGGGATGCGCGATGCGAGCAACCTCTCTTGCACTTCCTTTCCTGTGTGTTTCCGGCCTCCTCGAGCGGTGTTACCAAGGTTGTGCTTGGTGACGACTTCAACGCAAATTCGAACACTGGGCTGTTGTCTTACTTCTTACTGTCATATGGCACAGCTCAAAGAGAGAGGAAGCTTGATTTCGCCGCGACGAGGCAAAAAAAAGCGGCCCGCATAAGCGGGCCGCAAGTTTCAACTTGATCGCAGTTCGCAGCGGATCAAGGCACGTTGGCGGTCTTGAGCTGGAAGGGCTTGCCTTCCATGGCATAGCTGCCTCCGAACTCCATCTTCACGTCGCCGGTCGCCTGGACGGGGCAACCCCCTGGCGGCTGACAAGTCCAAGAGCCACCACGGTCGGAGAAGAACACCGGACCATAGCGATAGTTCGATACCTTTTTGCCGCTGTAATCCGCGATTGTCAGCACATGTCCGACGTTCGAGAAATTGTCGGCATCTTCAACCGCAACGGGGTCGACGATGCGCGAGTCCTGCAAGGTGCGAACCACGCTGCCGCTGTTGCCGTCGGCGGCGAAGCGCACCCACTGGATCTTGCGATCGCCGCGCGAGGCCACCAGCACCTGGCGGTTCAACGGTTCGAAGCTGGTGTCGTCCGGATCGATCTTCGAGATCGCCAGCGAGGTCGGGTTCTTGCCGATCGCGACACGGCTCTTCTCGACGACGTCCCCCGCCGTGGTGCCGGCGGGCACGTTGCCCAGGCCGTAGATGCGCAGCGAGCCGCTCTCGGTGGCAATCCAGGCGCGGTGCACGCTGCCGAACAGCGTGGTGCGCACCGCCGTCGGCCGGTCATCCAGCGCCACCGTGCTGATCACCGTCGGCATCTGCTGCGGCTTGTTGGCGAAGGTGTACGGCCACTGGTTGTCGGCCTGACCCAGGTTCGTGAACTCCGTCGGACCGCTGCCGAAGTAGACGCTGTTGACGTAGCTGAACAGCGGCTTCAGGTCGATGAAGGCGGCCTTCTTCTCCGACTTGGAGATGACCACCGCCACACCTGCCTTGGCGTACCGATTGGCATTGGAGCCGGAGCCGCTGAAGCTTGCCCGCTTGGCCGCATCGGTCAGGGGCGAGTAGGTCTGGCCCATGAACTCGCCATTCTTCTCCGGCAAGGAAGTCTGGAATTGATCGAAGCCGGTGGTGACCGCGATCTCGGTCGGCGCATTCATGCCCGGCAGGTCAACATAGCCCAACACCTTCATGAAGGCGATGTTGCCCATGTTCGGCAGCCCGGGATAGACGCCAAACCATTCATGCCACCAGTCGTACCAGGCGCTGTACTTCGTATCGCGAATGCCCGTCGCGTTTCCGCCATTGGGGTTGTAGGGATCGCAGTTGTTGCACAGCCCCGCCAGCGAGATCACCGCCACCTGGCCCTTGAGTGCCGTCGTGTCCCACACCGTCACCAACGCGTATTCGCTGGTGTTGGTCATGGCGATGCCGGTCGGCACCTTGTTGGCGGGCAGCTTGACCGAGACACGGTTGTTGGCGGTGTTGGTGCCAGCGGTGCCGATCAGGCCGTTCTGGAACGCCACGAGGGAAGTTGCGCAGAAGCCCACGCGGCCGCCGCAACGCGCCACCGCCACCGGCTCGCCGGTCACCTGGCCGGCTGCCTTGTAGGTGCTGATGTTGTAGTTGTCGCGCCCGGCGCTACCGTCCCACGCGGCCGCTTCCTGCCAGGGCAGCTGCGGCGCCTGCGAGAAGGTGTTGTGATCGATCGCGGTAATCTGCAGATCGCCCACGCCAACGCGCGCAGCCGGGTTGTCGGCGACGAAGCCGACGTGCGCCTGGTTGGTCGAATAGAGGCCGGCGTCCGGCAGGACGGGGCCGCCGACCTGCCAAGTGCCGGCGTGGTAGCTCATCGTCTGGTCTGCGCGGCCTGCCAGGGTCGGGATGCCGGTGTTGTTCACCGCCGGGGCGTTGCCATAGCGGTAGGCAATGCCTGCATCTTTCGCGAACTGGGCAGCGGTCGACCTGTAGGCATCGGCCGACGGATTGCCGGCGCTGTCGAGCACATCATTCGGAATTGGCGTGCCGGCGGACGTTGTGCCCGTACCCGGATCACTCACAGCAGCGAGGCCAGCGAAGCCGCCGCCGCCGCCTCCTCCCCCTCCACCTCCACAAGCTGATAACGCGCCCGTGGCAACAACCAGGAGAAGCGCGCTTTTATGGATAAATTTCAACAAAAACACCTCCAATTTGACAAAGATGTGCGTTTGTACGTGGGCGCAGTCCTACTGGGCAACCCTTCTTGCAAATCTTTTCCTTATGTGTTTCCACTCTCCCCTAGGGGAGTTACAAAGGTATTGCATAGTGACGTTATGACCGCAACTCATCTAGCCGCACGCCGTGTACGTCTTTCTACTTATTTGGGTACCGACGGAATCGCCATCATTCCCACCGCGCCCGAGCGGCAGCGCAATCGGGACAGCGATTTCCTGTACCGCCACGACAGCTATTTCTATTACCTGACGGGCTTCACGGAGCCGAATGCCTGGCTGGTCCTCACAAGCGAAGGTCGTGCCACCCTGTTCTGCGCGCCCAAGGACCTGGAGCGGGAAATCTGGGACGGCTACCGGCTGGGACCGGAAGCAGCGCCGGCCGCGCTCGGCATCGACGAAGCCTTTGCCATCGACGAACTTGACGACCGTTTGCCTCGATTGCTGGAAAACAGGTCGACCGTCTGGTATCCGTTCGCGACGCACAAGGGGCTGGAATCTCGCATCGACGGCTGGCTGTCGGCGGTGCGCGCCCGGGTGCGCTATGGCGCGCTGTGCCCGGAGGAGCAACGCGATCTGTGCGGCCCGCTCGACGAGATGCGGCTCGTCAAGGATGCGCAGGAGCAGGACACCATGCGCCGCGCCGCGCAGATCAGCGCCCGGGGTCATATCCGAGCCATGCAGCTGTCGGCGCGCATGCTGCGCGAGGGCAAGGACGTGCGCGAGTACCACCTCGACGCCGAGCTGCTGCACGAATTCCGCCTCGGCGGCTCCCAATACCCGGCCTACAGCTCGATCGTGGCCGCCGGCGCCAATGCCTGCGTGCTGCACTACCGCGCCGATGCGGCGCCGGTGCGCGACGGCGAGCTGGTGCTGATCGACGCCGGCTGCGAGCTCGACGGCTACGCCAGCGACATCACGCGGACCTTTCCGGCCAACGGCAAGTTCACCGGACCGCAGCGCGCCTTGTACGACCTGGTGCTCGCGAGCCAGGACGCGGCGGTCGCGGCCACCCGGGCCGGACAGCGCTTCAACGATCCGCACGACGCCACCGTGAAGGTGCTGGCGCAGGGGATGCTGGACCTGGGTCTGCTCGACGCCAACAAGGTCGGCAGCGTCGACGACGTGATCGAGCAGCGCGCCTACTTCCCTTTCTATATGCACCGCACCGGCCACTGGCTGGGCATGGACGTGCACGACTGCGGCAGCTACGTCGAGCCGACCCAGGTGGGCGAGGTGAGCGAACGCAAGGACCCGCTGTCCAACGAAGTCATCAAGAACCGGCCCAGCCGCATCCTGAAGCCGGGCATGGTGCTGACCATCGAGCCGGGCATCTACGTGCGCCCGGGCGAAGGCGTGCCGGAGCAGTTCCACAACATCGGCATCCGCATCGAGGACGACGCGATCGTCACCGAGACCGGCTGCGAGCTGATCTCACGCGGCGTGCCGGTCACGGCCGACGAAATCGAGGCGCTGATGCGGCCCTAAGCCGCATCGACCGGCCGGCTCAGCACCCTGTGCGCCCAGGCAGGCAGCCAGGGCCCGTGCGGCTGGAGCTGGCCCGCGACGACCGAGGCGACGAGGTGCGGTCCGCCGGCGTCAGTATCCGTCGCGTCGAACAGCATCGCGAGCTGCACCTCGCGCACCGCCTGTCGCAGGTTCTCGAGCGTGCGCGGGTAGCGCGCCAGGATCTTGTTCGCAGGCACGCTGTGGCCGCCTTCGTGGACGCGCTGCTGCACGCGCTCCAGCAGCCGGCGCGGCTCGTCCAGGCACACGATGTACAGCGCCACCTCGAAGCCGAGCGCACGCGCATCGGCAATGAGCTGCAGCTTGGAAGGATGCGAAAAAACGGTTTCGCTGACGAAGGACTGTCCGGCGCCCAGATGCGCCTCGCGTTGCGCATCGGCCCAGGCCCGGGCGGCCTCGGAGCGCCGGACCGCATGGCGGACATGACCGAGCTGCTCACGCTCGTACAGATCGGCGTTGACGAAGGGCAGCTGCGGGTAGCGCGGCTGGATCAGGTAACGGTAAAGCGTCGACTTGCCGGCGCCGTTGGGGCCGGCGATCAGGTGCAAAACCGGCATCAGGCCGCGTTGCGGCCACGCGCACGGGGCGCTGCCTTGGCGCGGTTCTCGGCCACCGCCACCTTGGCACGCTCGGCCAACGCGCCGGACTGCGCCAATGCCAGCACGTGGCCATGCAACGCGTCGAGTTCGGGCGAGAGGTCGGGCTGCACGTTGACCTCGACGGCGTAGGCCGCCGATTCCTCGCGCGCAATCAGTGCTTGGCTATCCTGCGTGGACAGGCCCGCCTGCTCCAGCGCGCGGCCCAGGGTGGCCCAGTATTCGATCTGGCTGGCCACCGAGCGGCGCATGGGTTGCGCCGCGTCGCGCGCCTTGTCGACCAGCGCGGCCGGAAGCTTGACGGAAGCAAAGGGGGTTGCCGTGGACATGGTTTCGCTCCTGATTGGCGCATTTTGCGCCAATCAGCAAAATCCCGCAACGCGTGGACTCAACCCGCAAGCCGTGGTCGGCGAGAAGCCAGCCCCTTCGGGAAACACCGCGGAACCGGCTTCGCCGGGCCGCTGGTGTTGCCCCCCTGCAAGGGGTTGGCGTGCCGACACGAAGTGCGCGAAGCCTGGGGGTGGGTTCAGATTGCGAGATGGCCGCGCGTGAACGCTTCTTCGAAGATCGAATAGCCCGACCAGTCGCTGTGCGCGAAGGCCAGCCGGCCAGCAACGACGCGCTCTCGCGCGCCGAGCTGGGAGAGCAGGCCGGGCGCCGGTATCGTCATCGCATGGCCGTAACGCGTGATCTCGATGCGGGTGGCGAGCCCGGCGAGGTCTGCGTGGGGCAGCGAGAGTTCGGCCAGCAAGTCGTCGCGCCAGGCCGTCCATGGACGATCGAGCAGCCGGCGGCGGCCGTCCGGCCCGTCATAGGCGCTGGGGCCGAGCGGGCGGTACCAGCTCAAGACGGTGGCGCCGGGCGTCGGGTCCAGCGCCTGGTGGCGCGCGTCGACATAGCCGAGCCCGCGCGTGCCGTAGATCACGTTGTCCCAGCTCGGCGCCGCGCCGGGCCGGTCGGCCAGCGGGCCGCGCAGATGCACGTTGGCGACCAGCCAGGGCGCGTAGCCCAGGTGCGCGGCCGTATGGCGCAGCAGTTCGGGCGGGTTCTCCACCACGCGCGCGGCGATGAACACCGGCAACGCGACGATGCAGCGCTCGGCCTGCCAGCGCACGCGCGACCGGCTGGCGACATCGAAGGCATCGACCTCAACCCCGGACCGGGTGTCCGCGATGCGCACCACGGCATGGCCCGCTTTCAAGCGATCGCCGAGCGGATCGGCGAGCCGGCGCGCGAGCCAGCCGTTGCCCTCGGGCCAGGTCAGCACCGCATCGCGCTCGGCGCTGTCCTCGCCGGGCGCATGGAAGCCATGGCGGCTGGCGAAGTAGTGGATGCCGGCCCAGGCGGAGACCTGGCCGATGCCGGCTCCGTAGTCGTCGCGGCAGCTGTAGTCGAGGTACCAGCGCAGCTGCGGGTCGGTAAAGCCTTCGCGGTCGAGCCAGACGCCGAAGGACACGCCGTCCAGCGCCAACAAGAGCGGCGTGGGCTGCGCCCGCAGCACGGGAATCGAGAAACGCGCCGCGTGACGCAAGGCCTCCACACGCTGCGCGAAGCGGCGGTACTGCGCCAGCGTGGCCTCGCCCACGCCCTGCACGGGCAACAGGCCGTCCTGCCAGGTGCCCTGGAAGAACAGGCGCTCCTGCGGGCTGTGGCAGAGGTAGCGCTCCTCGTATTCCCAGCGGCCCGCCACGCGCCGGCGCAGGCCCAGCTCTTCGAGCAGGTCCTGCACTTCGCGCGCCTCGTCTCCCGGCACCGGCAGGTAGTGCGCGCCAAGCGGGCAGGCGATGCCGCCGACCTGGCCGCCGCGGCTGTTGCCGCCGGCCGTGTCCTCGAGTTCGAGCAGCACGAAGTCCTCGACGCCGGTGAGCCGCAATGCGCGTGCGGCGGCGAGGCCGGCCACGCCGCCGCCGGCGATGACGACGCGCGTGCGACGCACGCTGGCTGGCGCGCCGGCGCGCCAGGCGCCATCGCGCAACGCGTGACCGCGCTCGACATCGATGCCGGTGAAGCCGCCTTCGATGCGGCGCGGCGCCTCGCAGCCCGCAACAGCGGCAGCACCCGCTGCCGCTGCGCCGAGGAATTCACGGCGTTTCATCTAGTGGCCCGTGACCTTGCCCCATTCCTGCTCGTAGGTGGTGACCAGCGTCTGGTTCGACAGCCGGTTCACTTCGACCGGCAGGCGCGTCATGTCGCGCGGGAACTCGAACAGCTGCGGCACCGCAGGCAGCGCGAGAAAGCGCAGCCCCTCGGGCAAGGCGTCGGGCAGCCGATAGGGCCGCCGGCTCGCGATGATGTAGCCCCACTCGCCGAAGCTCGGCACGTGGGCGTGATAGGGCGTCGCGAGCAGGCCCACCGACTCGACGGTGGCGGCCACGGTCCAGAAGCTCTTGCGCGCCACCAGCGGCGAGGTGGTCTGGATCACGGCATAACCGCTGGCGGCCAGCCGCTTGTCGAGCAGTGCATAGAAGGAGTTGGTGTAGAGCTTGCCGATCGCGAAGTTGGTCGGGTCGGGGAAATCGACCACGATGACGTCGAAGATCTCGCCGGCCTGCTGCAGCCACTGGAAGGCGTCGGTGTTGACAATGCGGACCTTCGACGACTTCAGCGCGCCGCCGTTCAATGCGGCCAAGGTCTCGTGCCCGCTGAAGAGCCGCGTCATGTTCGGATCGAGCTCGACCAGCGTGACGCTTTCCACCGACGGGTACTTGAGGATCTCGCGCACCGCCATGCCGTCGCCGCCGCCAAGCACGGCGACTTTCTTCGGCGCGCCGTGCGCGGCCATCACCGGATGCACCAGCGCCTCGTGATAGCGGTACTCGTCGCGCTCGGCGAACTGAAGGTTGCCGTTGAGGAACAGGCGATGCCCGGCGCTGCCGCGCGTGACCACGATGCGCTGGTAGGGCGAGCTCGCGCTGAACACGATGCGATCCTGGTAGAACTTGTCTTCCGCCAGCGTCGTGATGTGCTCGGAGAACACGAAGGCGCCGGCCAGCGCGGCCAGCGCCAGCAGACAGGCCAGCGCATGCGCGCCGACGCGGCGCAGTTCGTGGCGAAACAGCCAGAGCGCCCACAGCGCCACCGCCGCGTTCATGAGGCCGAACAGCAGGCCGGTGCGGATCATGCCGAGCTGCGGCACCAGCAACATCGGAAAAGCGACCGACACCGCGAGCGCGCCGAGGTAGTCGAAGGTCAGGACCTGCGAGACCAGGTCCTTGAGCGCCACGTTGCGCCGCAGGATGCGCATCACGAGCGGGATCTCGAGCCCGACCAGCGTGCCGACCACCAGCACCAGCCCGTAGAGCAGCAGGCGGAATGCGCCCGGAACGTAGGCGTTGGCGATGAAGAGCAAGGCTGGCAGCGCGCCGCCGACGAGCGCCACCATCAGTTCGATGCGCAGGAAATGCGCCGGCAGCTGGCGTTCGAAGTAGCGCGAGAGCCAGGAGCCCACGCCCATCGCGAACAGGTAGGTGCCGATGATGGTGCTGAACTGCAGCACCGAATCGCCGAGAAGGTAGGAGCTCAGCGCCGCCGCGCTCAGCTCGTAGACCAGCCCGCAGGCCGCGACCACGAACACGCTGGCGAGCAGCGCGATCTCGACGGGCTGCGGCGGGCCGCCCGCAGCGGCAGGGCGCGCGGACAAGGCCGCCTCGCTCAATGGATCGCTGCGGCGACGATGACGCAGATGCCCAGACTCATCGCAGCCACCACAAGCCCCAGCGCCACGTTCTGCTTCTCGACGATCTCCTGCCACAGGTCATAGGGCGTGAACTTGTCGATGAGCAGGAAGGTGATCCAGAACATCAGCACGCCGATGACCGCGTAGAGGATCGAGCCCAGGAAGGCCGCGGGCCGTAACCATTCAATTCCCAACATAAGGACCTCCGGAAAAAAACGTCATTTGTGGCCGCCGCCACTCGAATAGCCGCCGTAGGAGCCGCCCGAGCTGCGCGAACCGCCGCTCGAACTGCTGCAGGTGCTCAGGATGATCAGCAGGATGATGATCACCACGATGATCAGGATGATCGTGCCGCAGCCCAGCTTGCCCGCCGAGCTGATCGGCAAAGCGTCGCCGCGCTTGAACATGTCCTTCTTGCCGTCGAGCTTGAACGCGGCGGCCACGGCCGCGCTGTCGACCTTGCTGCCCGAGGACCAGGTCAGCTCCTTGGCCGAACGCTCCATCGACAACAGCGCGCTGCCGCTGGCGAAATCGCGGTTGAAAGTCTTCTGCCCGCGCTCGACCTGGCAGTAGAACTCGCCCGCCACGTAGCCGGTCTCGGCGTTGTAGGCGTATTGCTGCTGATAGACCTTGCCGAGGTAGGTGGCCCTGGAACCGTTCTCGGCCATGGTCGGCGCGCCGGTGGTGGGCTTGACCATGCTCCAGCCGTCTTCGGCATCGACCAGGAAGCTGAAGCCCCGCTTCTTGTTGTAGAGCAGGTACTCGTTCCAGCCGAAATGTTCGTCGTCGCCGGGCGCCACGCCCATGCGGTGCTGGAAGCCGACGACCTGCCACTGCGCACCCTGGAACTGGCCCACGGTGCCGATCGGAATCAGCGGCTGGACCGGCTCGTCCTGGACGGCATGCTTCAGCTCGCCGCCGATGCCCTGCGTCAGGTCGATGATGCTGTCGCAGGCGCGGCAGGTGATGCTCTTGCTGTCCGACAGGTTGACGGTGACCGGCGAGCCGCAGTTCGGGCAATTGAAGCTGCGGCCCTTCTCGTCCTTGGCCGACTCGTCGCGCAGGCCGGTGAGCTGCAGGTCTTCGAGCTGCACCGCGCGGCCGAGGTAGGCGCCCGGCGGCTGGCTGTCGTACTCGAGGCTGAGCACCAGGCCCTTGTCGCTGCGCAACTCGACCACCGCGAAGGGCCGGCCGAGCTCGGGCAGCCGCGGCAGCTCGCCCTGCGCCGAGACCAGCCGGACCTGCTCGTTGGAAGCCACCGTGTAGCTCTGGCCGTTGAAGGCGGTGGTGGCGCCGACGCGCAGCTCGGCCGGATGCGGGGCCTCGCGCTGCAGCTCGAAGGGCAGCGAAAATACGAAGGCGCCGTTGTCCTCGCTCAGGATGCCGGTGCGCTCGTCGTCGAGCGCCGCGATCCACTCGGTCCAGCGCCCGCCGTCGTGGCTGTATTGCAGGCGCCCGATCAGGGTGAAGGGCTGGTCCTGGATGCGGCCGGCGGCGAACAGCTGCAGCGGGCTGAAGTCGTCGAACAGCTCCGCCATCTTGCCGGTGCGCGCGAGCGTATCGCCCTGGCGCACCACGGTGCTCTGGCAATAGGGGCAGACGGCGTGCGTCGACTGCGCCGAGCGGAATTCGACAGGCGCGCCGCAGCCGGGGCAGGGCGCGCGGTAGTAGCGCTGCTGGGAGGAGTCGGTGGCCACGAAAGGCGACGGGCAGAGATCCGCTCGCCCCGGACCGGTCGAAAGGCTTCGACAGGCTCAGCGCAAGCGGAAGCGGCTCAGACCAGCTTTTTCAGCAGATCCGCCTTCTTGGCGTCGAATTCTTCCTGCGTGAGGATGCCCTTGGTCTTCAGCTCGCCGAGCTTTTCGAGCGTGGTCATCACGTCGGCCGGGCTGACCACGGCGACGGAAGGCGGCTGCTGCGCCGCCGGTGCGCCCGCTGCCGCCGCAGGGTTGCTCTGGCTGAGCCCCTGCGAGAGGTTCTGGGCCAGCACCTGGCCCAGCGCCACGCCGGCGCCCAGACCCATCGCATCGCCCGCGATGCCGCTGCCGCCGCCGGCGCCCTCGGCGAACTTGGGGATCGCCTGCGCCGTCTGGTATTGCATGAACTTGCCCATGTCGTTGCCGACCATGCCCATGCCGATCTTCTGGTCGAGGATCTTCTGCAGCTCTTCCGGCAGCGAGACGTTCTGGACCGTGATGGCCTCGAGCTTGATGCCGATCTTGGCGAACTCCGGCACCAGCTGCGCGGCAAGCGCCTGCGCGAACTGGACCTGGTTGGCTGCCAGGTCGAGAAAAGGCACGCCGCTGGAGGCGATCGCGTTGCTGATGTTCTGCAGCACCAGGCCGCGCAGCTGGCCGTCGAGATCGGCCACCGAATAGATGTCGCGCGTGCCCGAGATCTCGGTGTGGAACAGCTTGGCGTCGCCGATGCGGAAGCTGTAGTTGCCGAAGGCGCGCAGCCGCACGGCGCCGAAGTCCTTGTCACGGATCGTGATCGGCTGGGGCGTGCCCCACTTCTGGTCGACCTGCTGGCGCGTGCTGAAGAAGTAGACGTCACTCTTGAACGGGGACTCGAAGAGCTTGTCCCAGTTCTTGAGGTAGGTGAGCACGGGCAGCGTCTGCGTCGTGAGCTTGTACATGCCGGGGCCGAACACGTCGGCCACCTGGCCCTCGTTGACGAACACCGCGATCTGCGACTCGCGCACGGTGAGCGAGGCGCCGTTCTGGATTTCCATCTCGGCCATCGGGAAGCGCCAGGCCAGTGTTCCGTCGCCGGTCTCGGTCCACTGGATGATGTCGATGAACTGCTTCTTGATGAAATCCATCAGCGCCATGGTCGCTCCTCGTCAGGTTTTTCTAAGCTGGGCATATTGCCACATCGGGTTGGCGCTTCCGGCGCTTTTTGCGCCTCGCGCCGCCCTGCCCGTGCCCTTGAAGCCCGAGGTCTACAATCGGCGCCCCTCACAAGAAGCGTTGCACGGAGCCAAGGCACATGTCAGATCTGACCTCCCCGATTTCCACGCCCGAAGACAAGCGCGCCGAATTGCGCCGGGCCGCGCTCGAGTACCACGAGCTTCCGGTCCCGGGCAAGATCGCGATCGCGGCGACCAAGCAGATGCTCAACCAGCGCGACCTGGCGCTGGCCTATTCGCCCGGAGTGGCGGCACCTTGCGAGGAGATCGTCAAGGACCCGGTCAACGCCTTCAAGTACACCGCGCGCGGCAACCTGGTCGCGGTCATCACCAACGGCACCGCCGTGCTGGGTCTCGGCGACATCGGGCCGCTGGCCGCCAAGCCGGTGATGGAAGGCAAGGGCGTCCTGTTCAAGAAGTTCGCCGGCGTCGACGTGTTCGACATCGAGATCGACGAGAAGGACCCGGCCAAGCTGGTGGAGGTCATTGCCGCGCTGGAGCCGACCTTCGGCGCCATCAACCTCGAAGACATCAAGGCGCCGGACTGCTTCTACGTCGAGCGCGAGCTGCGCAAGCGCATGAAGATCCCGGTCTTCCACGACGACCAGCACGGCACGGCGATCACGGTGGCCGCCGCCATGCTCAACGGCCTGAAGGTGGTGGGCAAGGACATTTCGCAGGTCAAGCTGGTCGCCTCCGGCGCCGGCGCCGCGGCACTGGCCTGCCTCAACCTGCTGCTGAAGGTCGGCCTGAAGCGCGAGAACGTGTTCGTGACCGATCTCGCGGGCGTGGTCTACGAAGGCCGCACCGAGCTGATGGACGACGACAAGCGCCAGTTCATGCAGAAGACGGCCGCGCGCACGCTGGGCGAGGTGATCGAAGGGGCCGACGTGTTCCTCGGCCTCTCGGCCGGCGGCGTGCTCAAGCCGGCGATGGTGGAGAAGATGGCGGCCAAGCCGGTGATCTTCGCGCTGGCCAATCCCAATCCGGAGATCACGCCCGAGGACGCCCATGCCGTGCGCGGCGACGTGGTCATGGCGACCGGGCGCACCGACTATCCGAACCAGGTCAACAACGTCCTGTGCTTCCCCTACATCTTCCGCGGCGCGCTCGATTGCGGCGCGACCACCATCACCGACGAGATGGAAGTCGCGGCGGTGCATGCCATCGCCGACCTCGCGCAGGCCGAGCAGAGCGAGCGCGTGGCCGCTGCCTACGTGGGTGAAAAGCTCAGCTTCGGGCCCGAATACCTGATTCCCAAGCCTTTCGATCCGCGGCTCATGATGAAGATCGCGCCGGCCGTGGCCAAGGCGGCGGCCGAAAGCGGCGTCGCGCTGCGCCCGATCGCGGACCTCGACGCCTACCGCGACAAGCTGCAGAGCTTCGTCTACGCCTCCGGCACCACGATGAAGCCGATCTTCGATGCCGCCAAGCGCGCACCGAGGAAGCGGGTCGCCTACTGCGAGGGCGAGGAAGAGCGCGTGCTGCGTGCGGCGCAGATCGTGGTGGACGAAGGCCTCGCGCGGCCCACGCTCATCGGCCGGCCCGCGATCATTGCCCAGCGCATCGAAAAGTTCGGCCTGCGTCTCAAGGAAGAGCTGGACTACGACATCGTGAACGTCGAGCACGACCACCGCTACCGCGACTTCTGGCAGACCTACCACCGCATGACCGAGCGCAAGGGGACGACGGTGCAGACGGCCAAGATCGAGATGCGCCGCCGCCTGACGCTGATCGGCGCCATGCTGCTGCACAAGGGCGACGTGGACGGCATGATCTGCGGCACCTGGGGCACCACCGCCATCCACCTGCACTACATCGACCAGGTGATCGGCAAGCGCCCGGGCGGCTGTCCCAACACGCCGCAGGACGTGCCGATCTATGCCTGCATGAACGGCCTGCTTCTGCCCGACCGGCAGGTGTTCCTGGTCGACACGCACGTCAACTACGACCCAACGCCCGAGGAGCTCGCCGAAATCACCACCATGGCGGCCGAGGAGATGATGCGCTTCGGCCTCAAGCCGAAGGCTGCGCTGCTGTCGCATTCCAACTTCGGCAGCAGCAACCAGCCCAGCGCGGTCAAGATGCGCCAGACCCTCGATCTGCTGCGCGTCCAGGCGCCCTGGCTGGAAGTCGACGGCGAAATGCACGGCGACGTCGCTTTGGACGGCAAGCAGCGTGCCGCCGTCATGCCGCACAGCGCGCTGGCCGGCAACGCCAACCTGCTGGTCTTCCCGAACATCGATGCGGCCAATATTTCCTACAACCTGCTCAAGACGGCGGCAGGCGGCAACATCGCCATTGGCCCGGTCCTGCTCGGAGCGGCCAAACCTGTACATATTCTCACCGCGAGCGCAACGGTTCGCCGGATCGTGAATATGACAGCGCTCACCGTCGCCGACGCAAACGCAGAGCGATAGGCGCCAACGCGACAGCGGCCACTAACTTCAAAGACTCGGTTAGACCCTGGCGTCTGCTCAAAGATTGAGCAGACGCTTGCTATTTGCGCGCCCCTGGTGCACACTTGCGGCCTTGAATTTGCGGGTTAACCCCAAGGTTGCCCCCCGATTCGGCCCCTCGCTCTTTTCCTTCTGGTGCCCCATGGCGGCTTACGCCTCGATCACGTCCCGCGTCTCCAAGTTTGCGCTCACTAGCTTAGTGCTGGTAGCCCTCACTGCCGGAGCCCAGGCCCGTGAATGGTCCAGCACCCGCGCCGTTCAGCCGGCACAGGAAACGATCGCTCTGGCCGAATTGCCGGTGCAGGGCCAGCGCACTTATGGGGCCATATTGAACGGTGGTCCCTTCCGGCATGAGAAAGACGGCACGGTGTTCGGCAATCGCGAACGCCTGTTGCCGCGAGAGCGACGAGGCCACTACCGAGAGTACACGGTCGATACACCCGGCTCGCGTGACCGTGGTGCACGGCGCATCGTCTGCGGAGGCGAGCGCACGGCGCCGGCGACGTGCTGGTACACGGCGGACCACTATGCAAGTTTCAGACGGATCGTGCCATGAGCAATGAATTGGATTGGAGCGGCGCACCCAAGCGTCCAGAAGAAATGATGACGACGACAACTATGGAAAGACCAGCGGAGATGACCCTATCCCTTCGTTCCGTGCGACCTAATATCGTGCAGTCGATTCGCGCCTTTCGCGTGAGCGACTTGCAGGAAGCGGCGCATGCGGCGGGCCAGCACTTCCTCTATGCCAACCTGGGCAACGCCCAGACCAAGCAGGACGTGCTCGATCTGATCGCTCAGCAGTTCACCTTTCCGCAGCATTTCGGCAAGAATTTCGACGCGCTGTACGACTGCATGACCGACCCGTTGCATAAATCGGGCCCGCAGCCCGGCTTCGTCATCGTGCTCGAGCAGATTCCGGCCAATGCCAAGTTCGACAAGGAAGCCCGCGAGCAACTGCTCGACATCTTCCGCGACGCCGCCGACTACTGGGGGGATCGGAAGATACCGTTCAGGTGCTTCTATTCTTTTCTGTAGCCCGTTCTGCACACACCAGCCAAGCAGAACGGGCGAACGAGGCTCAACAGAACGCTGCCGCTCCGGTTTCCGGCATCGATCTCCCACCCACCGACCCGGCGGCCGAAAAGATGCCGACCGACAAACTGGTCGACGTGTCGCCGCTGGCGCTGCGCATGAGCAGCCCCTTCAACGCCGGGTATTGGCTCGCCGCAGCCTGACGGCATCACGCTGAAGAAAGAAAGCCCGTCCCCGGACGGGCTTTTTTCATGGCGCAACGGCCTGTGCGAGCGCAACGTATTCGTCAACCGGCACTTCCTCGGCGCGGCGCTGCGTGTCGAAGGTCCCGCCAAAGCCATGCTGCTGCAGCCACCTGCCAAGGGTATGGCGCAGCAGCTTGCGGCGCTGGCTGAAAGCGACCTGAACGATCTCGCCCAGCCGCGCCGCATCGACCTGCGGAGGCGCAGCAAAGGGCACCATGCGCACCACCGCGCTGTCGACGCGCGGTGGCGGCTCGAAGCTCTCCGGCGGCACGAACAGCACGTTGTCCATCGCATAGCGCCACTGCAGCATCACGCTGAGGCGGCTGTAGTCCGAAGTGGCCGGTTTCGCGACCATGCGGTCGATGACTTCCTTCTGCAGCATGAAATGCTGGTCGGCAATCAGATGCGCAAAGCCCAGCAGATGGAACAGGATCGGCGTCGAGATGTTGTAGGGCAGATTGCCCACGACGCGCAGCGCTGTTGCAGGGGCCGCGACCAGCCTGGCGGCCAAGGCGGCAAAGTCCACCTTCAGCACGTCGGACTCGATCACCTCGAGCTGGCCGTGGGCGCGCAGCCGCTGCGCCAGGTCGCGGTCGAGTTCGATCACCGTGAGCCGCCCCAGGCGCTCCACCAGCGGCTGGGTCAGCGCCGCGAGGCCCGGCCCGATCTCGACCATGGCATCGCCCGGCTGGGGCGCGATCTCGCGCACGATCGCATCGATGATCCCGGCGTCAGACAGAAAATGCTGTCCGAAGCGCTTGCGCGCGATGTGCTTCACCCCTGGCCGCCGCGGCGTTTCAGGATTGAGGCGGTTCGCGGAACTCGACGTAGGCCCGCGCCCGGATTTCCTGGGCCCAGGTTTCGAAGGCCTCCTCGACTTTCTTCTCGCGCAGCACGGCCCGGGCGGCTTCGCGCTGTTCGGCCTGGCTCAGCTTGGCGTCGCGCCGCGCGACCACCTGGATCAGGTGCACGCCGAAGCGCGAAACGACAGGATCGCTCACCTGGCCCGGCGCCAGCCGGCTCATCGCCTCTTCGAACTCGGGCACGAACTGGCCGGGACGCGACCAGCCCAGGTCCCCGCCCTCCTTGGCGCTGGCATCCTGCGAGTTGTCCCGTGCCAGGCCGGCGAAGTCGGCAGTGCCCTTCTGGATCCGCTCCTTGAACTCGGCCAGCTGAGCGACCGCTTGCGCCGTGCTGCGCTTGGCATCGCTGCGCAGCAGGATGTGGCGCACCTGGGTCTGCGTCACGACGGCATCGTCCGCGCCAGGCTGGCTCTTGGCCAGCACCTTGAGCACGTGGAAGCCGGCGCCCGAGCGGATCGGCCCTGCAATTCCGTTGACCGCCGTCGATTGCGTCGCGTCGACGAACAGGGTCGGGTAGCGGTCGGCGCTGCGCATGCCCAACGCGCCGCCGACGGCGCGATCCGGCGAATCGGAGAACTCCTGCGCGAGCTTGGCGAAGTCCTCGCCGGCACGGGCACGCTGCGCGACGCCCTGCGCCCGCTGCTGCAGCGTGGCGACTTGCGCATCGCTCGCGCTCTCGGGCACGGCGATCAGCACCTGCGCGATATTGATGTTCTGCGTTGCGGCATTGGGTGAGGTCCGCTGGTCGCGAATGAACTGGTCGACCTCGATGTCGCTGACCTTGACCTTGGCCTCGACCTCTCGGTCGCGCAGGCGCGTCAGCAGCAGCTGGTCGCGCAGGTCGTTGCGGAAGGCCTGCGGCGAGATGCCCTCGGCCGCGACGCGGCTGCGCAGCTCGGCCAGGCTGATCTGGTTCTGGCGCGCCACCGTCTGCTCGGCCTGGTCGATCGCGAGTTCGTCGACCTTGATGCCGGCTTCCTTGGCCTGTTGCAGCTGCGCGCGTTCGGAGATGAGGCGTTCGAGCACCAGGCGCGTGAGCTCGGCGCGCGGCACGCGCTGCGCCTCGGCGTTCTCCTTCAGGATTCGCTCGACCCGCGTCTGCACCTCGGTGTTGGTGATGGGCTCCGAATTGACCAGCGCCACGATGTACTCGGCCGAGCGCTGCACCGGCGCGGCCGGCGGGGTGGCGCGCGGGGCGGCAGGCGCCGGCGCGAGGCGCGGGCCGGCGCGCATGATGTCGGTGATGCCGAGGCCGGCGCCGGAACGTGGACCTTGCCCCTGCGCGCCGGCCGCCGCGGCCAGCGTTGCGAGGCACGCCAGGGTGAGGATGGAGCGGATGTGGTTCATGGCGAAGAAGCTCAGTCGTAATTGGTGAAGCGGCTCGGTGCAGCAATCGGTTGACGCAGGGGCTGGTAGCGCTGGATGTTCTGTGTCAGCGTGCGCTTCGGGCTCGACCCGATGGCGGCGAATCCGACGAACTCGAGTTGGAACATGATGCGCGTCGCGGCCGTGATCTGGCCGGTGCTGATGCGTTCCAGCACCACGCGTCCGATCCAGCAGCAGCCGTCGTATTCGAAGCCGATCACGCCGTCGGTAAGCTTGCGATCCTGCAGACTGTAGTTGAGACGGCCGACGGCGTACCAGCGCCCGCCGCCCTGGCCTCGGCCCGGACCGAGGTCTTGGCCCTTGTCGCCCCACAGGTCGTTCAGCGGCCATTGCCAGCTCACGTCGATCGACTTGTTCCCGTCAGTGGCCGTCGGCGTGCTGTTGGCCTGGTAGCGGTAGGCCGCGCTGATGTTGCGGTACGAGCCGGGGTTGTAGCGTGCGCTGATCGCCGTTCGCGTCGACTTTTGGTCGTCGGGGTTGTATTGCAGCGTGGTGTCCACGCTCCATTTCGGCGTCCAGTTGATCTGGGCACCGAGCAGCACGTCGCTTAGCCGGTCGGTCACCGCGGTGGTATTGGGCAGCGTGACGCGCTGGTCGCTGAAGCGCAGGCGCTGGGCAATGCCGAAGCGCGCGGCTTCGGCGCCGCTTTCGGGGTCGATCAGGCGCGTCGTCACGCCCAGCGTGAGCAGGTTGCTGTCGGAGATGCGGTCGTGGCCGGAGAACGCGTTCTCCGTGTAGACGGTCGCGAAGTTGAAGTCGTTGGACGCCGAGTCGTAGTTCGGCAGCAGGCTCTGGTCGCGATAGGGCGTATAGACGTAGAAGGCGCGCGGCTCCAGGGTCTGGCGGAACGCGCGGCCGAAAAAGCTGGCGTCGCGCTCAAAGATCATGCCGCTGTCGAGGCTGAAGGTCGGCACCGTCCGGCTGGCCGAGCTCGCACCATTGGCGAGCGGCGCCTCGAACTGGTAGGAGGTCGTATGCAGCTGCACCTTCGGGATGACGAAGGTGCCGGGCGTGAGAAAAGGCCGGCTCAGCGACGCCAGCGCAAAGGCCCGCTCGCCGTTGGGCTGACCCTGCTGCACCGGGTCGCCGCGGAAACGGGTGTAGTCGGTGTTGAGCGAAAAATCGAAACCGCGCCAGTCGTACTTGTTGTAGTTGGCAGTGATCTGCGGCAACCGGTCGTAGGGCGGAAGGATCGGCGAAGGCGCGTACTGCAAGGTCTGGTAGCTCAGCGTGCGCACGGCGCCGCTCCAGTCGCCCTTGCTCCAGTTGAGCGCAGCGTCGTTCGACAGCAGCCGCTGCGTCAGCGAGGGCGTTCGGCTGAAGTCGCGCCAGTAGTCGTCGTCACTGACCCGGTTGAAGTTGATCGTGGCGTTCAGCGAGTCCAGGCCGTAGGACTTGGCATCGAAGGTCTGCTGGTGGTGTGTCCAGATGCCCCAGCGCTTGCGGTTGCGCAGGGTGTCGGTCGGCATGTAGTCGATGCGGGCCTCGCCGCTGTACTTCTCCTCGAGGTAGCGAAACTCGGAGCCGAGGTTCACGCCGCGCTTGCTCATCACGTTCGGATAGAAGGTCGCATCGCGATTGGGCGCGATGTTCCAGTAGTACGGCGCGGTGATATCGACGCCGTTCACGCTGTCGATGCCGATGGTCGGCGGCAGGAAGCCGCTCTTTCGGTCGTTGCCGAGCGGAAAGCTCAGCGACGGAAAGGGCGGCGTGCTGATGCCCATGAAGCTCAGGCGCGCATCGGTGGCAACGCCGACGTTCTCTTCCGTGTCGGTCGTGAGGGTCGCGGCGCTCAGCAGCCAGGCAGGCATCCAGCCAGGATAGTCCTCGCGCCGGCAGGTGGTGTAGGTAGCGCGCCGGGCGACCGAGACGTTGCTGTCGACGAAGTCGATGCGCTCGGCATCGCCTCCTCCGCCGGTCGCCAGGAAGCGGTAGCGCACGTTGTTGAAGAAGCCTTCGAAGGTCTCGAGCTTGAGCTCCAGCTCGGGCCCTTCGTAGACGTTGCCGGCCTGGTTGATGCGGACGTTGCCGCGCGCCTTGGCGAGGTCTTCGGGCTGGTAGTACTCGAGCCGGTCGGCATGGATCACGATGTCGCCGCGGCGCAGCGACGCATTGCCTTCGACCACCGTCTCGAGGTCGGGCCGCCCTGAAATGCGGTCGCCATCGACAAAGCTCGGCAATTGGCCGCGCTGCGCCTGCGGAATGGTCTCGACGAGTTGCGGGGTGCGCTTGAGAGTGAGCGGCGCGTCCAGACCGGCGTCCTGTGCCGACGCGCCGTGCGCTTGAAGCAGCGCCAGCGACAGCACGGCCAGCGGCAAAGGCGGGCGGCACCGGCGCCAGGCAGCTCGGGTCAGGTCAGGCATCGGTACGGAACGGAGAGGTCTTCGGGGAATTGGCGCCAGCGACTGGCGGGTTGCGGAGGTCCGCGCCGGGCGGATTTGTAGAATCGATTATCCATGACAGCCTCCCCGCCCCCGGCCAGCGGCGCCGCGACGCCTCCCTACCCGTTCACCTGGAGCGATCCGGAGCGCGCCAAGGCATTCGCGCAATGGCTCGAACGCATTGCAGAACGGCATCGGCTCTTGCCCGCGACCGTGCGCCTCGCGTCGGCCGACGCGAGCTTCCGGCGCTACTTCAGGATCGACGCCCGCGAGGGCGCGCCGACGCGCATCGTGATGGACGCGCCCCCTGCCCAGGAGAACAGCGCCCCGTTCGTGCACGTCGCCAAGCTGATGCGCGCGGCCGGCCTGACGGCGCCGCAGGTGCTCGAATGGGACGAGGCCCAAGGCTTCCTGCTGCTCGACGATCTCGGCCGGCAGACCATGCTCGAGGTGATCGACCCGGCCGATGCGGATGCGGCACGGCCGCTCTACGCCCAGGCGATCGATGCGTTGATCCGCTGGCAGCTGGCGTCCCGGCCCGACGTCCTGCCGCCCTACGACCGGGCGCTGCTGGAGCGCGAGCTGGCGCTCTTTCCGGAGTGGTACATCGCGCGGCACCGCGGCGTGCGCGTGGAAGGCCGGCTGCAGGAGCGCCTGGAGCGCAGCTTCAAGCTGATCGTCGAGAACAACCTGGCTGCACCGCGTGTCTACGTGCACCGCGACTTCATGCCGCGCAACCTGATGATCACGGGCGGGCTGACGCTGGGCGTGCTGGATTTCCAGGACGCGGTCCATGGCCCGATCACCTACGACATCGCGAGCCTGATGCGCGATGCCTTCCTCAGTTGGGACGAAGACTTCGTTCTCGACATCACGGTGCGTTACTGGGAGCAGGCGCGCAAGGCCGGGCTGCCGGTCGACGAGGACTTCGGCGCCTTCTACCGCGCGGTCGAGTGGATGGGCCTGCAGCGCCATCTGAAGGTCGCCGGCATCTTCGCGCGGCTGACGCTGCGCGACGGCAAGCCGAGGTACTTGGCCGACACCCCACGCTTCATCGCCTACATCCGGGCGACCGCCGGCCGCTACCGCGAACTCACGCCGCTCTTGCGCGTGATCGACGAGGTCGAAGGCACGCAGGCCGCCACCGGCTTTGCGTACGGGCGGATGTGACGCCCCGCTTCCATTGCGCCATGGCCTTGGCAGCGCACAGCGCGCTGGCGCTGCCGCCCGGCGCCGCGCGCCATGTGCAGGTGCTGCGCATGCAGCCGGGCGATGCGCTGACGCTGTTCGACGGCAACGGCGGCGAGTTCGCCGCCACGGTGGAGCGCATGGGCCGCAGCGAAGTGACGGTTCAGGTCGAGAACCACATCGCCGTCGAGCGGGAAGCGCCGCGCGCCGTGCACCTGGCGATCGGCATGCCGGCCAACGAACGCATGGACTGGCTGGTCGAGAAAGCCACCGAACTCGGCGTGGCGAGCATCCAGCCGCTGATGACTGCCCACGGCGTGCTGCGCCTGGCCGGCGAGCGGGCCGACAAGAAGCGTGCGCACTGGGAAGCGATCGCCATCGCCGCCTGCGAACAATGCGGCCGCAACCGCTTGCCGCTGATCCACCCCGTGCGCGCCCTGGCCGGCTGGATCGACATGCCGCCGATCGACGATGCGGAGCGCTTCGTCCTGAGCCTGGCCGAGCGCAGCCGCGACCTGCGCGAGATCCGCGAGCGGGCGCCGGGCACCGCGCTTCGCGGCGCATGTGTTCTGAGCGGTCCCGAGGGCGGCCTGAGCGCCGCCGAGGAACAGGACGCGATCGCGCGCGGCTTCGCGCCGCTCACGCTCGGGCCGCGCGTGCTGCGCGCCGAAACCGCGGCCCTCGCGGCGCTCGCAGTGCTTGCGGGCCAGTGACCAGAATTTGCTCTCTTCCCCCATCACCCATCGAGCCCAAGGCCGCCAACGCATGTCTTCCCTTCATTCCGTTCCCTCGCGCTTCGCTCCGGTTGTGCTTGCCGCCCTCTGCGCCACCGCCGCCGTCCATGCGCAAAGCACGGCCGTGGCGCCGACGCCCTCGCAGGTGAAGCCGGCCGTGGACCAGGCCTACACGCAGCTCATGGCCGCGCCCGCCGTCAAGCAGTTGCTCGACGCGGTGAAGGCCGACCACGAGCGTTCGATCGAGGACCTCAAGCTGCTCACCGAAATCGAAGCGCCGCCCTTCAAGGAGCAGAAGCGCGCCGAGGCCTTCCTCGCCCGCATGAAGGCGCTGGGGCTCGCGGATGCGAGGATCGACAGCGAGGGCAATGTGGTGGGCCTGCGCAAGGGCACGGGCAACGGCCCCAAGCTCCTGGTCTCGGCCCACCTCGACACGGTCTTTCCCGCCGGCACCGACGTCAAGGTGAAGGAGCGCGACGGCAAGCTCCACGCGCCCGGCATCTCGGACGACACGCGCGGCCTCGCGGTGCTCCTGTCGTGGCTCAAGGTGCTCAACGACAACAAGGTGCAGACCGTGGGCGACCTGCTCTTCGTCGGCAACGTCGGCGAAGAGGAGCTGGGCAACCTGCGCGGTATGAAGGCCATCTTCCGCGACCACCTCGACATCGACGGCATGGTGGGCGTGGAGCCGGCGGCCGACGGCACCGTGCTGGTGCTCGGCACCGCCAGCCATCGCTACGAAGTAAGTTTCAAAGGACCCGGCGGCCACAGCTACGCCGCCTTCGGCCAGGTGCCGAGCGCAATCCACGGCATGGGCCGCGCGATCGCCAAGATCGCCGAGATCAAGACGCCCAGCTTTCCGAAGACCACCTTCACCGTCGGCACCGTCGGCGGCGGAACCTCGGTCAACACCATTGCACCCGACGCGCGCATGGCGGTCGACATCCGCTCCGACGAGATGGGCGCGCTGCTCGACACCGAAAAGAAGGTGCTGGCCGCGATCGAGGAAGCGGTGGCGGAAGAGAACAAGCGCTGGAACGTCGCGACCCTGAGCGTTTCCAGCAAGCTGATCGGCGACCGGCCGGGCGGACGCACGCCCTCGGATTCGCCGATCGTCGAGGCGGCCATCCGCTCGAACAGCGCCTTCGGCCACAAGACCCTGCTGAGCGGCGCCAGCACCGATGCCAATGTGCCGATGTCGCTCGGCATCCCGGCCATCATCATCGGCGGCGGCGGCAAGACCGGCGGCTTTCACGCGCTCTCCGAATGGATCGACGTGACAGACGGATGGAAGGGCGCGCAGAATGCCCTGGCGACCGTGCTGGGGCTGGTCGGCGTGCAAGGCGTGAGCGAGCCCCTGCTGCCGAAGCGTCCGCCGCGGTCGAAGTAGGCCATCTCCCCCATCATTTCAGGAGCCCACCATGGGATTGCTCGATTCGGTACTCGGACAGATGCTCGGCGGTGCACAGCCACAGGCCCAGGACGGCGGCATAGGCAGCCTCGGCAGCCTCGGCAGCCTCGGCGGCATGGGCGGCGGACTCGGTGATCTCGGCGGTCTCGCGGGTGCGCTCGGCGGACTGCTCGCCAACAACGGCGAGCAGGGCGGTCTGGGCGGCCTGGTCTCGAAGTTCGAGCAGGCCGGCATGGGCGACGTGATCGGCTCCTGGGTCGGCAAGGGCGAGAACGCGCCGATCTCTGGCGGGCAGCTGCAGGACGTGCTGGGCAGCGACGTGATTTCGAGCATCGCGCAAAAACTCGGCATCAACGCGGCGACGTTGCTGCCGATGCTGGCCACGCTGCTGCCCACGCTGATCGACCAGCTCACGCCCAAGGGCCAAGTGCCGGCCGAGGGTCTGGGCAACCAGGACGACCTGCTGGCCTCGCTGAGCGGCCTGCTGCAGAAGGGTTGAACAGGTCTCGATGAAGCGCAATCTCTGGCTGCTCGCCGTTTGCCAAGGCCTGTTCCTCACCAACAACGTCACCTTCATCGCGATCAACGGCCTCGTGGGCCTCGCGCTCGCACCGCGCGGCTGGATGGCCACGCTGCCCGTGATGGGCTACGTGGTCGGCGGCGCACTCGCCACCGGGCTGGTGGCGCGCACGCAGCAACGCTTCGGGCGGCGCCACTCCTTCCAGATCGGCTTGGCGGTGGCGCTGGGCTCGGCCCTGCTGTGCGCGCAGGCCGCGGTCTGGAAGGACTTCTGGCTGCTGTGCTTCGCCACGGTGGTGGCCGGCTACTACGCCGCGAACGCGAGTCTCTACCGATTTGCCGCTGCCGAGCTGGCCACGCCCGATGGGCGCGAAAAGGCAGTCTCGCTGGTGATGGCCGGCGGACTTCTCGGCGCCGTGGCAGGCCCGAACCTCGCAGCGGTCACGCGCGACTGGTTCCCCGTGCCCTTCGCGGGCGCCTACCTGGCACTCGCGGCCGTGGCGCTGCTCGCGATGGGCCTGATGCACTTCATCGACTTTCCGGCCCCGCCGCCGAAAAGCACCGGTGCCGGCGGCCGCCCGCTGGCCGAGATCGCACGCCAGCCGGTGTTCATCGTCGCGGCCGTGTCGGGTGCGCTCGGCTTCGGCGTGATGAACCTGCTGATGGCGGCGACGCCGATCGCGATGCAGATCTGCAGCTTGCCCTTCGAGGACATCGCGCTGGTGCTCGAATGGCACGTGATCGGCATGTTCGCGCCGGGCTTCTTCACCGGCCACCTGATCCGCCGCTTCGGCGCGCTGCCCGTGATGGGCGTGGGGCTCGCGCTCAACCTCGGCTGCATCGCGGTGGCGCTCTCGGGCGTGGACCTGCACCAGTTCCTGATCGCGCTGTTCATGCTCGGCGTGGGCTGGAACTTCCTCTTCACCGGCAGCACCACGCTCTCGCTCGCGGCCTACACGGCCGAAGAGAGGGACCGTGCCCAGGGCGCACTCAACTTCTGCATATTCGCGACGCTGGCACTGAGCTCCTTCGCCTCGGGCGTGCTGGTCACGACGCAGGGCTGGCGGCTGCTGAACCTCGGCTCGCTGGTGCCGGTGGTGCTGACGGGTGCGGCGCTGCTGTGGCTCGCGCGTCGCCAGCGCAGCGCAGCGCCGGCGGCGGCCGTCTAGGCAGACGGGAAGCGCTCGTCGAGCCAGCGTCTGAGCGTCCCGAACACGGGCGTCGTATCGCGCTCGTTGAAGATCTCGTGGTAGAGCGCCGGAAAGCAGGTCGCGCTGAGCACCGAAGCCGGCGCGGCGGCCGCGAAGGCGTGGCTGGCCGCAGGTTTCACGAGGCGATCGTCACCCGCATAGATCAGGAGCGTCGGCACCTGCCATTGCGGCGCAGCCGCCTGGACGACGGCACCTTCGTCGGCCAGAAAGCGCGCGAGCCGGGCGCCGATGCGATCGTGGCACAGCGGATCGTCGCGGTAGGCCCGCACCACGGCCGGGTCGTGCGAGAGGTAGGCGTCGTCCAGCCCGTTGCCCACCCGCAGATCGGCGCCACGCGCGACAACAGCGCGATCATCAGTTTCTGGAACGCACCGAGGCCCGGATCCAGTCCCGGCGACGAAAGCACCAGCGCATCGACCTTGCGCACCGCCCGCGCCACGAAGCTTGCAGCGACCAAACCGCCGAGGCTGTGGCCCAGCAGCACCAGCGGCACGCCGGGATGCGCTCGCCGTGTGTCGTCGACCACGAGCGCGAGATCGTCGACCAGTCGCATCACGCTGGGCAAGCCGCCGCGCGGACCGCTCGATGCGCCGTGGCCGTAGTGGTCGGCGGCACGCACCGCGAAGCCCCAGTCGTTGAGCCGTTCGGCCACGTGCCGGTAGCGGCCCGCATGCTCGCCGATGCCATGCACCAGCACCACGACGGCTCTCTCGGCCAGGCCGCAGGAAAGCGGCCACTCGTTCAGGACCAGCGTTTCGCCGTCCGGCGCGCGCAGCGTGCTGTTCCGCGCAGGCTGCGTCTTCAAGCGGCGAGGGCATGCGCCGCCGGCAGCGCGGCGATCACCTCGGCCACTGCCGCGGTCAGCTTCTTCGCATAGGGCACGTGCAGGAATTCGTTGGGGCCGTGCGCATTGCTCTTGGGTCCGAGCACGCCGCAGACCATCATTTGCGCCTTCGGGAAGCCGACGCTCAGCATGTTCATGAGCGGAATCGTGCCGCCCTGGCCGATGTAGCCGCAATTGGCGCCGAAGTGCGCCTGCGATGCGGCGTTGAGCGCGCGCTCGAACCAGGGTGCGGTGCCGGGCGCATTCCATCCGGTGGCGCCGCCGTTGCTGTCGAAGGTCACCTTGGCCTGATAGGGCGCGTTGTCCTCGAGCAGGGTCTTGAGCTGCTGCACCGCCTGGTCGGCATCGACCAGCGGCGGCAGGCGCAGCGAAAGCTTGAAGGCGGTGTAGGGACGCAGCACATTGCCCGCATCCTTCAATGCCGGGAAGCCTTCGGCGCCGGTGACCGAGAGCGTCGGCTTCCAGGTGCGGTTGATCAGCGCCTCCACCGGGTCGCTGGTGGTCGGCAACGCGAACGCGGTCGCGCCGCCGCAGTCGTAGTGCGCCCAGGGAAATCGCTTGTAGACCTCGTCGCCGAGGATGGCTGCAGTGGCCTGCGCCTGCGCGAGCCTTTCGGCCGGAACTTCGCAGTGAAAGCTCTCCGGCAGCAGGCGGCCGGTCTTGCTGTCCTCCAGACGGTCGAGTACCTGCCGCATGATGCGGAAGCTCGAGGGCACGAGGCCGGAGGCATCGCCCGAGTGCACGCCCTCGGTCAGGATCTCGACCTTCAGCGTTCCGCTCGCCATGCCGCGCAGCGAGGTGGTGAGCCACAGCTGGTCGTAGTTGCCGGCGCCCGAGTCGAGGCAGATCACGAGGCCTACCTCGCCGAGGCGCGGACGCAGCGCGTCGATGTAGGGCAGCAGGTCGTAGGAGCCGGATTCTTCGCAGGTTTCGATCAGGCCCACGATGCGCGGATGCGCCACGCCCTGCGCCTTGAGCGCCTGCAGCGCCGCCACGCTCGCATACACCGCATAGCCATCGTCGGCGCCGCCGCGGCCGTAGAGAAGGCCGTTCTCGTATTTCGGCGTCCACGGCCCGAGGTCGTTGCGCCAGCCGGTGAACTCGGGCTGCTTGTCGAGGTGGCCGTACATCAGCACGGTCTCCTTCATCTCGGTGCCGGTGGCCGGCACTTCGAAGAAGAGCACCGGGGTGCGGCCTTCGAGCCGCACGATCTCGAGCTTCAGGCCCTCGACCTTCTGCGCCTCCACCCACCTGGCGGCGTTCTGCAGAACGGTTTCGAGATAGCCGTTCTGCACCCAGTCCTTGTCGAAGCCGGGCGACTTGGCGGGGATCGCGATGTAGTCGGTGAGCTGCTTGACGATGTCCTGGTCCCACTTGGACGAGACATCGGACAGGGCGCGCTCGGCATCGAGCAGGCCCGAGGAGATTTCGCGGTGCAGGGGAGCGTTCATGGGGTCTCCGCGGGTGAGAAGGGGAGTGGCGAATTATGGGCGCAGCTCGCCAAACCCGCAGCCCTTGGGCTAATCTCGCCGCTGCTTCGAAGTGGCGGCTTTATCGAAAGGCGAGATCTTGAGCAGCACAAACACGCGCATTCGCGTCGGCATCGGGGGCTGGACCTACGAACCCTGGCGCAACAACTTCTATCCCGAAGGGCTGCCGCACAGCCAGGAATTGAGCTACGCCAGCCGGCAGCTCACGGCCATCGAAGTCAACGGCACCTACTACAGCAGCTTCAAGCCGCCGACATTCAAGAAGTGGCACGACGAGACGCCCGACGATTTCATGTTCTCGCTCAAGGCATCGCGTTTTGCGACCAATCGCAAGCAGCTGTCGGCGGCCGGCGAGTCGATCACGCGCTTTGTCGAAAGCGGCATCGTCGAGCTGGGCAACAAGCTGGGGCCGATCGTCTGGCAGTTCATGCCCACCAAGGCTTTCGATGCAGAGGACTTCGAGGGCTTTCTCGCGCTGCTGCCGAAGAAGGAGGGCAGCCGCACGCTGCGCCACGTGCTCGACGTCCGGCACGAGAGCTTCATGACGCCGGAGTACCTGGCGCTCGCGCGCAAGTACGAGGCCGCGACGGTCTTCACCGACGCGGACAAGTTTCCATCCTTCGCCGACCTGACTGCCGGCTTCGTCTATGCGCGCCTGATGATGAGCGACGCCAAGCTGAAAAGCGGCTACGCGCCGAAGGCACTCGATGCATGGGCCGAGGCAGCCAGGACCTGGGCCGAGGGCGGTTCGCCGGCCGCGTTGCCGCGCGTCGAGAAGGCCGCGCCGAAGGCGGCCGCGGCGCGCGACGTCTTCATCTACTTCATCAACGGCGCAAAAGAAAAGGCACCGGCCGCAGCAGGTGCCTTGATTCAGCGCCTGGGCTGAACTGAAGCCGCGTCAGGCCGCGGCTTGCAGTGCGGGCTTGGCACTGCCGCTGCTGCTGCTGCCTGCGGATGCGCCGAAGCTGATCTCGCCGGACAGCTGGCCGCCTTCTTCGACCACGATCTTGCCGTAGCGGATCTTGCCGGTGACCTTGCCGGTGGAATGAATGACGAGCTTCTCGCGCACGGTGAGGTTGCCGTCGAAGAGCCCGCGGATTTCGGCGATGTCGATTTCGGCCGAGCCCTTGAATGCGCCCTGTTCGGCGATCTGCATGACGCGCGAGTCCATCGTCGCTTCGACCAGGCCTTCGACCACGAGCGTGTCGCAGTCGGTGATCTCGACGCCCTTGAGCTTGATGTTCGGGCCGACGGTGAGCTTGCTGCCGCCTTCCTTGGCGGTGCTCGCCGCCGCATTGGCCGCTGGGGCCGACAGGTTCGAAGGATTGACCGGCGTGCCCGAGAGGTTGGTGCCGGAACCCATCAGCGGCGCGGGACGGGAGGGGAGGGAGTCGGCGTCGCGATCACGCTTGCCGAAGAAGGGGGACTGTGTGGCCAATGGGGAGCTCCTCAAAAGGGCTATCGTAAGAAGGCGCTTACGGCGCTTCGCACTTCATTGCGCAAGAAGCGTAACTGAATACGTCTCGAACGCGCATCGTTGGGAACTTTCGTCTGCGTAAGGACTGCATCGACGATGGGGGGCGCGCGCTTTCGCAGTGACCGTCGATCTTGATCGCTGCGATTGTCACGAGCATGACGGTCGTCGTATCGCGGCGCAACGAGCTTCTAGCTCGTCCGCTGCCATATGGCGCGCCCTTGCGCAGCATCATCGACCCTCGCAATGAAGCCGGCGGCTTCTGGCTCGGGCAGGGTCAGCGAGAAGTGCACCATGCTGTCGTGGCTGACCTGGACGAGCGCGGCACCCGCCGCCGCGATCTCGCGGCGCAGCAGACCTTCGAGCGCGTAGGGCACGGCGCAGCGCAAGCTGCGCTGTCGCACCAGCGGCACCAGTACCGCACCGGCGAGCGCCTGCGCAATGCTGTCGGTGTAGGCGCGCACCAGTCCGCCCGCGCCGAGCTTGATGCCGCCGAAGTAGCGCACCACCGTGGCGAGCACACCTTCGAGTTCGTGATGCCGCAGCACTTCTAGCATCGGCCGGCCGGCGGTGCCACCGGGTTCGCCGTCGTCGTTGGCCGCGGATTGCCCGCCGGCCATCAGCGCCCAGCAGACGTGGGCCGCACCGGGATGCACGCCGCGCAGCGCGTCGACGACGGCCTGCGCCGCGGCGCGGCCGGCGACCGGCTGGACGCAGCCGATGAAGCGGCTCTTCTTGACGAGCAGCTCGCTGTGCTGCGGCGCGGCGAGCGTGAAGGGCATCGTGCGCGCGCTAGCGTTCGCGCTCGAACTTGAAGACGGCGGTGCTGGCGCGCGCATTCGGCAGCCAGCGCACCTCGGCGCCCTCCTGCAGGCCGAAGGCATCGAGCACGCGCAGGCGGTTCTTGCGCGCGAGCACCTCGAAATCCTTGAAGGTACCGACGCGGATGTTCGGCGTGTCGTACCACTGGTAGGGCAAGCGCCGCGTGACCGGCATGCGCCCGCGCGCGATGCTGATGCGGTTCGGCCAGTGCGCGAAGTTGGGGAAGGCGACGATGCCGATGCGGCCGACGCGCGCGGTCTCTCGCAGCATCACTTCGGCATTGCGAAGGTGCTGCAGCGTGTCGATCTGGAGCACGACGTCGAAGGAGGCATCGTCGAACATCGCGAGGCCTTCGTCGAGGTTGAGCTGGATCACGTCGACGCCATGCCGTATGCATTGCAGCACGTTGCCGTCGGCGATCTCCACGCCGTAGCCGCTGCAACCGCGCTCGCGCTGCAGCAGGTCGAGCAGCGCGCCGTCGCCGCAGCCGAGGTCGAGCACGCGCGAGCCTTCGGGGACGAGCCGAGCGATCACGCGTTGGGTGTCCAGATCGCTCATGCGGCGAGGCCCTCTTTGGCGATGCGTTCGAAGTACGAACGCACCACGCTCATGTAGCGCACATCGTCGAGCAGGAAGGCGTCGTGGCCGTGCGGCGCATCGATTTCCGCGTAGCTCACGTTGCGGCGGTTGTCGAGCAGGGCCTTCACGATCTCGCGGCTGCGCGCCGGCGCGAAGCGCCAGTCGGTGGTGAAGCTCACGAGCAGGAACTTGGCCGTGGCCTGCGCCAGCGCGGCGCGCAGATCGCCGCCGTGCCCGCGCGCGGGATCGAAGTAGTCGAGCGCACGCGTGATCAGGAGGTAGGTGTTGGCGTCGAAGTACTCGCTGAACTTGTCGCCGTTGTAGCGCAGATAGCTTTCGATCTGGAACTCGACCTCCTGGGTCGAGTAGAGAAAGTCCGCGCTCGATACATCACCCTCGACCGCGCTGCGCAGCGCCCGGCCGAACTTCTCGTTCATGAGGTCGTCGCTCTGGTAGGTGATGTGGCCGATCATGCGGGCGATGCGCAGGCCACGCTTGGGGATCACCCCATGCTCGTAGAAGTGGCCGCCGTTGAAGTCGGGGTCGGTCACGATCGCGCGGCGCGCGACCTCGTTGAACGCGATGTTCTGCGCCGTCAGGCTCGGCGCGCTGGCGATCACCACCGCATGGCGCACGCGCTCGGGATATTGCAGCGCCCACGACAGCGCCTGCATGCCGCCGAGGCTGCCGCCCATCACTGCCGCGAGCGTCTGGATGCCCATTGCGTCGAGCAGCGCAGCCTGCGCGCGAACCCAGTCCTCGACCGTGACCACCGGAAAGTCGGCGCCATAGACGCGCCCGGTCGCAGGGTTGACATGCATCGGCCCGGTGGAGCCGAAGCAGGAGCCGAGGTTGTTGACGCCGATCACGAAGAAGCGATCGGTGTCGACCGGCTTGCCGGGGCCGATCATGTTGTCCCACCAGCCCTCGGACTTGTCCTGGCCTGCGTAGACGCCCGCGACATGGTGCGAAGCGTTCAGCGCATGGCAGACGAGCACCGCGTTGCTGCGATCGGCATTGAGCGTGCCGTAGGTTTCGTACGCCAAGGAGTAGTTGGCAATCGATGCGCCGCTGCTGAGAGGCAGCGGGCCTGCGAACGGCATCGATTGCGAGGAGACGACCAACGACATGAATGAAAAAACCCGGCCTCGCCAAAAACGAGCCGGGTCCGGCATCCGTCTTTAGCTGCATTTGTTAAGCGCCCGCAAGCTGGAGCAAATCGGCGCGTGCGGCAAGTATATGCGGCTCAGCCCCAGCCGATCAACGCGGCGCCGCCGAGGGTGAGGAACAGCACGGCAGAGACGCCGTGGACCAGGTGGATCGGCACGCGCTTCACGATGCGCTCGCCCAGCCACACGACCGGCGCATTGGCCAGCATCATGCCGAACGTGGTGCCGAGCACCACCCAGACATAGGCGCTCACGTAGCGCGCGGCGAGCATGACAGTCGCAATCTGCGTCTTGTCGCCCATCTCGGCCAGAAAGAAGGCGGTCAAGGTGGTGCCGAACACGCCGAAGTGCGAAGCCTTCGGCATGTCGTCCTCGTCGAGCTTGTCGGGGATCAGCATCCAGAGCGCCATCGCGATGAACGAAGCACCCAGGGTCCAGCGCAGCACGTCGGGCCCGAGCGTGTGCGTGACCCAGTTGCCCACCGCCCCCGCAAGTGCATGGTTCAACACCGTCGCGGTGAAGATGCCCAGCACGATCGGCCAGGGCCTGCGGAACCGTGCGGCGAGCACGAGCGAGAGCAATTGGGTCTTGTCGCCCATTTCGGCGAGCGCGACCACGCCGGTCGCAACGAGAAAAGCTTCCATGAAAAAGGGGTTCCTTGGGCCGAAGGACGAGGACGCAATTGACCGCGCAACGCCTTCGGCCAAGTCCGAAGTTGCACGGTCAAAGGTCTCGCCAGGTGGAACACTGCCTGCGCCATGTCCTGCACGGGGCAGGACAAGTCTGTTGACGCAAACCCTTCTCGCGATGGAAGGCGGCTACTCCCCAATGACCGCGCGATTGTAGTGCGGCATCGAGGATGCTTGTAAGCGTGCGCTAGCTTTTGAAAAATTTCGGGCGCGGCGCGGTTGCGGGCAAATTCCTACTTGCGCTCGAAGCATTTCACACATAATGCACGAGCCTCCCTTCAGATTTCGGGGCGGTGATTCGGTGATCGGTCAGTTTCGCGCGGCTCGGCGGATTTCGTTTGGGTGGTGCTCTCGGGACTCCATCGCTTTTCTTGATGTGTTTATAGGAGTCCCTTGATGGGCAACAAACTGTACGTCGGCAACCTGCCTTATTCGGCACGCGACGATGACCTCCACAATGCCTTCAGCCAGTTCGGCACCGTGGCAAGCGCCAAGGTCATGATGGAGCGCGACTCCAGCCCCCCGCGTTCCAAAGGCTTCGGATTTGTTGAAATGGGCAGCGATGCAGAAGCGCAAGCGGCCATCAAGGGCATGAACGGCCAGGACATGGGCGGCCGCAGCGTCGTCGTGAACGAAGCGCGTCCCATGGAAGCCCGTCCGCCGCGCAGCGGCGGCTACGGTGGTGGTGGTGGCGGCGGCGGATATGGCGGCGGTGGCGGCTACGGTGGTGGTGGCGGCGGTCGCAGCGGTGGTGGCGGCGGCTACGGCGGCGGCGGCGGTGGTTACGGCGGTGGTGGCCGCAGTGGCGGCGGCGGCGGCGATGGCGGTTTCCGCAGCCCCTACGGCGCCGGCCCGCGCGGCGGTGGTCGCGGCGGCTACGGCGGCGGTGGTGGTGGCGGCAACGGCGGCAACAGCGGGTACTGAGCTCGCACCCCGGCAAGCATCACAAAAAAAGGCTCCCTCGGGAGCCTTTTTTGATGGTGACGCGATGCGGACAGCCTGAGCTCATTCGCCACGCCGCTTCTTGCGCCCGCGGCCCTGCACTGCACGGTCGAACAGGGGATTGGGCAGCAGGCGCATGAGCTTGGCGACCACGCCCATCTGCCACGGAATCACCCGGTAGCTGGCGCCGGCCTCGATCGCGCGCAATGCCCGATCGGCGAAGTCCTCGGCCCGCATCAGGAAGGGCATGCCGTAGCGATTGCCTTGTGTCAGCGGGGTGTCGACGTAGCCCGGGCAAAGGGTGACGACCTTGACGCCGCTGGTGCGCAGCTCGCCGCGCAGGCTCTCGCAGTACGCCACCACACCCGCCTTGCTGGCGCAGTACGCACCGTGGCCGGGGAGGCCGCGAATCGATGCGACGCTGCCGATACCCACCAGCCGGCCGCTGCCGCGTGCCCTCATCGCGGCAACGAAAGGATGGAAAGTCGCGGCCAGACCGACGTTGTTGATCGCAAAGGTCTGCGCGAGCACGTCGAGATCGCCGCGGTCCTCGGTATCGATGCCCACGCTGATGCCGGCATTCGCGATCACCACATCCGGGACACCCTGGTGCGCGATGCAGGCGACGCCCGCCGCGACGATGCTGTCGGTATCGGCGACATCGGCACCGTAGATCCGATGGCGCTGGGCATCGATCCTGGCGGTGCGGGCCCAGGTGTCGATCTCGGCAGTGCGCCGCGCGACCAGCGCGAGGCTGTAGCCTGCTTGGTAGAAGCGCGCCGCCAGCGCCTGGCCGATGCCGCTCGACGCACCGGTGATGAACGCCAGCCGCGTCAATGCTTCGCCCCGGGCGCTGTCGCCGTAGGCATCAGCAGGCCTCGCACGCGGCCTTGCAGGTTGGCGACGCCCGTCAGGTTGTCATAGTCCAGCGAATCGGCCGTGAACTGGTCGGCACCGCGGATCAGGGTGACGGGCTTGTGCGACTTGACGCGCTCCGTGTCCAGAAAGGCATGCAGGAATTCACCGCGGAACTCCAGGCGCGGCATGCTCTTGCCGTCAGCCGAGACGGCCGCTTCGCGCACCACGATCGCGTTGCCGAAAAGCTGGATCTCGCTGCCGTCGCCGTTCGACAAGCCACGATTGGCGGTCGCGCGGGTCGTCAGTCCTTCTGGAGAAATGGAGCGCAGCCGGACCTGGTCCACCTCCATCGTGTCGTTGTCCGGATAGTGCCGGCCTTCGGTGCCGAAGAGCTCGCTGCGCAGTTCGCCGTTGGGCAGGAAATTCTTGACCACGAAGCCGCGCATGAAGAAGTCGGGCTCGTGCTTGGGCGCCTCCTTGGCCACCGGCTCGAGCAGCTTCGGCGCGTTGCGTACCAGCCAGTAAGTACCGAGCGCCAGCGTGGCCGTCAGGATGATCGGCAGGTAGATGGTGACGCGATCGAAGCCGTCCCGCAGCAGATTCCAGACCGCCTTCGCCTTCATGCCGCCGGGCCCCGCGCAACGTCCAGAAGCCGGCGGTAGTGGCCGCCGGCCGTGAGCAGCAGGTCGCAGAATTCGCGCGCCGCGCCTTCGCCGCCGCGCGCCGCGGTCACGTGATGCGCGATGGCGCGCACCTCGGCATGGGCGTTGGCAGGCGCCGCGGCAAATGCGGCGCGGCTCAGCACGGGCAGGTCGGGCCAGTCGTCGCCGATGGCGGCGGTCTGCATCCAGTCGAAGCCAAGCGCCGCGAGCATGGCCTCGGCGGCCGGCAGCTTGTCTTCGGTGCCGTAGCGCACGTGCTCGATGCCCAGCGCCTGCAGGCGCACGCGCAGCGGCTTCGAGTCGCGCCCCGTGATCACCGCCGGCGCAATGCCCGCGGCACGCAGCAGTTTGAGGCCGTAGCCGTCGAGGATGCTGAAGCGTTTGAGGGTTTCGCCCTGCTCGCTGAAGTAGACGCCGCCGTCGGTCAGCACGCCGTCGACGTCGAAGAAGGCGACGCGGATGTCCTGCGCGGCCAGCAAGGCCTCCGCCTTGAATTCGAGCGCCATCAGATGACTTTCGCGCGCATCAGGTCGTTGATGCTGAGCGCTCCGATCAGAACGCCAGCGGCGTCGACCACCAGCACGCTCGTGATGCGGTGCTGTTCCATCAGTTCGGCCGCCTCGGCCGCCAGCGCGTCGGCACGCAGCGTGCGCGGGCCCCGATGCATCACGTCGGCCGCGGTCATGGCGCGCAGATCCGCGCCGGTCTCGACCTGCCGGCGCAGGTCGCCGTCGGTGAAGATGCCGATCGCGCGGCCGTCGGGATCGACCACGGCCGTCGCGCCGAGGCCCTTGGAACTCATCTCGCGCATGATCTCGCTGAGACTGGCGCCGGGCCCGACGCGCGGCACGTCGTCGCCGGAGCGCATGACATCGCTCACATGGGTGAGCAGCTTGCGGCCGAGCGCGCCGCCCGGATGCGAGCGGGCGAAGTCTTCGGTGCCGAAGCCTCGCGCATCGAGCAAGGCGACGGCGAGCGCGTCGCCGAGCGCCATCTGCGCCGTGGTGCTGGCGGTGGGCGCCAGGTTGAGCGGGCAAGCCTCTTTCTCGACGCCGCTGTCGAGCACGATGTCGGCATGGCGCGCCAGCGTGGAATCGGAGCGCCCGGTCATCGCGATCAGCGGCACGCCTTGGCGCTTGACCACGGGCAGGATCGTGGTGAGCTCCTCGACTTCGCCGCTGTTCGAGATCGCGAGCACCAGGTCGACCGCCTTGATCATGCCGAGATCGCCGTGGCTCGCCTCCGCCGGATGCACGAACATCGCCGGCGTCCCCGTCGATGCGAGAGTGGCCGCGATCTTGCGGCCGACATGGCCGCTCTTGCCCATGCCCATGACGACCACGCGGCCCCGCACCTCGAGGATTTTCCGAACGGCAGCCACGAAGCTCGCGCCGACGCGCTGCTTGAGGCCGAGCACGGCCTCTGCTTCGATATCGAAAGTCATACGCGCCCGCGCGAGCATTGCGTCGGGTTCGGCCGCGGAGGCCAGGTCGGGGCGGGAGCTCATCGCGGGATTTTATCGGTCAAGGCCTCGGCAGTCTGAACTGAGGGGTTCACATTCAGTAGCATCGGCCCATGTCCTCGTTCGATCTCACGCTGATGTACCTACTGGCTGCGGTGATCGGCGTGGTCGTCTGCCGGTACCTCAGGCTGCCGCCGATGCTCGGCTACCTTCTGGCCGGCGTGCTGATCGGACCGCATGCGCTGGCATTCGCGCAGAACTCCGAGGGCATCCGGCACCTGGGCGAGTTCGGCGTCGTGTTTCTGATGTTCGTGATCGGGCTCGAGTTCAACCTGCCCAAGCTGCGCGCCATGCGCAAGCACGTGTTCGGGCTCGGACTGCTCCAGGTGATGCTGACGATGGCGATCGCGACCGTGGGCGCGCTATGGCTCGCCACCTGGCTGCCGCCGGCCTGGCACCTGGGCTGGCAGACGGCGCTGGCGCTTTCGGGCGCGCTCACCATGAGCAGCACCGCGATCGTCGTGAAGCTGATGGCCGAACGGCTCGAGCTCGAGAGCGAACATGGCAAGCGCGTGATGGGCGTGCTGCTGTTCCAGGATCTCGCGGTGGTGCCCTTGCTGGTGCTGATCCCGGCGCTCGGGGCGCCGCCGGAGACGATGCTGAAGGCGCTCGCCTTCGCCTGGCTCAAGGCCAGCTTTCTGGTCGCCGTGCTGCTCTACGGCGGTCCGCGCGTGATGCGCTGGTGGCTCACGATCGTCGCGCGCCGGCGCAGCGAAGAGCTGTTCATGCTCAACCTGCTGCTCGTCACGCTGGGCCTGGCGTGGCTGACCGAGCTGGCCGGCCTGAGCCTGGCGCTGGGGGCCTTCGTCGCCGGCATGCTGGTGTCGGAAACCGAATTCAAGCACCAGGTCGAAACCGACATCCGGCCCTTTCACGACGTGCTGCTGGGGCTGTTCTTCATCACAATCGGCATGTCGCTCGACTGGCACATCGTGGTGGAGCAATGGGCCCTGGTCGCCGGGCTGCTCCTCTTGCCGCTGGCCTTCAAGCTGGTTCTGGTGACGTTGCTGGCGCGCGCGCTCGGCGCAACGGCCGGCGTGTCGCTGCGCACCGGCCTCTACCTTGCCCAGGCCGGCGAGTTCGGTTTCGTGCTGCTGACCCTGGCGCAGGAGCAGGAGCTCCTGCCGTCGTGGCTCGCAAACCCGGTGCTTGCGTCGATGGTGCTGTCGATGCTCGCGACGCCCTTCATCATCATGTACAGCAATCGGATCGTGCGAAAGCTGGTGGCGAGCGATTGGCTGCAGCAGTCGCTGCAGATGACGACCATCGCGCGCAAGACCATCAATACCGCGAAACACGTGATCATCTGCGGCTACGGGCGCTGCGGGCAGAACCTGGCGCGCGTGCTGGAACGGGAGGGCATTCCGTACCTGGCGCTGGACCTGGACCCGGATCGCGTCCACCAGGCCGCCGCGGCAGGCGATTCGGTGGTCTTCGGCGACGCGGCACGGCTTCAGGCACTGATGGCCGCCGGCCTGGCGCGTGCCAGCGCCGTGGTCGTGACTTATCTCGACGTCCCGGGCGCACTCAAGGTGCTGGCCAACACGCGGGCCCATGCGCCGCAGGTGCCGGTGATCGTGCGCACGAAGGACGATCGCGATCTCGAAAAGCTGCAGGCCGCCGGCGCGACCGAGGTGGTGCCCGAAGCGATCGAAGGTTCGCTGATGCTGGCAAGCCATGCGCTGGCGCTGGTCGGCGTGCCCATGCGGCGCGTGATCCGCGTGGTGCAGGACCAGCGCGATGCACGCTACAACCTGCTGCGCGGCTATTTCCACGGCGCCGACGACGACAACGCCGACGAGCTCGACCACGAGCGGCTCAACAGCTTCACGCTCACGACCGGCGCGCGCGCGGTGGGCCAGCAACTGGATCGGGCTGCGCTGCACGCGGTGGGCGTTCGAGTGGCCAGCCTGCGCAGGCGCGACGGCAAGGCCGAGGAGGTGCGCGACGACACGATGCTGGCGGACGGCGACACGCTGGTGCTCTCGGGCAAGCCGGGTGCGCTCGCCGTGGCAATCGACATGCTTCAGAAGGGCTGAGAACCGCCGTGCAGGGCGGCCTTCAGTTGAGCAGGCTCGGATTCCGCTTCTCTTCGTCGATCTGCTGCTGGCGCCGCACGGCGTCGCATTGGGCGCTCGCCCGGTATTCGGCCTTGGCGCACTGCGCGGCCATGCAGCGCGCGCGGCCGAAGAAGCCCTGGCTCGCGCATGCCGCTTCCGGACTGGCAGGTGCGGCAGGTTGCGCCGGTGCTGCCGCCACGACCGGTGCAGGCGGAGCGACGGCGGCGGGCTGGGCTGCAGCAACTGGTGCCGCCGGCGCAGCTTTGCGTGCCCTGGGCGCAGCGGCGGCCGTGGGCTTGGCCGCTTCGGCCCGCGCAGACGGCACGGTTCGCTCCGCCGGCGGCGGAACGGGAACAGCCGGTGGCGGGGGCTCGACCACCGGCGCCTCGGCGACGGGCGCGGATACAGGCGGCGGCGCAGGCGCAGGCGCGGGCGCGGGCGCGGGGGAGGGGGAGGGCACGGGTGAGGGCACGACGACCGGCGCCGGTGCCGCGGCCTGCTGCGGCAGGGGCGGCGGGCTGGCGCTTCGTTGGCCGAACGCGTACCAGCCGCCTGCCGCAAGTACGGCCGCCGTCGCCACACCGAAGACACCCATCCCGAAGGCATTGGATTTGCGCGCGACGGGGAGCGCGGCGGCATGGAGCGCGGCTTTCGGCGCGCGTGCCCGAGCGGCGGGTGGTGGTCGCGGGAACGGCTTTGGCTTTGGCTTGGGCGCAGGCTCGGGCGCAGGAGGCGGCGCCGAGGAGGCCGTCGCGCCCATCACGACCGTGACTTCATCCGCCGCGGGCGCCGGCGACAGCGGCATGCGCTCGGTGATGGGCCACCCGTCACCGCCGGAGGGGCGCGCTTCGGCGGGTGCGGGCGCACCGGACGCCGCCGTCGAGATCAGCCTGTGGCCGCAACCCTTGCAGAATTTCGCGCCGTCACGGTTTTCCGTCTGACAGGAAGCGCACACCACGGCCATCTGTAGCAATTCCGATGCGAGAGCTTCAGGTCACCGCGACGCGCTTGGGCCGGTTGACCATCCGCTTGGCGATGACGGCGCCGAGCGCCAATGCCATTTCCAGCGCCAGGGTCGGCTGGCGGTTCGACATTTCCGAGAAACGAATGGGCGTCAGGCGCCAGACGCGCGCGGCGCCCGTGGCCACCACGTTGGCCGAACGCGGCAGCCTGGAGAAGAAGGCTCCTTCGCCGACCACCGACCCCGGATTGAGGATCGCAAGCCGCATCTGGCCGTTGTCGCCGATCAGGTGCACGCTGAGCGCGCCGCTTTCGATGAAGAAGAGCGTGCGATCGTTGGCGCCCTGGTCGATCAGCACCTGGCCGGCCGCCAAGTCGAAGGGCTGCAGATAGCTGGCCAGCGTCTCCCACTGCTGCGGATTGAAGGCCGGCGCGAAAGCGTCGTAACTCGTGTTCTGCGCGATGGCGCGGCAAAGATCCTGGATGCTCGATGACATGTTGCAAATCCTGCTGTGCGGTCGAAGTATCTGCGATCGCTCTAAATTTCGGCGACAGAAGTCACGAGCGCTAACACTTTTCGTCTACTTTCCGATACAAAATCGCGAAAAAATCACACCCAACAGGTCGTCCGCTCCGAATTCCCCGGTGATTTCGTTGAGCGCATTCTGCGCAAGACGCAGCTCTTCGGCCAGAAGATCCAGTGCCTGCGCGCGCGCTGCCAGGTGCTCGGCCGCCACGGCGACATGTTCTTCGACGCGCGACAACGCCTGCACATGGCGTGCCCGCGCGAGGTACACGCCTTCCGGCACGGCCTGCCAACCCGCCATTTCGAGCAGGCGGCGCCGGAGCGTCTCGATGCCGAACCCTGTCCTGGCGGAAAGGCTGATGCCGGTATGCGGTGCGGCCGAGGGCGCCGCGTCCTGTTTGCTCCACACGTCGAGCACCGGCACGCTCGCAGGCAGCTTCTCGCTCAGCAGGCGCACGATCTCGGCGTCCGCCTGCGCGTATTCCGGCCGCTCGGCACGCGTCAGGTCATGCAAGAAGAGCACGGCATCGGCGCCCTCGATCTGCCCCCATGCACGCGCGACCCCGATCTGCTCGACCTCGTCGGCGCTGTCGCGCAGCCCGGCGGTGTCAGCCACATGCAGCGGCACGCCGTGGATCTGGATGGTTTGCGACACCACGTCGCGCGTGGTGCCCGGGATGGCGCTCACGATGGCAAGTTCGGCCCCGGCCAGCGCGTTCAGCAGCGAGCTCTTGCCCGCGTTGGGCTGACCCGCGATGACGACCTTGATCCCCTCGCGCAGCAACGCACCCTGGCGTGCGCGCTGCTGGACCGCGCTCAGTTGGGTCTGCAGCGAGACCAGCTGGCCCTGGGCATCGGCCTTTTGCAGGAAGTCGATCTCTTCCTCCGGAAAGTCGAGCGTGGCTTCGACCAGCATGCGAAGGCGGATCAACGCGTCGCGCAGCGTGTGAATCTCCTGCGAGAACGCGCCCGAGAGCGAGCGACCCGCGCTGCGCGCCGCCGCCTCGGTGCTCGCATCGATCAGATCTGCGATCGCCTCGGCCTGCGCGAGGTCGATCTTTCCGTTGAGGAAGGCGCGCTGGCTGAACTCGCCCGGCTCGGCCACTCGCAAGCCGGCGAGCCGGGGCCGGCCGGTCGCCGGATCGGTCTCTCCGGCGGCTTCCAGGCAACGCGCGAGCAGCAGTTGCAGCACCACCGGTCCGCCATGCGCCTGCAGCTCGAGCACGTCCTCGCCAGTGAAGGAATGCGGTGCCGGAAAGTGGATGGCCAGGCCGTGATCGATGGCTGCGCCGCCGGCATCGCGAAAGGGCAGGTAGGTGGCTTCGCGCGGCTTGAGGCTTCTCGCGCAGACGGCCTCGATCAATGGCGCCACCCGCGCGCCGGACACGCGCACGATGCCGACCGCGCCGCGGCCCGAAGCCGTGGCGACGGCGACGATCGGATCGGTAGTGCGCGCCAGCATGGGTGAGGATTCTTCAGCAAAAAGGGCCGCTTCCGCGGCCCCTGTTCGAAATCGGCACTCGGACGCCGCTATTTGCCCAACACGCCCAGGCGCTTGTTGATGAACCACTGCTGCGCGATCGACAGCACGTTGTTCGTGATCCAGTACAGCACCAGGCCGGCCGGGAAGAAGACGAACATCACGCTGAACGCGAGCGGCATGATCCACATCAGCTTGGCCTGCATCGGATCGGGCGGCGTCGGATTGAGCCAGGTCTGGAACAGCGAGGTCGCGGTCATCACGATCGGCAGGATGAACCAGGGGTCCGGCGCCGACAGGTCCTTGATCCAGCCGATCCAAGGCGCGTGGCGCATCTCGACCGAGGACAGCAGCACCCAGTAGAGCGCGATGAACACCGGGATCTGGACGAGGATGGGGAAGCAGCCGCCCATCGGGTTGACTTTTTCCTCGCGGTAGATGCGCATCATCTCCTGCTGCATCTCCTGCGGCTTGTCCTTGAGCCGCTCGCGCATCTCCATCACCTTGGGATTGATGGCCTTCATCTTCGCCATGCTGGCGTAGGCCTTGGCGTTGAGCCAGTAGAACGCGGCCTTGAGCAGCACCACCAGCGCGACGATAGCCCAGCCCCAGTTGCCGAGCATGCCGTGCAGCTTGTCGAGCAGCCAGTACAGCGGCTTGGAAATGATCGTGAAGATGCCGTAGTCCTTGACCAGCTCCAGTCCCGGGGCGACGGCTTCGAGCGTCTTCTCGGCCTGGGGACCGACGAAGAGCTCGGCATCGATCGCCTTGCTGGCGCCCGGCGCGACCGGGCCGGCCGAAGTGATCATGCCGACCGCGTAGAGGTTGGTGTCGACCTTGCGCGCGAAGAGGTCGCGCTGGATGCCGTCCTTCAGCAGCCACGCGCTGGCGAAGTAGTGCTGCACCATCGCCACGTAGCCGTTGGTCGATTCCTTGACGAAATCCGCCTTGTTGTTCTCGATGTCCTTGAACTCGATCTTCTGGAACTTCTTGGCCTCGGTGTAGACGGCCGGACCGGTGAAGGTCGAATAGAAGGACGACTCGCCCGGCGGCTTGTTGCCGTCGCGCACAAGCTGCAGATAGAGCTGCGGCGACACCGGTGCCGTGCCGGTGTTGACGATCTCGTGGCGCACGGTCATGTCATAAGAGCCGCGCTTGAGCGTCCAGGTCTTGACCAGCTTGACGCCGCCCAGGTCCGGCGATTCGAAGCGCAGCGCCAGCTCGTTGGCGCCGTCCTTCAGCGCGCGCTCGCCGGTGAAGGTCATCGGCGTCTTGTGCGTGGGAAAGGCGCCGCCGATCAGGCCGGTCTGCGCCACATAGAAGCGGTTCGGGCTCTGGTCGAGCAGGATGAAGGGCTTGTCCTTCTCCGTCAGGTCGTCGTGCTGGATGAATTCGCTCTGCACCAGCGAGCCGCCTTCGGTATCGAAGGTCAGCTTGAGCACATCGGTGCTGACCACGACTTTCTCGCCCGCCGCAGGCGCCGCTGTCGTGCCGCCCGGGACGGCCGCGGCGCCGGTGCTGTTGCTGCTGCCGGGCGCCGCAACGCTGGCCGGCGGGACGGCGCTCGGAGCCGCGCCGGCGGGCGCGGCCGCGGGTGCCGTCGCGCTCGCGGGAGGCTTGGTCGACGGCAGGAAGGTGGGGTTCCTGCCGTTGTAGACCTGCCATTGGTCCCACAGCAGCACCAGCGAGAAGCCAAAAATCACCCACAGGATGGTGCGGCGGATATCGTTCATGAAGAAGACTTCTTGTCGTCGGAAGAAAGAAAGGAGAACAGCGAGCCCGAAGCCGGGGTCTGGCGCTGCGCCTTGGGAGGAACCGGATCGTGGCCGCCCTGGCACCAGGGCTGGCAGCGGACGAGGCGGCGCAAGGTGAGATAGCTGCCGGCGGCTGCGCCGTGCTGCTCGAGCGCGTCGATGGCGTAGACGGAGCAGGTGGGCTCGAAGCGGCAGGATGAACCCAGCCAAGGGCTCAGCAACAGGCGGTAGGCCTTCACGAGGCCGATCAGCAGGCGCCGCATCATGCGCGCGCCGCGGCAGCCCGCTCCAGCAGTTGCTGGAGCTCGGCGCGGACGGCGGCCTTGAGCTTGTCTGACGTGGCGCTCACGAATTCCTTGCGATCGAAAGCCGAACGCAGGCGCACGACATGCGCAGCGGGCGGCAAGGAAGCTTCGGAGGCGGCGCTCACTTGATAGATCTGGCGCTTGATGGCGTTGCGGGTGACCGCACGGCGGGCCCAGCGCTTCGGGACCATTGCGCCGAGCCACACGTCCTGCGTTTCAAACAGAGGCGTGGCATCGGACTGCGCATCGAGCGCGCAACGGTGCAATGCGAAGTGGGCGGTGCGCGCCACGGTGGCACCTGCGAGTACGGCCTGGAATTGCGCGCGGGTCTTGAGCCGCTGCATGGGAGCCAACCGCAAAGCGCCGACGAACGATGACGGCGGCAGCGGTACGACTGGCAACGGTAACTGCAGACGCCGTTAGACGGCGAGGCGCTTGCGGCCCTTGGCGCGGCGCGCGTTGATCACGGCACGGCCGCCGCGGGTCTTCATGCGGACCAGAAAGCCGTGGGTACGGGCGCGGCGGACTTTGGATGCTTGGTAGGTGCGTTTCATGATGGTTTTCCTGATTGACCCGGAGGCCGATTTTCCGACCCAGGGGCCCGGGGGAGTGCTGAATACCCCGAAACACACAAAGAGGTTTTCAGGGAAACCCGCGATTATCGCAAACATTCTGTCGAACAACAATCCAGGGCCGGTTTCACACCGTTTTCGCGCTCGCCGCAACGGTGTGGATAAGGTTTTGACAAGTTAGAATCGACGGCCCATCACGGGTGCGACTATCCACAACACCAAAACGAAAAAATGGCCGAGGGACACACCACCTTTCAGAGCGCCCATGCCGAGTGACGGCGTCGGTGACAGCCTTTGGCAGGCCTGCGTCGACCAGCTCGCGCAGGAGCTGTCCGAACAGCAGTTCAATACCTGGATCAAGCCGCTGACCGCCAGGGTCGCGGACGATCTTTCGCGCGTCACGGTCTTCGTCGCCAACCGCTTCAAGCTCGACTGGATCCGGGCCCAGTATGCCGGCAAGATCGCCTCCATGGCCGAGAAGCTCTACGGTCAGCCCGTGATCATAGAGTTAGCGCTTGCTCCTCGGGAGATCGTTACCAGGCCTGTCTCGATGGCCATCGTCTCCGAGACCGATGTGCCGCGCGACGTGGCCGGCCCGGGCGAGGACCTGAGCAGCGCCGCGTTCAAGAACCGGCTGAACTCCGGCCTGACTTTCGACACGCTGGTCGAGGGCACTGCCAACCGGATGGCGCGCGCGGCGGCGATGCACGTGGCCGGCATGCCGGGCCATCTTTACAACCCGCTGTTCATCTACGGCGGGGTCGGCCTGGGCAAGACGCACCTGATGCATGCGGTGGGCAACCGGCTCCTGTCCGACCGGCCGGACGCCAAAGTTCTCTACATCCATGCGGAGCAATTCGTTTCGGATGTGGTCAAAGCCTATCAGCGCAAGACTTTCGACGAGTTCAAGGAGCGCTATCACTCGCTTGACCTGCTCTTGATCGACGACGTCCAGTTCTTCGCCAACAAGGATCGGACGCAGGAAGAATTCTTCAACGCCTTCGAGGCCCTGCTCGCCAAGAAGTCGCACATCGTGATGACGAGCGACACCTACCCCAAGGGGCTGGCGGACATCCACGAGCGGCTGGTCTCGCGCTTCGATTCCGGCCTCACCGTCGCGATCGAGCCGCCCGAGCTCGAAATGCGGGTGGCGATTCTGATCAACAAGGCGCGCGCCGAAAGCGCCGAGATGCCCGAGGAAGTGGCCTTCTTCGTCGCCAAGAACGTGCGCTCCAACGTGCGCGAGCTCGAAGGCGCGCTGCGCAAGATCCTCGCCTACTCGCGCTTCAACCAGAAAGAGATTTCGATCGCGCTCGCGCGCGAAGCATTGCGTGACTTGCTCTCGATCCAGAATCGCCAGATCTCGGTCGAGAACATCCAGAAGACGGTGGCCGACTACTACAAGATCAAGGTCGCCGACATGTATTCGAAGAAGCGCCCGGCATCAATCGCCCGGCCGCGCCAGATCGCGATGTACCTGGCCAAGGAGCTGACCCAGAAGAGCCTGCCGGAGATCGGCGAGCTGTTCGGCGGCCGCGACCACACGACGGTGCTGCATGCGGTGCGGAAGATCTCGGGCGAGCGCCAGCAGCTCACCGAGCTCAATCAGCAGCTGCACGTGCTCGAGCAAACCCTCAAGGGCTGAGGAATGAGCGTCATCGCAGATTCACGAAAGCCTGTCAAAGGACAACTCTGGGGACAGTTCCGGCACAAGCTGCAGCTTGTCCACAGCCGTCGTGCGCAACCCGAAGTTGTCCGCCTTTGCACGACAGCAGCGAAGCGCGGCTGCGCACAGCCAGCCGGCTCATCCAAGTGGCTGTCGGGAAAGCGGAAAATCGCCCTGTCCACAGCTGAGGGCGTCCCTTATCTACTACTACTAAGTTGAATTAAAGAAATAAGGAAGAGGTAAGACACATGATCGTTTTGAAGGCAACACAAGATAAAGTCCTCGCCGCGCTGCAGTCGGTGGCGGGCATCGTGGAGCGGCGCCACACGCTGCCGATCCTGGCCAACGTGCTGATCCGCAAGACCGGCAGCAACCTGCAGCTGACCACCAGCGACCTCGAGATCCAGATCCGCACGCACGCCGAGCTCGGCGGCGACGAAGGCAACTTCACCACGACCATCGGCGCGCGCAAGCTGATCGACATCCTGCGCACCATGCCGGCCGACCAGACGGTGAGCCTCGAGTCAAGCGCCAGCAAGCTGGTGCTCAAGGGCGGAAAGAGCCGCTTCACGCTGCAGTCGCTGCCGGCCGAAGACTTCCCGCTGGTGCAGGAATCTGCCAGTTTCGGCCCGGTGTTCAGCGTGCCGCAGAAGACGCTGAAAGACCTGCTGAGCCAGGTTTCGTTCGCGATGGCGGTGCACGACATCCGCTACTACCTCAACGGCATCCTGTTCGTGGCCGAGGGCAAGCAGCTGAGCCTGGTGGCCACCGACGGCCACCGCCTGGCCTTCGCATCGGCCATGCTCGACGTCGAAGTGCCGCGCCAGGAAGTCATCCTGCCGCGCAAGACGGTGCTCGAGATGCAGCGGCTGCTGTCGGACGCCGAGGGCGCGATCGAAATGCAGTTCGCCAGCAACCAGGCCAAGTTCAGCTTCGGCGGCATGGAGTTCGTCACCAAGCTGGTCGAGGGCAAGTTCCCCGACTACAACCGCGTGATCCCCAAGACCCACAAGAACAGCGTGACCCTGGGCCGCGCGCCGCTCCTGGCCAGCCTGCAGCGCACCGCGATCCTGACGAGCGAGAAGTTCAAGGGTGTGCGCCTCAACATCGAGCCCGGCACCCTGCGCATCGCTTCGAACAACGCGGAGCAGGAAGAAGCGCAGGATGAGCTCGATATCGACTACGGCGGCGACGCCATCGAGATCGGCTTCAACGTGACCTACCTGATCGATGCGCTGGCCAACATGGGCCAGGACATGGTGAAGCTGGACCTCGCCGATTCCAACAGCTCGGTGCTGATGACCATCCCCGACAACGCGTCGTTCAAGTACGTCGTGATGCCGATGAGGATTTGAAGCGCGAGCCCGCGAAAGACGGCGCCTGGCGCAGACACCCGCGGCATTCCGCGGGTTTAGTCTTTCAAGAGACGTAGAAAACCTGGTTCCCGAGAGAGAGAAAGATCCTGATGAGCGAAGAAAACAAGCCGGAAGTGCCGCACACCGAGCCGGTTTACACCCCCGAGATCGACAGCGCGATCCCGATCGAAGTGACACCGGCCGCGGACAACTCCTACGGCGAAGGCTCCATCACGATCCTCGAAGGCCTGGAAGCCGTGCGCAAGCGTCCCGGCATGTACATCGGCGATACCTCCGACGGCACCGGCCTGCACCACCTCGTGTTCGAAGTGGTCGACAACTCGATCGACGAAGCGCTGGCGGGCTATTGCGACGACATCGTCGTGACCATCCACACCGACAACTCGGTCTCTGTCACCGACAACGGCCGGGGCATCCCGACCGGCGTGAAGATGGACGACAAGCACGAGCCGAAGCGCTCGGCGGCGGAAATCGCGCTCACCGAACTGCATGCCGGCGGCAAGTTCAACCAGAACAGCTACAAGGTCTCGGGCGGCCTGCACGGCGTGGGCGTGAGCTGCGTCAACGCGCTCAGCAAGATGCTGCGCCTCACGGTGCGCCGCGAAGGCAAGGTGCACACGCTGGAGTTCAGCAAGGGCTTCGTTCAGAACCGCATCGTCGAAGTGATGGGCGGCGTCGAGGTTTCGCCGATGAAGATCACCGGCGAAACGGAGAAGCGTGGCACCGAGGTGCACTTCCTGCCCGATGACGAAATCTTCAAGGAAAACGCCGATTTCCACTACGAGATCCTCAGCAAGCGGCTGCGCGAGCTGAGCTTCCTGAACAACGGCGTGCGCATCCGCCTGCTGGACGAGCGCACCGGCAAGGAAGACGATTTCTCCGGCGCCGGCGGCGTCAAGGGCTTCGTCGAATTCATCAACAAGGGCAAGACGGTCCTGCACCCCAACGTGTTCTATGCGATGGGCGAGAAGCCGGCCGACACCTACGGCGGCATTCCGGGCACGCACATCGGCGTCGAGGTCGCGATGCAGTGGAACAGCGGCTACAACGAGCAGGTGCTGTGCTTCACCAACAACATCCCGCAGCGTGACGGCGGCACCCACCTGACCGGCCTGCGCGCAGCGATGACGCGCGTCATCAACAAGTACATCGAAGAGAACGAGTTCGCCAAGAAGGCCAAGGTCGAGGTCACCGGCGACGACATGCGCGAAGGCCTGTGCTGCGTGCTCAGCGTGAAGGTGCCCGAGCCCAAGTTCTCGAGCCAGACCAAGGACAAGCTGGTGTCGAGCGAGGTGCGCGCGCCGGTGGAAGACATCGTCGGGCGGCTCCTCACCGACTACCTGCAGGAACGCCCGAACGACGCCAAGATCATCTGCGGCAAGATCGTCGACGCCGCGCGCGCGCGCGAAGCCGCACGCAAGGCGCGCGAGATGACGCGCCGCAAGGGCGTGCTCGACGGCATGGGCCTGCCCGGCAAGCTGGCCGATTGCCAGGAAAAGGACCCGGCGCTGTGCGAGGTGTACCTGGTGGAGGGCGATTCCGCCGGCGGCTCCGCCAAGCAGGGCCGGGACCGGAAGTTCCAGGCCATCCTGCCCTTGCGCGGCAAGATCCTGAACGTCGAGAAGGCGCGCTACGAGAAGTTGCTGACCAGCAACGAAATCCTGACCATGATCACCGCGCTCGGCACCGGCATCGGCCGCGCGGGCGCGACCTCGGCGGGCGGCGGCGCCGACGACTTCAACGTCGCGAAGCTGCGCTACCACCGCATCATCATCATGACCGACGCCGACGTCGACGGCGCCCACATCCGCACGCTGCTCTTGACCTTCTTCTATCGGCAGATGCCGGAGCTGGTCGAGCGCGGCCACATCTACATCGCGCAGCCGCCGCTCTACAAGGTGAAGGTCGGCAAGGAGGAGCAGTACCTGAAGGACGGGCCGGCGCTCGACGCCTTCCTGCTCAAGGTCGCGCTCAAGGATGCGAGCGTCGAAACCGGCGGCGACAAGTCGACCACCCTGAGCGGCGATACCCTGGCCGAGCTGGCACGCAAGCACCAGCTGGCCGAGGCCGTCATCGCGCGGCTGGGCGTGTTCCTCGATGCGGCGGCCCTGCGCGCGATCGCCGATGGCGTGTCGCTCGACCTCGACACCACCGCCGGCGCCGAAGCTTCGGCCGTGGCGCTGCAGAACAAGCTGCGCGAACTCGACGCCGCGGGCGTTCCCGCCGAAGTGGCCAGCGAGTTCGACGTGCGCACCGACAAGCCCCTCCTGCGCATCAGCCGCCGCCATCACGGCAACATCAAGAGCAGCGTGATCACGCAGGACTTCGTGCACGGCGCCGACTACGCGGCGCTGGCTGCGGCCGCCCAGACTTTCCGTGGCTTGCTGAGCGAAGGCGCCGTCGTCAAGCGCGGCGAGGGCGATCGGGCGAAGGAAGAAAAGGTCAACGACTTCCGCGAGGCCATGCGCTGGCTGATCGGCCAGGCCGAGAACGCCACTGCCCGCCAGCGCTACAAGGGCCTGGGCGAGATGAACCCCGCGCAGTTGTGGGAAACCACCATGGACCCGGCCGTGCGCCGCCTGTTGCGCGTGCAGATCGACGACGCGATCGAAGCCGACCGCGTGTTCACGATGCTGATGGGCGACGAGGTTGAGCCGCGCCGCGAGTTCATCGAGCAGAACGCGTTGCGGGCGTCGAACATCGACGTGTAATTGCGAACCCGGCGCGCGGCCGGGTTCGTGAAATACCGCATGCCGAGCCGCCCGCCGAGGCCGCTTCACGGCGCCAATCCTCGTAAACGCTATACCTAGCCCGACTCTTGCTAAGCAAAATTCCGGCGGATTGACGCCGTTTTTGGAGCGAGGACAGCAAGATGAAAGCAACCCGGTTTTGGTGGCCCACGATGGCCCTGGCTTTCCTTGGTGCATGGACTTCGGCGCACGCACTGACGACCAACCCGCCCATCCGCATGGCGCAGGGCATCGAGTACATGTGCGGCGGAAAAAGCAGCGCCGAGGCGGCGTTCATGCGCATGGTCTCGCCGCGCTGGGCTGCGACGCTGGAGTTCTCGGTCAACCGCGCCAAACCGGGCGAGGTACCGGCCGACGTGAAGGTGGTGGTGCGCGAGCGCTATTCGGGCCGGCCGGTGATGGAGGCCGTTTCGGGCGCTCCCTTCATGCTGGCGCGGCTCGATCCCGGCGCCTACGAGGTCGAGGCCACGCTGGCCGGGATCACGCTGCAGCAGCCGCTGATCGTGTTCAACGGGATGGCCTCCCGCGCGGCCTTCGTCTGGCCATCCAACGTCGATTTCGCCACCGCGACCGGGCAGCTCATGCCGGAACAACAAGCCGCGGCCCGCACCAGCGACTGAGCGCTCTCGCAGATTCAGCTTCGCCTAAGTCTTGCCGCCCATAGTCCGGGCGTGGAGTGCACATGCCTGGCCTCCACCGAACTCATCAATCCGAGCAAGGACACGGCAATGAAGAACACAACCCGGATCTGGCGGCCCGTGGCCGCCCTGGCACTCGGTGGCGCGTCGCTTTTCGGCGCACTGGCGGCGCATGGGGCCTACAACCCGCCCATCCACATGACACACGGCATCGAGTACATGAGCGGCGGCATCAGCAGCGACGAAGCGGCATTGATGCAGAGCGTCGCGCCGCGATGGCCGGCGACCTTCGAATTCGCGATCAAGGACGGCACGCGCGCGGATTTCGCCGCCGACGTCTCCGTGACCGTGCGCGATGCCGCCGGCCGCGACGTGCTGGCGCACGTGATGGCGGAAGGCCCGTTCATGGTGGCGCGGCTCGAGCCCGGACGCTACGAGGTGGAAGCCACGCTGGCCGGCCGGACCTTGAAGCAGGCGGTCGAGATCCGCCCCGGCAGTCCGACCCGGACGCTCTTCCTGTGGCCCGCCGGCACGGACGTGAGCGCGCATTCGTGATTCCGCGGATCCTCGAGAGCCGCGGCCTTTCGGCCCACATCCTGCCGACCTCGGCCACGATGATCGGCGTCTGCATGACGGTGCTGTCGATCGGCCACCTGCGTCCTGACGGCCACTCGCGCGTGCTGATCGACAAGCTGCTCGCTTTCGACGCGCTGATCTTCCTGGCGAGCGCGGTGCTGTCCTTCGTGTCCATGCGTTCCCGGCATGAAGGACCGCGCCATGAACGCCGCGCAGAGCTGCTGTTTCTGGCCGGCCTCGCGATCCTGGCGCTGGGTGCGGTCGCGATCGCCTTCGCCATCGACTGAGGCCATTTTCTTTGCTGGCACGCGCCTTGAATGTGAATGCGGCGGCGCCCACATGCGGTGTCCGCACTGCGCACTCTTCAAGGCCTCGATGCCGCTCCCGCCCCTGATTCTTCTCACCACGCTGCTGCACGCCTATATGGGCCTGCGGCTGCTGCCTGCGCTGGCGACGCTCACCGGCGCCTGGGCGGTGCTGCTGGCGGCGCTGGTGCTCTCGGCCGCCACCATGCCGCTGCCCTTTGTCGGTGCACGCGCCGCAGGCCGGCCGCCACTGGCCGATGGGTGGAAATGGCTCGGCCTCCTGAGCATGGGATGGTTCTCGTCGATGTTCGTGCTCACGCTGGCGCGCGACGCCGGCCTGCTGCTGACCTGGCTCGCCACCCTTCTCGGCGGCTGGACGATCGACTGGCCGCGCGGGCAGGCCTGGAGCGCGGCGGCGGTGCCGCTGCTGGCGACGCTGATCTCGCTGATCGGCTTTTTCAACGCGCGGCGCACCGCCGGCGTGGTGCGGGTCGATGTGCCGATCCGTGACCTGCCCGCCGGGCTGGACGGCTTCACCATCGCGCAGCTCAGCGACATCCATGTCGGGCCGACCATCCGGCGCGGCTACATCCAGCGCATCGTCGATGCGGTCAATGCGCTGGGCGCCGACATGGTCGCGATCACGGGCGACCTGGTCGACGGCACGGTGGCCGAACTGCGCGAGCATGTCGCGCCGCTCGCGGGGCTGCGTGCACGGCACGGCACCTTCGTGGTGACCGGCAATCACGAGTACTACGCCGGTGCGCACGCATGGATCGACGAACTGCGCCGGCTCGGCCTGCGCGTGCTGCTCAACGAGCATGTGGTGCTGCAGACGCGCAATGTGCGGGGCGCGCAGACCGACGAGGAGGTGCTCGACAGCGCGCTGGTGGTGGCCGGCGTGACCGACTACACGGCCGCGCATTTCGACGCCGCGCATGCGAGCGATCCACAGGCTGCGCTGCACGATGCGCCGCCGCTGGTGCGCACGCGCCTCTTGCTCGCGCACCAGCCGCGCAGCGCGCCGGCGGCGGCGGAGGCCGGCTACCAGCTGCAGCTCTCGGGCCACACGCACGGCGGGCAGTTCTTTCCGTGGAACCTCTTCGTGCCGCTGCAGCAGCCCTTCACGGCCGGGCTGCACAAGCTGCACGAGATGTGGGTCTACACGAGCCGCGGCACCGGCTATTGGGGGCCGCCCAAGCGCTTCGGCGCGCCGTCCGAAATCACCCTGCTGCGGTTGGTGCCGGCGGCTTGATGTTGCGCGCCGTGCCCAGGAGCGTGGCGCAGAGGCTTTCTTCCCCGTTCTCGCCGATGGCGTAGACCTCGGCCGCGCAGACGGTGAGCAGCTGGCCGGCGCTCACCACGCGGCCGCGTGCGCGCACCGCGCGGCCCACGGCGGGCGCCACGAGCTTCAGGGTGGCGTCCACGGTCGCGTTGCTCCATCCTTCGGGCAACACGGAGCCGGCGGCGGACACCGCGGCGAAATCGGCAACCGCGAAGATCGGAGTCGCCTGCAGCTGCCCCGGCCTGAAGGTGAGCGGCTCGGCGATCGGCAGTTCGACCTCGACCAGTCCCGGTGCGAGCCGCGTGAAGCGCAGGCCCAGCGTGCGCGCCATCGGCATCGCGAGCACGGCCTGTTCGATCCGTTGAAGCTGAGGGGTGCTGTTCATCTCTTGTCCTTCGAGGAGGATGGGGCGGGGGACTTCGGCCAGGGTGTCTTCTTCGGCTGCTTGCGCCGCTGGGCGCGCAGCCAGCCCGCGTGTTCGATCACCTGCGCGCGCAGGGCCTGCAGCTCGGCGATCTGCGCGTCCAGCGCGGCCACGCGTTCCTCCAGCGCATCGGTCATCCGCGCGATGCTGAGGCGGCCGGCCCGGTAGGCAGGCAGCAGTTCGCCGATCGCTGCCAGGGAGAAGCCGATGCGGCGCGCCATCGCGATGAACACCACTTCGCGCCGCATCGACTCGGGATAGTCGCGGTAGCCCGATGCGGTGCGCGCCGGCAGCAGCAGGCCGAGCCGCTCGTAGTGGCGCAGCGCATGCACCGTGACGCCGGCGCGTTGGGCGAGTTCCGAGATTCGCATCGGCCCAAGGCTAGCAAGCCTCGCGTTGCGCGAAGCTTGGAGCGGGCCGAATTTTTTCAGCCGGCGAGCCGTCGCGCGTTCGAGGCGGCCTTGGCGTGGATAGGCTTGAGCCCGCGCTGCGCGATGCGCGCACCGGCGCTCGACAGCTGGGTCATCGTGGCGACCGATCGGGTGGCCGCGCCGGCGAGCGCCCTGCCATGGGTCTCGATCTGCGCCGGCGTGGTGCTGGTGCTGAGCGAAAAGAGCGCGACGGCGCCGCCCAGCCAGTGCTTCACCGCGCGGTTGACGAGCGCGAACTGGGTGCTGTGCAACTGGTTCGCCATCGCTGCGCCCGATTCGCTCGCCGCCGCGAGCTTCTCGTGGCCCATGAGCTGCATTTCCGCCACGTCCTCTGCACTGGGCGAGAGCCCGGCCCGGGCCATGCGTTCGGTGCGCAGCTGGATCACCGAGCCCGAAGACAGCAGCATCTCGTGCGTCTTGAAGGCGACATCGACCCACAGCATGAGCGGATTGAAGAAGCGGGAAGAGGAGAAGCTGGGCGACATGGAGGTTCTGCGTGGAAAGGTCTGGCAACTATAGGCTTAGCGATGGCGGCGTGCTGCACTGCAGCAACCGTTGAGCGAATATTTCCTACCTTTTGTCACGGCGAAATGCCATTGCCTGCCGCAGGGCGCGCAGGCACGGTGTTCGCCACTTTGTCGTCGCAGGTCAAGTCGAATGCCCAACACGTCGTCCTGCGCCAAGGTTCTGCTGTGCGCGGGACTCTGGTCGCTCCTCTCCCTCGCCGCTTCCGCCTCCGAAGACCGCGCGCCCGGCTTCTATGCAGAGGGCGGCCGCGCACCGCACAACGACACCAGCACCGAATCGCTGACCGTCGGCTTCATCGTGCCATGGACGGCGCGCCAGTCCGTGCAGGGCGGCGCGGTGTCCTTCTACTGGGATCTCTTTGTGAGCCAGTGGCGCGCGCCGACCTTCGACCGCAGCGGCCATCACAACTATTCGCAGCTGGGCGCCGTCGCGGGCTGGCGCTATCGTTTCGATCGAGGCGCGTCGCCGTGGTTTGCCGAGGCGGGCCTCGGCATCACGATGATGAACGACCGCTATCAAACGCCGGACCGCAGCTTCAGCACCCGCTTCCAGTTCACCGAGCAACTTGGCATCGGCCGCAACTTCGGTGCCCAGGGCGAACACGAGCTCTCGCTTCGGCTGCAGCACTTTTCGAACGCCGGCATCAGAAAGCCGAACCCGGGCGAGAACTTCGTGCGGGTGCGCTACCTGTACCGCTTCTGAGCGAGATCGTTCTTACGCAAGATATTTGCCGGCCAGCGCGAGATCGGCCAGCCACTGCGCGTAGGCCGATTCGCGTTCGGCCGGATCACCGCGCAGCAGCGCCGACGGATGCAGCGTGACCAGCACCGGAAGCCCGCGCAGGCCGGTGTGCCAGCGACCGCGTTCGCTCATGACGGCCACGGGGCGGCCGAGCAGCGCACGCGCGGCGGTGCCGCCGAGCGCGATGAAAGCCTGCGGCCGCACCTGGTCGACCTCGCTCTCGAGCCACTGCAGGCAGGCTGCGACCTCTCGCTGCGCCGGCGTCTTGTGCATGCGGCGCTTGCCGCGCAGCTCGAACTTGAAATGCTTGACCGCGTTGGTCACGTAGAGCCGTTCGCGCACCCATCCCAGCTGTTCGGCCGCCCGGTCGAACAGGCGGCCCGCCGGTCCGACGAAGGGGCGGCCCTGAAGATCTTCCTGGTCGCCGGGCTGCTCGCCGACGACCATCAGCATGGCGCCGACGGGTCCTTCGCCGAACACCGATTGCGTCGCGTTCCAGCCGATCGGACATTCCCGGCAGACGTCGGTAGCCTTGCGCAGTGCGGCGAGCGCTCTGGCCGGATCCGTCGGCAATCGCGAGGCAGGCGGCTCGCTCGCCCGGCGGTTCATACCGCCCCGCTTCGGCGTTGCGCACGCAGGCGCTTGGCGCGCAGCTCGGTGACCGCATAGGCCACGGTGGCGACGGCGAGCGGCAGCAGGTAGTAGATGGCGCGATAGGCCAGCAGCGCGCCAAGCAGCCGGCTCTGCGGCAACTGGTGCGCGAGCAGCGCGACGAACACGGCCTCGAGAACACCCAGGCCGGCCGGCACATGCGTGATCACGCCCGCCACCGCGCCGACCAGCAGCACGCCGAGCACATGCGGGTAGGGCAGTTGCCGCTGCAGCAGAAACCAGATCACGCCGCCGATCAGCGACCAGTTGATGCAGGACATCAGCATCTGCAGCAGCGCCATGCCCAGCGCCGGCGTTTCCAGCTCATGGCCGCGGATGTTCCAGACGTGCTCGCGCGCGATCGCGCACAGCGCCAGGTAGGCCGCGGCCAGCACCAGCAGGCTCGCGCCGAGGATGCGCAGGCCGCCCTCTCCGATCTTCCAGTCCGGCGGCAGGTCCATCGGCCAGAAGCAGAAGGCCGCGCCCGCGACCACCAGGTAGCCGAGCCAGTTCGTCAGCATGCTGAAGCCGAGCACCCGCGTGATGGTGAGGCCGCCCAGGCCCAGCCGCGAATACAGGCGGTAGCGGAAGGCCACGCCGCCGATCAGCGCGCCGAGGTTGAGGTTGAAGGCATAGCTGATGAAGGTGACGCCCATCACCGAGCCGGCGCCCAGCGTGTGGCCCGTCATGTGGCGCCCCAGCAGGTCGTAGCTGCTGTAGAGCGCGAAGCTGCAGGCGGCGAGGGCGGCGCCGGCGAGCAGCATCGGCAGCGGGATCTGGCCGACCGATTCGAAGACCTCGTCCCAATCGATGGAGCGCGCCTGCCGCAGCAGCAGCCAGGCGACCAGGCCGAGGAAGGCCCAGGTGCCGATCCGCTTCGCCCAGATCCACCAGGCGTGGCGTCGCGACGGGTTCACGCCGTGTCCGTCTGCGTCGCGCCGCCGCCGCGCGGCGCGGGCGCTTCGAGTGGGTGCAGCCGCGGCGCGTGGCGCGGCAGCCAGCCGACCCAGGATGGATACCAGCGCAGCAGGTGGAAGAGGAAGAAGCTGCGCACCAGCCGCCAGCCGCTCCATTCGGTGAGATCCGAGGTCTGGATCTGCTGGCAGTGGTCGCGCACCAGGCCATCGAGCCGCTCCGACATGAGCTGGTTGAAAGCCCGGTCGCGCACGACCACATTCGCTTCCAGGTTCAGCGACAGGCTCAGCGGGTCGAGATTGCTGGATCCGACCGTGCTCCACTGCTCATCCGCCAGCGCCACCTTGCCGTGCAGCGGGCGCTCGCAGTATTCGTAGATGCGCACGCCGGCGTGCAGCAGGTGGTGATACAGCATGCTGGCCGCGGTCTTGACGATCGGCATGTCGGGCTCGCCTTGCAGAATCAGCCGCACGTCGACGCCGCGCCGCGCCGCGCGGCGCATCTCCTTGATCAGCCGGTAGCCCGGGAAGAAATAGGCATTGGCGATCACGATGCGCTGCCGGGCGCTGCGGATGGCGGCGCGGTAGTGGCGCTCGATGTCGTTGGTGTGGCGGCGGTTGTCGCGGGTGACGAACTGCACCTCGGCATCGCCGGCCGGCGCGTTGGCCTGCGGGGGCGCCGCGCGCAGGCGGCGTCTGAACCAGCCGCGCCCCTTGCCCCCGATCGCGATCGCGCGCAGCACGAAGCGGTGGATCTCGGTGACGATCGGGCCCGCGAGCTCGACGGCATAGTCCTGCTTGGCCTTGGGGCCGAAGTCCATCAGGTGGTCGGCAGAGAAGTTGATGCCGCCGACGAAGGCGCGCGTACCATCGACCACCATGATCTTGCGATGCATGCGCCGGAAGACGTTGAGCCGCTGGCCGAGGAAGCGCTGGCCCGGATCGAAGACGCGCACCTTGACGCCCGCCGAGGTCAGCCCCTCGATGAATTCGTCGGAAAGATCGGGCGAGCCGAAGCCGTCGACCAACAGGTCGACCTTCACGCCGCGTTGCGCCGCCGCCCGCAAGGCGCCATGGAGCTCCGTGCCCACCTTGTCCTCGAACAGGATGAAGGTCTCGATGATCACCTCGCGCTGCGCATGGCGGATGGCATCGAACACGCGCGGGAAGAACTGCTCGCCGTTCTCGAGCAACTCGACGCGATTGCCCGCAACCCAGCGATTGGCCATGGCTACAACTCGATCTCTGCCACCAGCGGCGCATGGTCCGACAGGTGTGACCAGGGCTTGCGCGGCAGCACGACCGGCGCATGCACGCCGGCATTGCGCACGTAGATGCGGTCCAGCGGCAGCAGCGGAAAACGCGCGGGGAAGGTCTTCGCCGCGCTGCCGTTGGCCTGCACGAACACCTCCCGCAGCGACGCGCCCTGCTCGAGGATCTCGTGCGCGCGGCCTCGCCAGTCGTTGAAGTCGCCGGCGACGATCAGCGGCGCATCGGCCGGCACTTCGTCGCGCACGATGTGGCACAGCAGTTCGAGCTGCTGCAGCCGATGAAGCTCGGCCAGGCCCAGGTGGGCACAGATCACGTGCACGTCGACCGGCCGGCCGGGCAGGCGCAGCACGCAATGCAGGAGTCCGCGCTTCTCGGGGCCCACGATCGACACGTCGTGATTCTTGAAGTGGACGATCGGAAACTTCGACAGCACGGCATTGCCGTGGTGCCCCTTGGGATAGACCGCGTTGCGGCCATAGGCGAACTGGGGCCACATGGTGTCGGCCAGGAATTCGTAGTGCGGCGCCTCCGGCCAGTTGTCGATCTTGCGCGAATGGCGCGAATGGGTCCCGAGCACCTCCTGCAGAAACACGACGTCTGCGCCCACCGTGCGCACCGCCTCGCGCAGCTCCGGCAGGATGAACCTGCGGTTGAGCGCAGTGAAGCCCTTGTGGGTGTTCACGGTCATGACCTTGAGGGAGGTGGGCGGTGCCGCCACGCCGGGCGAAGGAGAGGAGGGCTTCACATGCCTGGTTGTAAGCCGGCGCATGCGTGGCGGCTGTAGGAGCTTGCGCCGGCCTGTGCCCGGCGAGGGTCAACTCCTACAGGCGGGTCTGTCGCATCCCCACACCGTGCGGCCCAGGGTGCTCCTACGGTGAAAACGGAGTCTTGATGGAAAGGGCTCACATTCGTTGATCTCAAGAGACAAGGAGTCACCATGAAGCAGGGTTTCATTGCCACCACCCTCCTCTCCGGCCTGATGGGCTTGGCCGGTATCGCCGTCGCGCAGAGCACCGTAACGGGGCGGCCCGACGGCAGCGACCCCGCATCGCGCGAGGCCGTGAAGGCCGAGGCGCGTGCCCACAACCGCAACAATGCCAACAACCCGGTGCCCAAGGGCGAAGCCACCACCACGGTGAACGCCCAGCCCAACGCGATGCCGCGGCCGACCGGCGAACAGTCGCGCAAGGACGTGAGCCAGCAGGCACGCAAGGTCAAGCCGCGCTTCGGCGAGAGAGGTGAGCGGCCTGATGTTCCGACCAACCCGACCGACAAGACCGGCACGCCGCAGTAAGGTGCGCGCCGAGCTCAAAAAAGCCCGCAGCGATGCGGGCTTTTTGATCGGCCGACGACGAAGAGCTTAGCTCTTGGCGGGTTCGCCATGGCCATGGTGGCGATGGCCGTGCCCGCGATGACCGAAGCGCATGCCTTCCACATCGAAGGTCTTCTGCTGCTCGGGCGTGAGCGCCGCATAGAAGCTGCGCGTGGCATCGATGCGCTTGGCGAACATCGCGCTGCGTTCGGCGTGGCGCTTCTGCATCAGGTCCAGGCGCTGCGGTGTCGTCAGCTTGGCCAGCTCGGCGCGGTCCGGGCGGCCTTGCCCGGCTGCGCGGGCCGGCGGCTGTTGCGCGGTGGCGAAACTGCTCCACGCGCCTTCCTGCGCCGGGCTGAGCTGCAGCTTCTGCTTCAGCGCGGCCAGGCGCTCGGCGCGATGGGCCTGCATGCGCTCGAAGCGCTTGGCGCGGTCCGCGTGCTTGGCTTGCGCCGGGGCCTTGGAGGCGCCCACCTGTGCCTCGGCAGCCGGCGGGGCCGGCGCCGCGAGGGGCGCCTGGGCGAAAGCAGCGGAGGAGGCGAACGTGGCCGAGGCGAGCAGGCCGGCCAGGAGAAGGCTTTGGCGAGACGAAATCATGAGAGTGCTTCCTTTCGAAGAAGCCCGCCGCCGATGGGCAGCAGGTGAGAGCAAGTGTCGAAGCGCTCTGTATCCCGGCCGTGAGCTCCGCGTTGTGCCTGCGTAAAGAAAGATTTCGGCGCGTACCGATGCCGGCGCCCTACTTAGGCCGCGGAGGCGCCAGGCCGGCATCGGGCGCTTCGAGCCGGCCTGCGCGCAAGCGGGCCACAGCGCGGGCGACCGCACGCGCGACGTTGCGCACTTCTTCCTGCACCCCGGTGTCCTCGTCGAGCGCATCGTGGCTGGTCGCGTAGGGCGCGTAGTAGCCGATGTAGCGGTCCAGTCGCGCCTGGGCGCCGGCGTCGACCAGGCCCATCCAGTCGAGCCAGTCGCTGAGATTGCGGCGCAGGCTCTCGACGCCGGCGACGTCGCCGTGCACCACGAGGCCGTAGGCGCGGCCCGCCAGGTGCTTGGGGTAGTCCCAGCCCTTGAGTTCGATCGCCTTGGCCTCGTCCGGCTTCTTGCCGTGGGTGGAGGTGGGATCGGGGTTGCCGCCGTCGGCGCAGACCAGGCGATCGGCCATGAGCTTGAGCGGGCTCGCCGCCTGGTACCAGTGCGTCGGCGTGAAGAGGATCACGCCGTGCGCGGACACCCAGCGTTCGTAGATCTCGTTCATCCAGTCGCCGGTCTGCCGCAGCGAGTGATTGGGATAGCAGCTGCAGGGCCAGTGGCACAGCGGCATGGCGGTCGAGACGCAGCCTTTGCAGGGATGGATCTGGCGCCCGTACTCGGAGGTGAGCAGGCTCAGGTCCAGCACATCGCATTCGATCTGCTCGCCCTCGAGCACCGGCTTGGCGAGCTGCAGCAGGCGATGCGTCTTCGAGATCTCGCCGGGGCAGGTGCCGTCGTTGCGCGGCGAGCCGTTGACGAGCAGCACGCGCGACCTTGTCTCCGGCCTGCCCCATGCAGCCTGCGCGCGCTCGATGCGCGCCTTGGCCTCTAGCCAGTCGACCGAGAGCTCGTAGTCGGGGTCCGCATAGCCGGGCCCGGCCTTGCGGGTCACCGGCGCCTTTCGGCCTTGCTGGTAGGCCTCCCAGGCGACGACTTCGATGCGGCCGAGCGCTTCGGCCTCGGCCTGGAAGGCCGGGTCCCGGTACGACTGCATGAAGCGTTCGTGGAATTCGGCGCGTTCGAGCGTGGGCGGCGCCTGGCCCTTGCGGACTTCGGTCATGCGGCCGAATGTAGGCAACCGCCGCGCATCGGGCCCGCACCGCGCCGGCCGAAATGCCGTAGGCGCGCGACTACAGTTCAGCCGAGCTTGCCGTCTTGAAAGTCGTGCACGGCCTGCGTCACCTGCTCGCGCGTGTTCATGACGAAGGGGCCGTACTGCGCGATCGGTTCGTGCAAGGGCTTGCCCGCGATCAGCAGAGCGCGCGCCGGGCTGTGGTTGGAGGCGGGCGCATGCAGCAGCACGCCGTCGCTTTCGGGGTCGTTGGCGAAGATCGCCATGCGCTTGGTCGGGATCTCGCTGCTGCCGATGAAGAGCGATTCGCGAAACACGTAGAGCAGCGCATTGCGGTCGGGCGCCAGCGGCTGGGCGAACTCGGCACCGGGCGGCAGCGTGAGATCGAGGTAGAGCGGCTCGGTGCGCTCGCGCTGCACCGCGCCCTGGATGCCGTGGCTTGCGCCCGCGATCACGCGCACATGCACGCCGGCCGGTGTGCGGAACTCGGGAATCTCGTCGCTCTGGATGTCGCGGTACCAGGGCGTGCGCATCTTGTCCTTGGCGGGCAGGTTGAGCCAGAGCTGGAAGCCTTCCATCAGCCCCTCTTCCTGTTCAGGCAGCTCGCTGTGCACCAGGCCGCGGCCGGCCGTCATCCATTGCACGCCGCCGTTCTCCAGCAGGCCTTCGTGACCTTCGCTGTCGCGGTGCCGCATGCGGCCCGCGATCATGTAAGTCACTGTTTCGAAGCCGCGGTGCGGATGGCTCGGGAAGCCGCCGATGTAGTCGCCCGGGTTGTCGCTGCCGAAGGCGTCCAGCATCAGGTAGGGGTCGAGCCGTTGCTGCAGCGTCTGGTTCAGCACGCGCGTGAGCTTGACGCCGTCGCCATCGCTGGTGGAGACGCCGGCGACGATCTGGTCGATGCCGCGCGGCCGGGCCAGCGCAGCGGGTTCGACGGCATGGGTGGTGGTGTTCGATGTGCTCATGCAACCCATGGTGGCACGGAGCGGAGACCGCGTCAGGGGTGGGGCTGCCGCCCGTATAGCGCCTCGAGTTCCCAGGACACGCCCTGCCAGGCCACTTCGAGGCCGGCGGCGCGCGGCCCGGCTGCTGTGCGCCCGGCTTCGATGGCCCAGCGCGCGCCTGCGCTCACGCTGTCGATCAGCGGCACTGCAAGCTCGGCTGCGATGGCGGCGGCCATGCCGGCGAGCCCGGCGCCGCCCAGGATCACGGCCTGCGCGTCGAAACGCGCTGCTGCCTCGCGGCAGGCTTCGGCCAGCAGCGCGCGGGCGCCTGCCGGATCGGCGGCGAGCTCGGCGCCGCTCGGTGCCACCGTGTGGATGCCGGCGAGCGAGGGCGCGTGACCGAGCGCCAGGGCCAGGCGCTCGAGCATCGGCCGCCAGCGTTCGCCGCCCGTCACGACGGCGAAGCGCCCATGCCGTGCCGCGGCTGCGAAGGCCGCTTCCGCGAGACCGCCCACCGGCATCCCGCAGATCTCGCGCAGCGCGAACAGGCCCGGATCGCCGAAGCAGCCGATCAGCACCGCCGCAGGCCGCTCGCCACGGGCCAGCGCCGCGGCCCAGGCATCGAGCACCGCGTGCTGCGCCACGGCGTAACCGGCCTCGCTGTCGATGTAGGGCGCGCCGAAGCGGGCGCTGACGGTGTGCACCTTCAAGGCGGGGCTCACTTCGTTCTGCACGTGGCGCTGGAGCAGCGCGCTCACCGTCGCCGAGGTGTTGGGATTGATGACCAGCAGGCGCGGCATCAGCGCCGCCGTGTCGCACGCCGCCGCAACCAGGCCGCGGAGCCCAGCGCGAGCGCCATCACCAGGAAGGAGACCACGGTGGTGACCGTGCCGAGCGCGTAGATCGACGGCGTGGTCACGGTCGAGGTCAGGCCCTGCAGTTCGAGCGGCAGCGTGTTGACGTCGCCGATGGCCTGCGAGGTGCGCGCGATTTCGTCCCACGAAAGCGTGAAGCCGAACATGCCGATGCCGACCACGGACGGCCCGATCAATGGCAGCACCACGTGGCGGAAGCTCTGCCAGGGGGTGGCGCCGAGATCGCGCGCAGCTTCCTCGAAGGCCGGGTTGAAGCGGTTGAAGACGGCGAACATGATCAAGAGGCCGAAAGGCAGCGTCCAGGTGAGGTGCGCGCCCAGCGCCGAGCTGAGCAGGCCCAGGGCGGTGCCGTAGCTCTCGAGCGTGCCGTCGGCCCCCGCGGCCGCGAGCGCACCCTTGATGCCGCTGTCGAGCAGCCGGAACTGCAAGCCGATGCCGAGCGACACGATGATCGAGGGCATGATCAGGCTCGCGACCGTGACGAAGAACAGCGCATTGCCGCCGGCGAGCTTCTTGCGGAACGCCAGTCCCGCGAGCACCGAGAGCGCGACGGTGAAGAGCATGACCACCGCACCCAGCATCAGCGAGCGACGGAAGGCCGCGCCGATGTCGACCGTGCCCAGGCCTTCGGCGAGCTTGCGGAACCAATGCAGCGAGACGCCGCGCAGCGGAAAGGTGAGGCCGCCTTCGGGCCCCTGGAAGCTCAGCACGAAGATCGTGATCATCGGGCCGTAGAGGAAGAGCACGAAGAGCGCGAAGACGATCGCCAGCGGCCAGAAGCCGGGGCTGCGCTGCTCGCCGATTCGCGTGCTCATGTCACAGCTCCTTGCGGATGTCTACGAGCCGCGTCAGGCCCCAGATGATCATCAGCACCACCGCCAACAGGATCATCGCGTTGGCCGCCGCGAGCGGGAACTGCAGGTAGGAGGTCTGTACCTGGATGATCTTGCCGACCGAGGCGATCTGCTGGCCGCCCATCACGCCGATGGTCACGAAGTCGCCCATCACGATGGTGATGACGAAGATCGAGCCGATCAGGATGCCGGTGCGCGAGAGCGGCACGATCACGTTCCACAGCGTCTGCCAGCCGGAGGCGCCGGCGTCGCTCGCGGCCTCGAGCAGCGAGCGGTCGATGCGCATCATCGAGTTGAAGATCGGCACGATCATGAACATCGTGTAGAGATGCACGAAGGCCAGCACCACCGAGAAGTTCGAGAACAGCAGCCACTCGACGGGCGCGTCGACCAGGCCCAGCCCCACCAGGCCCTGGTTGACGAGCCCATTGCGCCCGAGCAGCGGCACCCACGAGATCATGCGGATCACGTTCGAGGTCCAGAAGGGCACGGTGCACAGCACGAAGAGCAGGGTCTGCATGCCCGGCGAGCGCACGTGGAAGGCCAGGAAGTAGGCGACCGCGAAGCCGATCGCGAGCGTGATGGCCCAGACCAGCAGGCAGAACTTGAGCGTGCTCAGGTAGGTGGAGAGCGTGACGCAGAGGTCGCCGTTGTCGGTGAGCTGCGAGCAGCCTTCGAAGATGCTCGCGTAGTTGCGCAGCGTGACTGCAGGAATCAGCTCGTACTCGTTGAAGTTCCAGAGGCTGACCATCGCGATCAGCGCCAGCGGGATCAGGAAGAAGAGCAGGAAGACGAGCGCGAAGGGCGCGGCCTGCCACCAGGCCTTGATGGCACGTGCAGGCGCCAGCGCCACGTGCGTGGAGGCCGGAACCGCACTCACGGCAAGCGCAGCGACGCCCGTTCGGGAGACACCGCGGAACCGGCTTTGCCGGGCCGCTGGTGTCGCCCCCTTGAGGGGGGAGTCGAGCTACACGAAGTGAGCGAGGGACGGGGGCGGGGCATTACGCTGCGACGAACTCGTTCCATTTCCTCACCATGTATTCGTTCTCGTCCATCACCGCATTCCAGCAAGCGATGCCGCCCATGCGCTGCTCGTAGCTGCCGCCGTCGCGCACCGAGCCGGTCTTGGCCAGCAGGTCGCCGTTGGGGCTCTTGATGTCCTGCGCGGCGGGCTTGCCCTCCATCCAGTAGGCCCACTCGTAGGCTTCCATCTTGGCCTTCGCAGTGTCGAGAACGGCGCTGTAGTAGCCCTGACGGTTGAGGTAGGCGCCGGCCCAGCCGTCGAGGAACCAGTTGATGAACTCGTAGGCGCCGTCGAGCTTCTTGCCCGAGAGCGTGGCAGGCAGGCCGAAGCCGGCGGCCCAGGCGCGGTAGCCTTCCTTGAGCGGCTGGAAGTTGCAGGCGATGCCCTTGGTGCGCACGGCCGTCACGGCCGGCGACCACATCGACTGGATCACGACCTCGCCCGAGGCCATCAGGTTGACCGACTCGTTGAAGTCCTTCCACAGCGCGCGGAACTGGCCGGCCTTCTTGGCCTCGATCAGCGTCTTGATCGTCAGGTCGATCTCGGCCTTTGTCATGTTGCCCTTGTCGGCGTACTTGTGGATGCCCTTGGCCTCCACCACCATCGCCGCGTCCATGATGCCGATCGAGGGGATGTTGAGGATCGCGGCCTTGCCCTTGAACTCCGGGTTCAGCAGTTCGGCCCACGAGCCGATCGGGCGCTTGATGAGGTCAGGGCGGATGCCCAGCGTGTCGGCGTTGTAGACGGTCGGGATGAGCGACATGAACTGGGTCGGCGACTTCGCGAAGACCTTGCTCTTCTCGCCTTCGAGGAAGATCACCTTCTTCGGCGCGGTGCCCTGGTCGCCCACCTTCTTGCCGGCCACTTCGCCCTTGGTGAAGAGGGAAGTGATCTTGTCGGCGTTCTTGATCTTCCTGGTGTCGATGCCCTTCAGGTTGCCGGTAGGCACGATCTTCTTGAGCGAGAAGTACTCGGTGTCGATCAGGTCGAAGCTGTTGGGTGCGGTCACGGCGCGCTTGGTGACGTCGTCGGTGGTGACGGCCACGTACTGGATCTCGATGCCGGTGTCGGCCTTGAACTTCTCGGCGATCGCCTTGTCCTGGTTGACCGCGGTGCCGAGGTAGCGCAGCACGATCTTTTCCTGCGCGTGGATGGCGGGGAACGCGCCGGCTGCGAGGATGCCCGCGGTGCCCTGGAGCAGGGTGCGGCGCTGCACGCCCTTGTCGGCGGATGAATCGATCGGTTTGGACATGGTTTGGCTCCTGATGGTGCGGTGATGAATCTGGACAGATGGGCGGCGGCGATCAGGCCGCCATCGCCGCGAGTGCGGACAGGGGCGCAGGCCGCGACACCGACCCGGCGGGCGGTTCGCCCGTAGGGCGGACGGCGCCGGGCCCCAAGGGACGCGCATCGGCCGGCGACCACGAAAGGCGCACGCCGTCGCCGACCGCATAGGGATGCATGCCGAAGGCCTTCTCCGACAACAGCACCGAGACGCCGCTGCGCGCCGGCGCCGCGGCGGTGAGCCTGAGGCCCATCAGCACGTAGGTGCCTTGGTATTCGACGTCCGTCACGCAGGCCGCGAGGCCGGCATCGCCGTTCGCTCCGGCGGGCGCGACCTGCATGTGGTCGTTGCGCACCGCGATCAAGCCTTCGGGCGTGTCCAGCACGTTGTGGCCGCCCATGAAGCGCGCGACGAACTCGCTGGCCGGATGGTTGTAGACCTGGTGCGGCGAGCCGACCTGCTCGATCAGCCCATGGTTCATCACCACCATGGTGTCGGCCAGCGCCATCGCTTCCTCCTGCGAGTGCGTGACGTGGATGAAGGTGAGGCCCAGCTCCTTCTGCCAGCGCCGCAGCTCGGCGCGCATCTGGATGCGCAGGAAGGGGTCGAGCGCCGACAGCGGCTCGTCGAGCAGCAGCACGCGCGGCTCGGTGATCAGGGCCCGCGCCAGCGCCACGCGCTGCTGCTGGCCGCCCGAGAGCTCGCCCGGCTTGCGCCCGGCGAGGTGCCCCATGGCGACGCGCTCGAGCAGGCTTCCCGCCCGCTTGTGGCGCTCGGCCTTGGAGACGCCCTTCATCTTGAGGCTGAAGGCCACGTTGTCGAGCGCAGAGAGATGCGGAAACAGCGCGAAGCTCTGGAACATCATCGCGGTGCCGCGCGCCGCGGCGGGCAGGTTGGTGATGTTGCGGTTGTCCAGCAGGATGTCGCCGCCGGACACCGACTCGTGCCCCGCCACCATGCGCAGCGTGGTGCTCTTGCCGCAGCCCGAGGGGCCGAGCAGGCAGCAGTAGCTGCCGCTGGCAATGCGCAGGTGAATCTGGTCGACGGCAGGCGGCGCGCCGGCGGCATAGCGCTTGGAGAGCGCGACGATTTCAACGGCTGCAGGCGGGAGGGCGGTGACAGCATCCATCGATGCCGACTTCGCAAGACATGTGCCAGCGCCCCGGGCCGCCGGCTGGCGCGCAGCGCGCCGAGTTGGTGCGCTCGGATGCCCGCTTCAGGGTGGCGCGAAGCGCGCGTTGGCCACGTTCTTGATCAGCGCCTCGCGCTGGAACCGCGTGATGCCGCGCATGCCCTCGGCCACCGACCTGGCGCGCTCGCCGTCGATCCTGCCCTCGCGCTGCCACTTCTCGACCGCCTGGCCCGGGTTGTTCAGCATCGCGGCCAGCCAGACCGCCTGGGCCGGCTCGAGGTTGCGCGCGCTGCGCTTGAAGTAGCGGCGCGCGGCGGTCTCGGCCCCGCAGAGATTGGGGCCCCAGGGCGCGTTGTCGAGGTAGAGTTGCAGGATGCGCGCCTTGCCCAAGGTCTGCTCCATCTCGACCGCGTAGAGCAGTTCGCGCAGCTTGCGGTCGGCGCTGCGTTCGCTGCCGGCGGCGAGCAGCCGCCCGAGCTGCTGCGTGAGCGTGCTGCCGCCGCGCTCCACCTGGCCGGCCTTCTGGTTGGCGGCGATCGATGCCGTGAGTTCGGCCAGGTCGTAGCCGGGGTGGCTGAAGAAGCGCTGGTCTTCGGCCGCGATCACGGCGCGCGCGAGCCAGCTGTCGTTGGCCAGCCGGGCGGGGGCGCCGCAGCTGCTGCGGGTGTTGAGCATGGCCTCGGTGCCCAGGCCCTCGACCGTGAACTGCGCGATGCGCGGGTGCAGCGTGAAGCTGCCGGCCGGCAGGTCGACCTGTGCGCGCAGGCCCAGCGTGCCGCCGATGCGTGCCTTCTGCAGCTCCGGCAGCTCGGGCGCCAGCACCGTGTACCAGCGTGCGATCGGCGCCTCGGGCGCATCGATGTGCAGCTGCAGGGTCTTCTGCGTGAGCCGGCCGTCCCAGCGTGCGCGCAGCACGTTGTCGCCCGCCACCGTGGACACCGTGGTCGCGGCGGGTGCGACTTCGATCGTGCCGTTGAGCGAGCCGGCGTCGCGCCGCGCCGTGACCAGCAGGCTGTCGAGCCGGATCGGCGCGCTGCCGAGCGCCGGCACCGCGGCGCTGCAGGGCGCGCAGCGCAGTTCGAGCGTGGCGGCGGGCTCGTTCCAGCCGAAGCGGATGACGCCATGGCGCGTGGCCAGCGAACGGCCGTCGAGCCAGGGCGCGAACCACGAGGAGGTGGCGAGGCGGATCGCCGTGGGAACGCCGACGTTGAGGCTGAAGGGGCCCGTCTTGACGCGGGTCGGCCACTCGTCGGGGCCGGGCGCGAGCGCCAGTTTCACGACCAGGTAGATGGCCACCACGGCCGTCAACACCAGCGCGAGAAACGCAAAAAACAGGTAGAGCAGCGCTTTCTTCAAGAAATGTCTCTCACTCGATCGGTCTTGCCAGGGTCACAGCCTGCCAGGGTCCGTGGGACCGGCCGCTCGCTGCGGCCCAGTACCAGGCTGAAGTGTCGGTGAAAGCCGTGCCCTCGGCGTCGACGATGCGCTCGCAAACGCGCAACTTTTGCGCACCGGGGCCCTCGGTGACGAAACAACGCCACAGTCGGCCCTGGGCATCGCGCGAAAGGTGCGCCTGCTCGATGCGATAGCCGAGTGCGCGGTAGCAGTCGGCAGCAGGGTGCAGCATGCGCGTCGGCGCGTGGACCTCGCGCAGCACCAGCGTCTGCCGGCCGTCGGTCAGGCGCGCGATCGCGCCGGGAAAGCGCTCCGCGAAACGCCGCTCGACTTCGCTCAAGGCCAGCGGGCGCAGCGCGGCGCCGTCCCATTGGCTGGGCCACTCGTGAAAGCTCGTGGCCGTTGCCGGCGCAGCCTGCGGCCGCAGCGCGAAGGCGGCCGACCAGACGAGGCACAACCCCATGACGAAGGCGAAGACCGCCTTGTGCGCGATGCGGTTGACGAAACGGTTGGCGAAGAAGCGTTCAAGAAAGAGCGGTGTCGACACGGCGAGCTCCTGCGGTAGTGATCAGGCCGGGGATGGCGGCGGGGACGAAGCGTTCCTGCGGCGGGCGCGCCGGCGCCATCACCCGGGCGACGCCGCCGCACACCAGCGCGAGCACGGCCAGGCCGAGCGCCTCGTGCAGCCAGGGCGCGAGCGCCAGGCCCGCACCTTCGAAGCCGACCAGCACGCTGTTGCGCAGGATGTTGCCGCCCATCACCAGCAGCCCCACGGCGGGCAGCCGGGCCAGGAAGCTGCGGTCGCCGCGCCGCGCCCAAAGCGCCACGGCGCAGGCGGTGAAGTAGCCGAGCCAGACCATCTGCACGCCGGAGCAGGGTGCGTCGACGATCACCAGCCGGCCGTCGACCAGCAGGCTGGTGCCCTCGCGCGCCATGCTGAAGCCCGGCGCCAGCAGCCAGCGGCTGGCCTCGGCCGTGATCACGCGCAGCGGATAGCCGGCGTAGAACTGCAGCGACGAGAGCAGCGGCAGCGCGAGCACCGCCAGGCCGACGACCGGCAGCGCCGCCACGCGCCTGGGCAAGAAGGCCAGCAGGCCGGCGGCTAGCGCCAGCACCGCGAGCAGGCCGGCCGCCAGCGGCGGGAGCGTCGGCACCACGCCGGGCCCGGTGCGCAGCAGGGTCGCGGCCAGCGTGCCGGCGCTCGCCAGCGCGAGCCAGCCGAGCCGCGGTGCGGCGCGCAGCGAATGCCGCAGCTTCCAGGCCAGCACGGTCAGCGCCGCGAGCGCGAGCAGGCCGAGCGGATCGTCGGAGCCGTCGCGCAGTCGCCGGGCCATCCAGAGCCAGGTCGGCGTCAGCGCGGCGGCCTGCAGCGCCAGCCAGACGGCGGCCGGTGCGCGGTCGAGCCGGATGCCCCAGTCGAAGACGCGCGGGTGGGTTTGGGCGAGTCGGGCCAGCGTCATCTTGCGGTCCTCAAGCCGTGTACCGGCGCGCGTCGTTGCGGCGCGCGCGCCGGCGCAGCATGGCCAGCATCGACAGCACCACCGCGATCGCGCCCAGTGTTTCGGGCTCGGGCGTGCTCGGCACGGCGGCGCCCAGGGTCTGGCCTTCGCCCAGCGCGCGTTCGCCCACGCCCTTGGGCAGCGGCTGCGGCTGGTCGACGCTCGTGGCATCTTGCGGAGTCACGTTGCGCACCACCTTGTCGACCGCGATGAAGCTGGTGTATTGCGTGAGCAGGCCGTAGCGCAGGCCGAGATCGGTGATGCGCTGCTTGAAGGCATCGCCGCCTTCCAGCGCCTCCTGATCGCTCAGGCTCGCGATGCGGTGGCGGGCCCAGAGGCTGCGCAGCGCGGCCGCGTCGTGCCGCGTCGCATCGTCGATGCGCACTTCCTGGCGGTACGGGCCCTCGGCGCTCTGGCCTTCGATGATGACGCGGCCCTTGGCCTCGCCGCGCCATTTGCCGAACACGATCACCGGGCGTTCGCCGAGTACGTCGGGCAAGGCCTGCGGCTCCACGTCGTAGACGTCGAGGCCGCCGAAAGTGGCTTTCACGTTGGTGAGCACGGGCGACTCGACCATGCGCTTGAAGCGCGCAGCCTGCTCGGGCGCCTGCACCGGGTCGGTGATGATGAAGGGCTCGCCCATGCCGGCGCGGGCCAGGCCTTCCATCAGGTGCCGATTGACCGAGCTGCCGATGCCGAAGGCGAAGACGTTCGCGCGGCCGAGGTTCTTGCGCACCAGCTCGAAGGCCTCGCGCTCGACCGTCACGTAGCCGTCGGTCACGACCACCACGGTGCGCGACACGTTCTCGGCCTTGGGCTCGGCATAGACGCGCTTGAGCGCCGGGATCAGCTCGGTGCTGCCGCTGCCGTTGTAGTTCCTGATGGTGGACAAGGCCTGCTCGATGTTGGCGCGGGTCGCGGGCACCGATTGCGGCGAGAGCATCCTGTTGCTGCCCGAGAACAGCAGCACGTTGAAGGTGTCGCTCGGACGCAGGCCGCCGATCAGCCGCTCCAGCAAGACCTTGGCCGTGTCGAGCGGGAAGCCGTGCATCGAGCCCGAGATGTCGACCACGAAGATGTAGTCGCGCGGCGAGATCGTGTGGGCCGCGACCGACTTGGGCGGCTCGACCATCGCGAGGAAGAAGTTCTCCGGGTTCTCGCCCTGGCCCTTGTAGAGCATGAGGCCGGATTCGATCTTCTCGCCGGCGAGGCGGTAGTCGAGCACGAAATCGCGGTTGTTGGCGGGCTCGCCGCTCTGCACGAGCGCGACATCGGCGTGCTGATCGTCGTTGCTCTTGCGGAGGTCGATCGCATGCGTGGCCGAGCGGATTTCCTTGATGCCGAGCGGCGTGTCGAGCGCGACCTTGAGCTTGAAGACGGTGTTCGGCGCCACGCCTTCGCGCAGCGTCGGCTGGGCCACCCACTTCGCATCCCTGTTCTGCGACTGCGGGCTGTTGTAGCGCGGCCCGACCACCGTCGGAAACACGAACTGGTAGTTGCCCGCCTGCGGCACCAGCAGCTCGGTATAGCGCAGCTCGACCTTGACGTCGTCGCCCGGAAGGATGTTGGCGACGTTCATCTGGAACACGTTGGGCAGGTGCTGCTCCAGCAGCGCGGCCGTCTTGCCTTCCTTCTTCGCGGCGTCGTAGTCGATGCGGGCCTGCTGCTTCTCGCGGATCTGCGCGGTGATCAGGCGATCCGCGAGCCGCACGTTGAGGCCGCCGACCGCGGCCCTGGTCGAACCCGGGAACACGTACTTCGCCTCGATCGCGCGCGAGCCCTCGTTGCGGTAGGTCTGCGTGACCCGGACGTCGGCGATCACGCCCGAGACCTTCACGTCGACCTCGGTGCTCTTGAGCGGCAGGCGGTCGACCGAGGGGTCGTCGCTCCTGACGAAGAAGTAGGGGCTCTCGGTTTTCAGGCGCGGGCCGGTCGCTTGCTGCGCATGCAGCGGCCGGGCGACGAGCAGCAAGAAGCAGCTGCTTGCGAGACCCAGCGTCGCGAGCCAGAGCCAGCGGCCGGGACGGGTTGTGGTGGCTTCCATTGTGGTGGTCCGGTGGTCGTGCAACGGTGCACGGCAGTCACTGTCGAGCGCGGACTCGAAGCCAGTAGGAAGCCTGTTTGAAGCGAAAGGCGCTGTGTGAAGTCCGTGTGAAGTGCGCGGGAGGCCGCACTTCACATGCGCTTCGGATGGCGGCGCGAGCATCGCCGCATCGTCATCGACGAGGAGAGATTCCCATGCTTCAGACACTTCGAAATTCCGTGCTGCTCAAGGTCTTCGGCCTCCTGGCCCTGACCGTGCTGCTGTGCATTCCGCTCGGCCAGATCGAGTCGCTCAACCGCGAGCGCGGCCGCAGCCAGCAGGAGGCGGCGCAGGAGCTCGCCGCCACCTATGCCGGCGCGCAAACCGTGATCGGCCCGCTGCTGGTCGTGCCCTACGTGGAGCGCTGGATGGAGCCGCTGCGCGATGCACAGGGCCGGATCGTCGGCCAGGAAGCGCGCAGCAAGGAGATGGCGCATCTGCTGTTCCCCGACAAGCTGCACATCGAGGGCAGCCTGGCGCCGCAGGAACGCTACCGCGGGATCTTCCGGATCCCGTTCTACACGCTGAACGCGTCGCTTTCCGGCGCCTTCGGGGCCTTCGATCCGGCCACGCTGCCGTCGAGCGAGAAGGGCTCGACGATCGAGCTCAAGCCGCCTTACATGGCCTTCAACGTCAGCGACCTGCGCGGGCTCGACGGTTCGCCCGCGCTGCAGGCCGGCGCCGAGACGCTGCGCTTCCAGCAGCGCCTGCCGGGTCTTGCCGACGAGGCCTGGCTCGCGAACGGCATCCATGCGCCGCTCGCGGGCAGCGCGCTGGCGGCCTGGCAGGCGAAGCAGCCGCTGCCCTTCCAGCTCAAGCTCGGGCTGGTCGGGCAGGAGAAGCTGGCGATGGTGCCGATCGGCGAGGAGACCACCGCGCACCTGACCTCGCCCTGGGCGCATCCGAGCTTCGGCGGCCGCTTCCTGGCTTCGGAGCGCACCGTGACGTATCAGGGCTTCGTTGCGCGCTGGCGCGTGTCCTCGCTCGTGACCTCGGCGCGCGAGGAAGTGCGCAGCGGCATGAAGGGTCCCAAGTCGCCTGCAGCGCTGCAGAGCTTCGATGTCTCGCTCGCGCAGCCGCTCAACGTCTACTCGATGTCGACGCGGGCGACGAAATACGGGCTCCTGTTCATCGGCCTGGTGCTGATGGCGGCCTTCATGTTCGAGCTGTTCCGAAAGCTGCGCCTGCATCCGGTGCAGTACGGGCTGGTCGGCCTCTCGATCGCGCTGTTCTTCCTGCTGCTGCTGGCGCTGTCGGAGAAGGTGGCATTCTGGCTCGCCTACGCCGGCGCGGCAGGTGCCAGCGTGCTGCTGCTGGCGGTGTACTTCAGCGCCGTGCTGGGCGGCTGGCAGCGCGGCGCCTCCTTCGGCGCCTATGTGGCGCTGCTCTACGGCGCGCTGTACGGGCTGCTCGCGTCAGAAAGCAATGCGCTGCTGCTCGGGGCCTTGCTGATCTTCGGCATGCTTGCCGTGCTGATGCTGGCGACGCGCAAGGTCGACTGGTATGCCTTGTCGACGGGAAGCGGCAAGCCCGCCGCTGCTGCCGGAGCGCAGTCATGAAGGCCGGCTTGCAACGCGTCCTGTTCTGGGGCGTTGTCGCTGCGGCAGGCAGCGCGGCCGCGCTGTTATGCGCTGCCGGCATCGCCGTGGCGGTGATCTATCCGAATCTGCCGGATGTCTCGGAGCTTTCCGACTACCGGCCCAAGCTGCCGCTGCGAGTCTTCACCTCCGACGGTGTGCTGATTGGCGAGTTCGGCGAAGAGCGGCGCCAGCTCATTCCGATCGCCGACATGCCCCGGTCGCTGAAGAACGCGGTGGTCGCGGTCGAGGATGCGCGCTTCTACGCGCATGGTGGCGTCGATGCCAAGGGCCTGCTGCGCGCGGTGCTGGCGAACCTGCGGCACGGCACGCGCCAGGGCGCATCCACCATCACGCAGCAGGTGGCGCGCAACGTCTACCTGAGCTCGGAGCGCACGCTGACGCGCAAGGCCTACGAGGCCCTGCTTGCGTTCCGGCTCGAAGAGCGGCTCAGCAAGGACCAGATCCTCGAGATCTACCTGAACCAGATCTTCCTCGGCCACCGTGCTTACGGCTTCGCAGCGGCTTCGGAGGTCTATTTCGGCAAGCCCCTGAAGGACATCACGCTCGCGGAGGCCGCCATGCTGGCGGGCGTGCCGAAGGCGCCCGATGCCAACAATCCGCTGAAGAATCCCCGCCGCGCGCGGGCCCGCCAGTTGTATGTGCTCGATCGCATGCAGGAGGTCGGCGCCATCACGGCCGCGCAGGCGGCGCAGGCGAAGAAGGAAGCGCTGCATCTGCGCGACCCCTCCGAGCCGAAGCGCCTGCATGCGGAATACGTGGCCGAGACGGTGCGCCAGCTGATGTATGCGCAGTACGGCAGCAGTACCTACACGCGCGGCCTCCAGGTCACGACCTCGCTCGTGGCGGCCGATCAAGCGGCGGCCTACAAGGCGCTGCGCCGCGGCATCATGGACTACGAACGGCGCCAGCCCTATCGCGGGCCCGAGCGCTTCGTCGACCTGCCCGCCGAACCCGCCGAGCTCGACGATGCCGTCGATGAGGCTCTGGCCGCGCATCCCGACAACGACGATGTGCTCTCCGCCGTGGTGCTGCAGGCCGACGCGAAGGAGGTCAGCGCCGTGCGTGCCAACGGCGATCAACTGAGCATCACGGGCGAGGGCCTGCGCCTTGCGCAGGCGGGCCTGTCGCAACGGGCCGCGCCGAACGTGCGCGTGCGGCGCGGCGCAGTGATCCGCGTGGCGAAGACGCCCAAGGGCGCGTGGGAGATCGTCCAGATGCCCGAAGTCGAAGGCGCCTTCGTGGCGCTGGACCCGCGCGACAGTGCGATCAAGGCGCTGGTGGGTGGCTTCGATTTCGGCAAGAGCAAGTTCAACCACGTGACGCAGGCCTGGCGCCAACCGGGCTCGAGCTTCAAGCCCTTCATCTATTCGGCCGCGCTCGAGAAGGGCTTCACGCCGGGCACCATCGTCAACGATGCGCCGCTGTTGTTCGACCGCGCCGCGACCGGAAGCCAGCCGTGGGAGCCGAAGAACTACGACGGCAGTTTCGATGGAGCCATGTCGCTGCGGCGCGCGCTCGAGCAATCGAAGAACATGGTGACGATCCGCGTGCTCGAGTCGATCGGCCCACGCTTCGCGCAGGACTGGATCGGCAACTTCGGATTCGAGCGTGCCAAGCATCCGGCCTACCTGCCGATGGCGCTCGGCGCAGGCTCCGTCACGCCGATGCAGATGGCGGCCGCCTACGGCGTGTTCGCCAACGGCGGCTATCGCGTCAGCCCCTGGCTCGTGACGCGCATCACCGACCCCAAGGGCCAGGTGCTGTTCGAGGCCGAGCCGCCGGTGCGCGACGAGAGCGTACGCGCCATCTCGCAGCGCAATGCCTTCGTCATGGCTTCGCTGCTGCAAAGCGTGGTCACGAACGGCACCGGCTTCAAGGCCCATCAGGCGCTCAAGCGTGGCGACCTCTACGGCAAGACCGGCACCACCAACGATTCGATCGACACCTGGTTCGCCGGCTTCCAGCCAAGCCGCGTCGGCATCGCCTGGATCGGCTACGACACGCCGCGCCAGCTCGGCGTTCGCGGCGAGACCGGCGGCAGCCTGAGCCTGCCGATCTGGACCGGCTACATGCAGGCGGCGCTGCAGGGCGTGCCGATGGCCGAGCTGCCGGCGCCCGACGGCGTGGTGAAGGTCGACGGCGAGTGGTACTACGACGACTACGCGCCGGGCCGCGGCATCACCAGCCTGGGCATTGACACCGGCCCGACGCCGCCGGCCGAGGCGCTGGCCGCGGTGCCGGTCAGCGCGATGCCGCCGCCGGAGGAGCGCAACCGCATCCTCGACTTGTTCAGGTAGCGGATGCCATCCGGCTGTCGTCGCGGCCCTTCTATGATCGCGCGCATATGCAGCCGCACCGCGTGATGCCAATCGACCAGGACGCCGTGACGGTGGGTGTGGTGCGCTACGCGCCGGCCAAGTCGCTGTGGTTCGTCGGCATGTCGACGGTCGCGATCATCGGCGGGGCGCTCAGTTTCAGCTGGAGCGCCTTGCTGCTTTTTGCGGGGAGCACCGGCGTCGTGCTGCTGTTCGGTCATTCGCTGGGCAGTCACCGCAAGCTGATCCACAACAGTTTTCAATGTCCGCGGTGGCTTGCGTATGCCTGGGTCTGGTGCGGCGTGCAGGTCGGGCTGGGTGGGCCGTTGGGGTTGTTGCGTCAACACGATCTTCGCGATTGCGCGCAGCGCCTGCCGGTATGCCACGACTACCTACGCCATGGCCGTGCGTGCTGGATCGACGCCTGGTGGCAACTGCATTGCGAGCTGCAATTGGCTGATCCGCCGCACGTCGAGATCGAGGCCGCGGTGGCCGAAGACCCTTTCTATCGCTGGCTCGAACGCACGTGGATGCTGCAGCAATTGCCGCTGGCGGTCCTGTTCTGGTTTTGGGGTGGCTGGGGATACGTCGTTTGGGGGGTCTGCGCACGCATCGCTGCCGGCGTCTTCGGCCATTGGCTCGTCGGCTGGTTCGCGCACAACCATGGCGGCATGCACCACGAGGTGCGTGGCGCCGCCGTGCAAGGTCGCAATATTCGCTGGACGTCCCTGCTGACCATGGGCGAGGGCTGGCACAACAACCACCATGCGTTTCCGGGCTCGGCGCGGCTGGGCCTCAGAGCCGGGGAGTGGGATCCGGGCTGGTGGGTGCTCAGCGCGCTGAACCGCATCGGGCTCGTGTGGGAGCTGCGCCTGCCTGCCGATCTGCCGGCACGTCCCGAGCTGATATCGCTGGGTGATTCTGGCGAGCCCACGGTGTCGGGTGCAGAACCGAAGAGAGTCACTGGGGCAGGAGTTCCGAGAATGAACGGCTGACGCCGGAAACCTCCCTGAAGGCTGCCGCTATCGGTGCGGCTGTGTGGGCAGCGTGAGCGTCGCAAGCGCGCCGCCGCGCGGCGCGTTCGCGAGCTCGATGCGGCCGCGGTGCAGCGCCGCGATCTCCTTCACGAAGGCCAGGCCGAGGCCGGTGCTCTTCTTCTGGCTGTGCGGGCGCGCAAGCGAATAGAACTTCTCGAACACCTTGTCCTTCGCGTAGTCGGGGATGCCGCGGCCGTGGTCGCGTACCGTGACGCGGGCCTCGCGCGCGCCGGCATGCAGCGCGAGCGCGACCTCGGCGCCCGGCGGCGAGAAGTCGATCGCGTTGTCGAGCAGGTTGCTGACCGCGCGGCGCAAGAGGAAGGGATCGCCCTCGACGCGGGCCTCGGTGTCGATCGCGACATGCAGCCGGATCTCGCGCGCCGCCGCGGCGCCCTGCGCGCTCGCGGCGACCTCCCGCAGCAGCGGCGCCAGTGCGACCGGCTCGCTGCGCTCCAGCGCGCGCTGGGTCTCCAGTGCCGTCAGCTCCATCATGCGGTCGACAATCTCCTGGATGCGCTCGGTCTCGCTCGCGATGTTGGCGAGGAAGCGCTCGCGCTCGGCCTGCGGCATGGAGGGTTCCTGCAGGAGCTCGGCCGCACCGCGGATCGCCGACAGCGGGCTCTTGATCTCGTGCGTGAAGGTCTGCACGTAGTCGGCTACGTAGTTGCGGCCGGTCAGCGCGTCGCGAATCTCTCCGACGCCGCTGCGCAGCGTGTCGACCGCGCGGCGTACCATGCGCCCGAGGCTCCAGCTGCGCTGGCTGCGCAGCCAGCGCCAGTAATCGGAAATCAGACCGAAGGGCCGCACCAGCCAGACCGACATGATGAGCGCCAGCAGCAAGAGCGCGAAGGCCGAGCCGACGCCGACCCACAGCGTGCGCGCGCGTGCGTCCTCGACGAACTGGCCGAAGCTCTGCACCGGCTTGCCGACGCTGACCACGCCGACGATCTCGTTGTTCCAGCGCACCGGTGCGGCCGCGTACATCACGGAGGTCATCGGGTCGCCTTCGATGTCGCGCGAGGTGCGCGCGCCGTAGACGCCGGCCAGCGTGCGGCTCACGTCGCTCCATTTCGAGAAGTCGGCGCCGACGCTGCGGCCCAGCGAATCGAAGAGCACGCGGCCTGAGCGGTCGGTGACGTAGATGCGCAGTTCGACGCGGCTCTTGTGCAGGTTGTAGATCTGGGCCGAGAACTGGCGCGCGTAGGCCGAACGGAACAGCGGCTCCAGCCGCGCCGTGTTGATGGCGCCGGCGATCACGTCCTGCTCGATCAGGCTGGCCATCAGCTGCGAGGTCTCGACCAGCGACTCCTCGGCCGACTCGCGGTAGCGCGGGTCGATGTCGGACACCACGCGGTAGAGCAGGAAGGCGATGCCCGCCGTGTAGATCAGCAGGATGCCGATGAAGATGCGGGTTCTTCTGCTCAAGGGATGGGCCCCATGCCCGGCGCCGGCCTGGTGCTCATCTCCGATTCGCCGGCAACTCTTCGTTGAGCGCGTAGCCCGTGCCGCGCAGGGTGCGGATCGGTTCGACCTCCGGCGCGATGGCGCGCAGCTTGGCGCGCAGGGTCTTGATGTGCGCGTCGACGGTGCGGTCGAAGCTGTCGCTGGCATCGTCCCAGACCAGTTGCAGCAGCTCGTCGCGCGTGAACACTCGGCCCGGGCGCTGGATCAGCAGGCGCAACAGGCCGTACTCGTAGCGCGAGAGTTCGAGCAGGCGGCCGTAGTAGCGGATCTGCATGCGCTCGGCATCGAGCGTGAAGGGCGCGGGGGGCGCACTCTTCGGCGGTGCAGCGGGCGCTGCCGAGCCGTTGCCGCGCCCGCTGCGCCGCAGGATCGTGCGCACGCGCGCCACCAGCTCGCGCGGAGAAAAGGGCTTGGCAATGTAGTCGTCGGCGCCGAGCTCGAGGCCGACCACGCGGTCGATCTCGTCGCTGCGCGCGGTGAGGAAGAGCATCGGCACCTCGGCGCCGCCGGCTTCGCGGTTCAGGGCCTGCAGGCGCTTGAAGAGCTCGAAGCCGTTCATGTCGGGCAGGCCGACATCCAGGATCGCGAGCGCGGGCGGATCGGCGGCGAATTGCGCGATCGCCTCCTCGGCCGTGGCGCACCAGACGGGCGCGAAACCGTCGGTCTTGAGCACGTACTGCAGGGTGTCGGCGATGCCCGACTCGTCTTCGGCGATCAGGATCCGGGGGTTGAAGGGCATGTTTCGGATGGTAGCGGGCCGGAACCTTTGCGCGCGATGCCGAACGAACAGGGCCTTGCATTCTGGAGAACCGCACCGTGACCCCATCCGAAACCCGGGCCATCGTCACCCTCAGCCTGCTGGCGGCTTTCGTCGACGGCGAGAAGCACGAGCGCGAACGCGCAGAGATCAAGCGCATTGCCGAAGGGCTCTCGCAGGCCGACGGCGTGCAGCTGCCCATGCTCTATCAAGACGTGCTGATGAAACGCGTGTCGCTGCCCGCAGTGGCGGCGGAGTTGAAGAGTTCCGAATCGAAGCAGCTCGCCTACGAAATGGCGGTCTGCGTCTGCGATGCCGACGGCACGCAATCGGAGGCCGAGCGCATGTTCCTCGCCGACGTGCGCAGCTCGCTCGGGCTCGATGCGCCGGCGGCGCAGCAGTTCGCCAAGGAGGCCGAGGAGATCGCGGCGGTGCCGCTCACTACGGGTGCCGCCACGGTTTCCGCGGCGCCGGCCGCCACCGTCGACAACGCCGAGCTCGACCAGGCGATCCTCAACGCCGCGATCCTGAACGGCGCGCTCGAGCTGCTGCCCGAGACGCTCTCGACCATGGCCATCATCCCGCTGCAGATGAAGCTGGTCTACCGCATCGGCCGCGCACACGGCTACGAGCTCGACAGCGGCCATGTGAAGGACTTCCTCGCCACGGTCGGCGTCGGCCTGACCTCGCAGTACCTCGAACAGGCCGGGCGCAAGCTGCTGGGCGGCCTGCTCGGCAAGGTCGGCGGCGGGATGCTGCGCGGCCTCGGCAAGCAGGCGGTGAGCTCGGGCATGAGCTTCGCGACCACCTATGCGCTGGGCCATGTCGCCAAGCGCTACTACGCAGGCGGGCGCACGCTGTCGACGCAGATGCTGAAGGAGGCGTATGCGAGCGTCACGCAGGAAGCCCAGGGCCTGCAGACGCGCTACCTGCCGGCGATGCAGGAGAAGGCGCGCACGCTGGACGCCGGGAAAATCCTGTCGATGGTGCGCGGAGCCTAGCCTTGGCGCTTCAATGCAGATCGAAGCAGCAGCCCGCGTAATAGGGCTTGTCGCCGCCGTCGACGAAAGGCACCTCGATGGGCTTGCCCTCGTTGCGCCAGGCGTCGCGCCGCTTGTACCCGGCGGCGGCGAGCTCGGCGAAGAGCTCGTCGTGGTGCTGGATCCGGTAGGGACAGACGGCGAAGCCGATGCTGTTGAGCGTGTAGAGCGTGCGCTCGGGATGCACCGCCGTCGTGTTGAGGATGATGCGCCGCGGCTTCACGGCAAGCGCGGCGATGATTTCGGACATGTGCGTCGGCAGGTACTGCAGGCTGCCCGAGGCGTAGAGCACGTCGCAGCCGCTCGCGTCGCGCCAGTCGGTGGTGAAGCCGAGCTGCGCGCTGGCCTCGCGCTGCACCGCGAGCTCCCGGCCGCTCTCCACCACCTTGGGCACGTCGCAGACGGTCCAGCGCAGGTCGGCAGGGTAGTGGAGCATGCGGCGAAAGGCGTAGTACTTGATGCCGACGTGGCCGCCCAGGTCGAAGATGCTGCGCATGCCGTCGTCGAGCGCGCGGCCTAGCCAGAACAGGCCCGGGTAGTCGTAGAAAGCGACCTGGTGACTGTAGAAGGCATCCGCCGGGGCGTTGTCGTATCCGACGGCCTTGGAGGGCGGCGCGCCGGCTTCGGCAGCGGCGAAGCTCTCGAAGGAACCCATGAACAGGTTCTCTTCGCGGTTGTCCAGGAACTTGCGGCGGTAGGCAGCTTCGCGGACCGATGACGGCAGCAGACTCGACAGCATGGAAGCCCTCTTTGCTCACGGTGGATGCAGCGCATATTTTGCACTTTGAAACATAAAGTATTCAACTGTTTCGTGCATTTTCCGGTGTCTCCGGCTGGCTTCAGCTCGGGCCTGGCTTCACTGCGCCTGGTAGCCGGCGTTCTCGATCGCCACGATGATGTCCTGCCGCGGCTGATGGCTCAGCACGTCGACATGGCCGGTTTCGAGATCGACCGTGACCTGCGCCTCGGGATCGACCGTCTGCACTGCGTTCTGAACGGCGCTCGCGCAATGGGCGCAGCTCATGCCCAGGACCTGGAATTTCTGGCTCATCGTTGCTCCTTTCATGGGGATGACGCGCAAGTGTCAACCTTCTCACGTTGTCAACGTCCAGTACAGGGGCGCTCGCCGCTTGCCGTATCCTCGCCTGCGGCCCGCGGCATGCCCCGGTAACGAACTCTCCACTCCCTGTCCCATGCGAATCCTGCTGGTCGAAGACGATGCGGTGCTGCGCGGCGTGATGCTGCGCAGCCTGGGCGATGCCGGGCATCGCGTGGACGTCGCGGCGAACGTGGAGGATGCCGACCACCTGTGGCGCGTGCAGCTCTTCGATGCGGTGCTGCTCGATCTCAGCCTGCCGGCAACCGCCAGCCCGACCAGCGGCCTCGCCAGCGGGCTCACCGTGCTGCGCCAGGCACGCGCACGCGGCGACCGCACGCCAGTGCTGGTGCTGACCGCGCGCGATCGCACCGAGGAGCGCATCGCCGGCCTCGATGCGGGCGCCGACGACTACCTCGGCAAGCCTTTCGACCTGGCCGAGGTGGAGGCGCGTCTGCGCGCGCTGGTGCGCCGCGCGCAGGGCACCGAGGACATCGCCACGCTGGGCCGGCTGCGGCTGGACCGCAAGGCGCGCCGCTTCTCGATGGCCGGCGCGCCGCTGGAGCTGCCGGCGCGCGAGTTCGAGGTCTTGTGGGAGCTCATGAGTCCGCCGGGCCGCGCGGTCAGCAAACGGACCATGTCCGACAAGCTCTCCAGCTTCGACGATGCGCTGGGCGACAACGCGCTGGAGGCCTTCATCTCGCGCCTGCGCAAGAAGCTCGCGGGCAGCGGCGCGGCGATCCGCACGCTGCGCGGCATCGGCTACCTGCTGGAAGCGGCCGAGTGAAGCCGGCGCCGCGCCGGGCGTCGGCGGGCGCGCCTTCGCTCACTTCGCGCGTGCTGCGGCGCGTGCTGCTGCCGCTGGCCCTGACCTGGCTGGTGGGCACCGCAGTGGCGGTAGCGGTGGCCGGCCACTTCACCGAGCAGGCCTTCGACCGCGCCTTGCTCGACGATGCCTATTCGGTGTCGGCCAACGTGGAGGCCGGCGAGCGCGACATCCAGTTGCAGCTGTCGCCGCGCGAGGTCACGAGCGTGCTCTTCGACCAGTCCGAAACGGTGTACTTCGCGGTGCTGCGGCCCGACGGCTCGCGGCTCGCCGGCCACCCGGGACTGCAGGCACCGGCGCCGGAGGAGGGCGCGCGGCATCGCTTTTCCGATGTGGACTACGGGGGCCAGGCGCTGCGCGCGGTGGTGCTGAACCACGACGCGCCCAAGGCATTCCGCGTCGTGATCGCGCAGACCACGCGCGCACGCAGCGCGCTGGTCGAGCGGCTGCTGCTCTATTCGCTGGCGCCGCAGGGCGTGCTGCTGGCGCTGCTGGCCATCTGGCTGTGGCGCGGCATCGAGGGCGAGCTGCGCCCGCTCGGCGAGCTGCGCCAGACGCTGGACCGCCGCGATGCGCATGACCTGGCGCCGGTGCCGGTGGCGCGCGGCTCGCGTGAACTCGAGCGCCTGGGCGAGACGCTCAACGCGCTGTTCGAACGCTTGGGCCACAGCGTGCGTGCGCAGCGCGAATTCGCGGGCAACGTGGCGCACGAACTGCGCACGCCGCTGGCCGGCATCCGCGCCCTGGCCGACTACGGCCTCGCGCAGCAGGCGCCGGCCGTGTGGCGCAAACAGCTGGCGCAGATCGCCGCGAGCCAGGCGCGCGCGAGCCACCTGGTCGACCAGCTGCTCGCCCTGGCACTGGCCGACGAGGGCCGCACCGGCCTGCAGCGCATGCCGCTTCGACTCGACGAATTGGTGGAGCAGGCGGTGCTGCGCCATCTCGCGCGCGCCGATGCACAGGGCGTGGACCTGGGCGCGCTCGGTCTGGACCAGCCGGTGACGGTGCAGGCCAGCGCCGCACTGGTCGAAGGCATCCTCGACAACCTGATCGACAACGCGCTGCGCTACGGCGGCCGCACCATCACCATCGAGCTTGCGGGTCGCACGCTCGCCGTGATCGACGACGGCCCCGGCATCGCGCCCGAGGTCCAGCGCGACCTGCTGCAGCGCTGGTCGCAAGGCCCGGCCGGGCAGAAGCTGGGGCAGGGCGCCGGCCTCGGGCTGGCGATCGTGGCGCGCTATGCCGCGCTGCTGGACGCCGAGCTGCACTTCGACAAGGCCTCCGACGCGGGCGGGCTGCGGGTCAGCGTGGCCTTCGCGCCGAGCCCGCCCGGGGACGGTCAGCCCAGCGCCGGATAGTCGATGTAGCCCTTCGCGCCGCCGCCGTAGAAGGTGTTCTTGTCCCAGGGATTGAGCGGCGCGCCTTCGCGCAGGCGGCGCACCAGGTCGGGGTTGGAGATGAAGGGCTTGCCGAAGGCCACGAGGTCGTCGCCTTCCTTCAAGGCCTCTTCGGCCAGCGGCTTGTCGTAGCCGTTGTTCACCATCCAGGCACCCTTGCCGCCGGCCCGGCGGTAGGCGGCCTTGAGGGCTTCGTAGTCGAAGGGGCGGTCTTCCAGCTCGCGCGGGCCGCCGGTGGCGCCCTCGACGACGTGGATGTAGGCCAGGTTGAGCGTGGCGAGCTGTTTCACGACGTACTCGAAGAGCGGCTGCGGATTCTGGTCGTGCACGTCGTTGGCCGGCGTCACCGGCGAGATGCGGATGCCGGTGCGGCCGCCGCCGACCGCGTCCACCACGGCACGCGTCGCTTCGAGCAGCAGGCGGGCGCGGTTCTCGATGCTGCCGCCGTAGTCGTCGCTGCGCTGGTTGCTGCCGGTCTTGAGGAACTGGTCGAGCAAGTAGCCGTTGGCGGCATGCACCTCGACGCCGTCGAAGCCGGCCGTCTCGACGGCATTGCGTGCCGCCGCAGCGTAGTTGTGGACGATGCCGGGCAGCTCGCTCGCGTCGAGCGCGCGCGGCTCGGAGGTCTCGACGTAAGTGGGAACGCCGTCCCTGAAGAGCACGGTCTTGGTCCTGGCCGTGATGGCCGAGGGCGCGACCGGCTGGCCGCCGTCTGGCTGCAGCTCGTTGTGCGAGACCCGGCCCACGTGCCAGAGCTGGACCACGATCTTGCCGCCCTGCGCGTGTACCGCATCGGTCACGCGCTTCCAGGCCTCGAGCTGCTCGCTGCCGTAGAGGCCGGGCACGTCGGCATAGCCCTGGCCCTGCTGGCTGATCGCGGTGGCTTCGGTGATCAGCAGTCCGGCACTGGCGCGCTGCGCGTAGTAGGTGGCGGTGATGTCGCGCGGCACGGCGTCGGGCGAGCGGTTGCGCGTGAGCGGCGCCATGACGATGCGGTTGGCCAGCTTCAGGTGGCCGGCCTGGATGGGGTCGAAGAGGGAGGACATCGGTTCTGCTTGTTGGGGTGGATGAGCAGCGCGAACGGTAAACCGGCGCGCCTAACCGTGCTGCCGCGGGGTTGTCGGTTTGCTGCTAGGGGATGCAGCAGAATGCCCGCACGCCATGACGATGCACGCCACCACGCTCACGCCCGCGCAGGCCTTGCGCCTCGCGCTCGCGTTGTCGATGGGAGCCGCGGTTTCGCTCGGCATCACGCGCTTCTCCTATGCCTTGCTGCTGCCGCCGATGCGCGCGGACCTGGGCTGGAGCTACACGCTGGCAGGCGCGATGAACACCGCGAACGCGGCCGGCTACCTGCTGGGCGCGTTGATGACGCCGGCGTTGATGCGGCGCTTCGGACCGGTGCGCCTGCTGGTCGGCGGCGCGCTGTGGGCCAGCCTGTTCATGGCGGCCAGCGGCTTCTTCACCTCGGCCTCGGCGCTGCTGCTTCAGCGCTTGCTGGCCGGGCTGGCGAGCGCCTGGGTGTTCGTCGCGGGCGGGCTGCTGGCGGCGCGGCTCGGGACGCTGCAGCCTTCGCGCGCCGGGTTCCTGCTGGGCCTGTACTACGGCGGCACGGGCTTCGGCATCACGCTGTCGGCCTTGCTGGTGCCGCCGGTCTTGCAGGCCGCGGCGAGCGAAGCACATGGCTGGGCCTGGGCCTGGTGGGCATTGGCGCTGGCGAGCTTCGCGGGGACGGCCGTGCTGGGTTTCGCGGCGCATGCCATGCCCGGCGGGGCGCATGCATCAGCGGCTGCGGCGTCGACGCAGGAGCCTGCCGCGCAGCCCGCGCACGTGCATCGCTTCGGCTGGGCGCTCTGCGGCTATGCGCTTTTCGGAGCCGGCTACATCGGCTACATGACTTTCGTGGTCGCGCTGCTGCGCGAGCAGGGCGCGAGCCCGCTCCGTATCACGATCTTCTATGCGCTGCTCGGCGTGGCCTGCGTGGCGTCGTCGCGGCTCTGGGCCGGCTTGCTGGATCGCTTCCACGGCGGCCAGCCGCAGGCGGTGCTCAATGCGCTGCTGGGCCTGGCGACGCTGCTGCCGGTGCTGAGCGCGGCGTGGCCGGTGACGCTGGTCTCGGGACTGCTGTTCGGCGCGGTGTTCCTGTCGGTCGTGGCCTCGACCACCGCGCTGGTGCGCCACAACCTGCCGGCCGAACAATGGGCCACCGGCATCAGTGCCTTCACGATCATCTTCGCGCTGGGGCAGATCGTGGGGCCCACCGTGACCGGCTGGATCTCCGACGGCCCGGGCGGGCTGGGGCGCGGCCTGGTGGCCTCGGCGATCACCTTGTGGGCTGGGGCGGCGCTGGCCTCGCGGCAGCGGCCGCTGCTGCTTACTTGAGCAGGCCTTCGGTCTTCATGGCTTCCTGCACCGCCGGACGGGCGCCGACGCGTGCGTGCCAGGCCTGAACGTTCGCGTAGGGCGAGATGTCGACGCCGGTCGGCTTGGTCCAGTTGGTGACGGTGAACAGGTAGCCGTCGGCCACCGTGAAGTGCTCGCCCATCAGATAGCTCTTGCCTTCGAGCTCGCCGTTGAGCCACTCGTAGCGCGATTGCAGTTTGGTCCTGAAGATGGCCTTGGCTTCTTCGGGCATGTTGGGGTTGAACATCGGCGAGTAGGTCTTGTGCATCTCGGTGCCGATGAAGGTGAGCCACTCCTGCAGCCGGTAGCGCGAGAGCGTGCCATTGGCGGGGGCGAGGTTCTTGGTCGGCGCGAGGTCGGCGATGTATTGCACGATGGCCGGACCTTCGCGCAGGCGCGTGCCGTCGTCGAGCTCGAGCATCGGAACGTAGCCGAGCGGGTTGATGCCGTAGTAGTCGGTGCCGTCCTGCAGTTTGTGGCTCTTGGTGCTGGCGAGCACGGGTTCGAAGGCGAGGCCCGCTTCGCGCAGCGCGATATGGGGCGACAGCGAGCAGGCGCCCGGCGAGTAGTACAGCTTCATGCGAAAAACTCCAATGGATGTTCGGAAAGCGTTCTTTCTTGCAAACGCGAGGCCGATGCTAGCGGGTTCGCTGCGAGCGCGTTTGTCCTACGGGGCCTTGGGCACGGCGACTATCGGGGCGATCGGCACGTCTTTCTAAGCTGCAGGCACCGCGGACCGGTGTCCGCACAAGGAGCTCGCTCATGTTGAAGTACGCCATTGTTTTCGCAGTGATCTCGCTGATCGCCGGCGCGCTTGGCTTCGGCGGCGTGGCGGCCGGCGCGGCTGGCATCGCGAAGGTGCTGTTCGGCCTGTTCCTGATCCTGGCCGTCGTGTTCCTCGTTCTTGCCGCCCTGGGGGTGGGCGCAGTCAAGAAGGCCATCGATTGACGCACTATTCGAACGTGGAGACGGTGCTCGACTACGAGGTCGAGGCGCCGTCGCACCTGGTGTTCAACATCGAGGCCGCGCGCAGCGGCGCACAGGCCGTGATCAGCGAGGATCTGGCGATCGTGCCGGCAGTGGAGATGCAGGCTTTCTGCGACGAGGGCAGCGGCAATCGCTTCATCCGCTTCGATGCAAACCCGGGGCCGCTGAAGATCCGCTACCGGGCCAGTGTGCAGCGCGCGCACGTGGAAGTGCCGCCGGATCTGGCCGAAGTGCCGGTGAACCAGGTGCCCAACGAGATCCTCCACTACATGATGCCGACGCGCTATTGCGAGTCGGACCTGATGTCGCGCTGCGCGCAGCAGCTCTTCGGCGACCTGCCGCCGGGCATCGGCCGCGTGCAGGCGATCGCCGACTGGATCCACGACAGCATCACCTACGAGCCGGGCAGCAGCGACTCGACCACAACCGCGCGCGAGGTCTTCGTCGAACGCGCCGGCGTGTGCCGCGATTTCGCGCACCTGGGCATCACGTTCTGCCGCGCGCTCAACATTCCGGCGCGGCTGGTGGTGGGCTATGTGTGGTTCGACGAGCCGCCGCAGGACTTCCACGCGGTGTTCGAGGCCTGGCTGGGCGGGCGGTGGGTCCTGTTCGATGCCACGCGCATGGCGCGGGTCGACCGGCTGGTGCGCGTGGGCACGGGGCGCGATGCGAAGGACGTCGCTTTCTGCACCATCTTCGGGCCGGTGCGCATGACCGGCAAGTCGCTGGTCGTGCGCGAGCTGCAGGACGAACGCCTCACGCCGCCTGCAGCGCCGGCGCCGAGCGGGCAGCTGGTGGGGATCGAGAAGCCGGAGCCGGTGGCCGCAACGACCGAATTGCTATCAAATTGATAGCAAAAGATCCAGGCCCGATCGGTCGCAGGCGCTTGTCCCTGTGCGCGGCACGGAGCGGCGCCCGCGATTAAAATTGGCGCCCCTTTCCGCGAGCGCACGCGCAGGTGCGCCCCCACTCTCCATGCTGTACCCCGAAGAATTCGATGTGATCGTCGTCGGCGGCGGCCATGCCGGCACCGAAGCCGCGCTGGCCTCCGCGCGCATGGGCGCGCGCACGCTGCTGCTCACCCACAACATCGAGACGCTGGGGCAGATGAGCTGCAACCCCTCGATCGGCGGCATCGGCAAGGGCCACCTGGTCAAGGAGGTCGATGCGCTGGGCGGCGCAATGGCGATCGCGACCGACGAGGGCGGGATCCAGTTCCGCATCCTCAATTCGAGCAAGGGGCCGGCCGTGCGAGCCACGCGCGCGCAGGCCGACCGCGTGCTCTACAAGGCCGCGATCCGGCGCCGGCTCGAGAACCAGCCTAATCTGTCGCTGTTCCAGCAGGCGGTCGATGACCTGATGATCGAAGGCGACCGCGTCGTCGGCGCGATCACGCAGGTCGGTATCGCGTTTCGCGCGCGGGCGGTGGTGCTGACCGCTGGTACCTTTCTCGACGGCCGCATCCATGTCGGGCTCGACAACTACCAGGCCGGCCGCGCGGGCGACCCGCCGGCAGTCAGCCTGTCGGCGCGCCTCAAGGAACTGAAGCTCCCGCAGGGCCGGCTCAAGACGGGGACGCCGCCTCGGCTGGACGGGCGAAGCATCGATTTCTCGAAGTGCGTCGAGCAGCCGGGAGACGGCATGCCGGGCGGTGCCGGGCCGATGCCGGTCTTCAGCTTCATGGGCCGGGCCGACATGCACCCGCAGCAGATGCCGTGCTGGATCACGAACACCAACGCACGCACGCACGAGATCATCCGCTCCGGTTTCGACCGCAGCCCGATGTTCACCGGCAAGATCGACGGCATCGGGCCGCGCTACTGCCCGAGCGTCGAAGACAAGATCAATCGCTTTGCCGACAAGGAAAGCCACCAGATCTTCCTGGAGCCCGAAGGCCTGACGACCAACGAGTACTACCCGAACGGGATCTCGACCAGCCTGCCGTTCGACATCCAGTACCAGCTGGTGCGCTCCATGGCCGGGCTGGAGAACGCCCACATCCTGCGACCGGGCTACGCGATCGAGTACGACTACTTCGATCCGCGCGAACTCAAGAGCAACTTCGAGACGCGCGCGATCCAGGGGCTGTTCTTTGCGGGGCAGATCAACGGCACCACCGGCTACGAAGAGGCGGCGGCGCAGGGCTTATTCGCCGGCATCAACGCGGCGCTGCAATGCAGAGGGGAGGCCGCCTGGCTGCCCCGGCGCGACGAAGCCTATCTGGGTGTGCTGGTCGACGACCTGATCACCAAGGGCGTGACCGAGCCCTATCGCATGTTCACCAGCCGTGCCGAGTTCCGGCTCCAACTGCGCGAAGACAACGCCGACATGCGGCTCACCGAGATGGGGCGCAAGCTGGGCCTGGTGGACGATGCGCGCTGGGATGCCTTCTCGCGCAAGCGCGATCTTGTTTCACGTGAAACAGAGCGCTTGCGTTCGATCTGGGTCAATCCGCGCAACCTGCCGGCGGCGGAATCCGAGCGCGTGCTCGGCAAGCCGATCGAGCGGGAGTACAACCTGGGCGATCTGCTGCGCCGGCCCAATGTGAGCTATGCCTCGCTGATGTCGCTAAACGGCGGCAAGTACGGCTGCGAGCAGGCGCTGGGCGAATCGGAGATCGAACAGATCGAGATCGCGGCGAAGTACGCCGGCTACATCGACCGCCAGCATGACGAGGTCGAGCGGGCGGCGCACTTCGAGAATCTCAAGCTGCCTGCCGACCTCGACTACAGCCAGGTCGCCGCGCTGAGCTTCGAGGTGCGGCAGAAGCTGAGCAAGCACCGGCCGGAAACCTTGGGGCTGGCCTCGCGCATCTCCGGGGTGACGCCGGCGGCCATCTCCTTGCTGATGATCCATCTGCGCAAGGGCGGGCACCGCGCCTTCGCCAAGGACGCGGCGGCCGAGCCGCAGCAGATCGGCGAATGAGCCAGCATCTGGCGCTGCGCGAGGGTGCAGCCAAACTCGGCCTCGCCCTGAGCGATCGCCAGTGCGAACGGCTGCTGGCCTACGGCGCGCTCATCCTCAAGTGGAACAAGGTCTACAACCTGACGGCGTTGCGCGATCCGGCGACGGTGCTGACGCATCATCTGCTGGACAGCCTGTCGGTGATCGGGCCGCTGAACCGTGAATGGCCGGGGAGAGCGAAGCTGCTCGACGTCGGCGCCGGTGCCGGCTTGCCGGGCGTGGTGATTGCGATCCTGCGCGAGGACATCGAGGTCAACTGTCTCGATGCGGTGGCCAAGAAGGCCGCTTTCGTCCAGCAGGTCGCGGCCGAGCTGGGGCTGTCCAATCTGCGGGGCGTGCACGCGCGCGTCGAATCGCTGGCTGGAAGCTACGAGCTCATCAGTTCGCGCGCCTTCGCCTCGCTGCCCGACTTCTTCAGCGGTTCGAGGCATCTGCTGGCGCCCGCCGGGCTTTGGCTGGCCATGAAGGGCAAGATGCCCGACGACGAACTTGCCGAGCTGCCGCCCGGAATCGATGTGTTTCACGTGGAACAATTGAGCGTTCCGGGCCTCGATGCGGAGCGTTGCATCGTCTGGGCGCGAAAACCTGCCGCCTGACAGGCGCCCGGTGCGTCGACCTCGCTTAGACTCGACGCTCTCCCATCGAAGGCAAATTCCATGTTCGGCATCGCTGACTACGGCGCGTTCGTCGCCGCCATCATCCTCTTTCTCGCGATTCCCGGGCCCGGGAACCTGGCGATCATTACTTCGACGGGCAAAGGCGGAATCCGCGGCGGATTGGCGGCTGCCTTCGGCCTGATCGCCGGAGACCAGATGCTGATGTGGGCTGCGGTGGCCGGCGTCGCCGCCTTGTTGGGTGCCTATCCGGCCGCATTCAAGGCCGTCCAGTGGCTGGGCGCGGCCTACCTGGCCTGGCTGGGCTTCAAGATGCTGACCGCCAAACCCGGCGCTGCGCCGATTCTGAACATCCGGCCGCGGCAGTACTTCCGTCAGGCCTTGATGATCACGCTGCTGAACCCGAAGGCCATCGTTTTCTACATGGCCTTCTTCCCGCTCTTCGTCGATCCGGCGCGCCACCAGGGGCTCACCACCTTCGCGGTGATGGCGCTGACGATCGCCGTGCTGACCTTCGTCTATTGCCTGATCGCGACGCTGCTCACGCACTTCCTCGCCGAGCGCCTGCGCGCCAATCCCCGCATCTCGGCCATGCTGGAAAAGCTGGCCGGCGTCTTCCTGATCGCCTTTGGCGTCAAGCTGGCGGTGTCCCGATAGCATGGCGAAGATCTTCTGCATCGCGAACCAGAAGGGCGGCGTCGGCAAGACCACGACCACCGTCAACCTGGCCGCCGGCTTGGCCAAGGTGGGCCAGCGGGTCCTGATGATCGACCTCGACCCGCAGGGCAACGCCACCATGGGCTCGGGCATCGACAAGCGGAAGCTGGAAACGACGGTGTACGACGTGCTGCTCGAATCCGCTTCTGTGGCCGAAGCGCGGGTGAAGTCCGAAAAGTGCGGCTATGACGTGCTGGGCGCGAACCGCGAATTGGCCGGCGCCGAAGTGGAAATGGTCGCGCTCGACCGACGCGAAAAGCGCCTGCGCACGGCATTGGCCGCCATCGGCGCCGAGTACGACTTCATCCTGATCGACTGCCCGCCGAGCCTGAGCCTGCTCACGCTCAATGGCTTGTGCTGCGCCCACGGCGTGATCGTGCCGATGCAGTGCGAGTATTTCGCACTCGAAGGGCTGACCGACCTGGTCAACACCATCAAGCAGGTGCACGCCAACCTCAACAAGAACCTGCAGATCATCGGCCTGCTGCGCGTGATGTTCGATCCGCGCATCACGCTGCAGCAGCAGGTCAGCGAACAGCTCAAGTCCCACTTCGGCGAAAAAGTGTTCGACACCGTGATCCCGCGCAATGTGCGGCTGGCCGAGGCGCCAAGCTACGGCCTGCCAGGCGTGGTCTTCGATCCGGCGGCCCGGGGCAGCCAGGCGTTCATCGCCTTTGCGCAGGAGCTGGTCGAGAAGATGCCGCCGGCCAGTGCGATGGCGGGTGCCGCCACCGCGCCCGCGCCGGAACCGATGGATGCGCCGCCGGTGGCGATCCAGAATCCGAACGGCCTCTGAGGCCCGTCGGACCCTTTTTTGCTATCAATTTTGCAGCAGATGACTGTCCCGAAAATCCTGTTGCTGCCCGGCTGGCAAGACAGCGATCCGCCGCATTGGCAGAGTCGCTGGGAGGCGGTCCATGGCGATCACCGAGTCGAGCAGCACGACTGGATGCGCCCCTTGCGCGGCGACTGGTCGGCCCGACTCGAAGAGGAGATTCTGGCCGCACCGGGGCAGGTCGCGCTCGTGGCGCACAGCCTGGGCTGCATCCTGGTCGCCGCCTGGGCTGCGCATTCGCGTAACACGCACAAGGTGGCGGCCGCGCTGCTGGTCGCGCCGGGCGACCTGGAGCGCGAGGACCTGCGCGAGCTGATCCCCGGCTGGGCGCCGATCGTGCGCCAAGCCTTGCCCTTCCGCGCTCTCGTGATCGCGGCCAACGACGACCCCTACTGTGCCGCCGAGCGATCGCGCGAGATGGCACGCGACTGGGAAGCCCGCTACATCGACGCAGGTCGGGGTGGCCACCTCAACGGCGAATCCGGCCTGGGCGACTGGCCCCGGGGCCGGCAATTGCTGAACGATCTACTGAAAGAAGAATGACCTCGATGGCCACCAAGAAACCCAAGGGCCTCGGCCGCGGACTCGAAGCCCTGCTGGGCCCGACCTTCAACGGCCCGGACAGCTCCGCCAACGACGATGCCGCGCCGCCCAATCCGACCGCACTGACCCTCGACCAGATGGTGCCCGGCGTCTACCAGCCGCGCACGCGCATGGACGAGGGTGCGCTGTACGAGCTGGCCGAGAGCATCAAGGTGCAGGGGATCATGCAGCCGATCCTGGTTCGCCGCCTCGACACCGACGCGGCGCGCGCCAAGAACGCCGAGTTCGAGATCATCGCGGGCGAGCGCCGCTTCCGCGCGGCCAAGCTCGCCGGCCTGGACAGCGTGCCGGTGCTCGTGCGCGATGTGCCGAACGAGGCCGCCGCGGCCATGTCGCTGATCGAGAACATCCAGCGCGAAGACCTTAATCCGCTGGAAGAGGCCCAAGGCCTGCAACGTCTGGTCGCCGAGTTTGGGCTCACTCACGAATCAGCGGCCCAGGCGGTAGGCCGCTCGCGCAGCGCCGCCAGCAACCTGCTGCGCCTGCTGAACCTGGCCGAACCGGCGCAGGCGATGCTGATGGCGGGCGACATCGACATGGGCCACGCGCGCGCGCTGCTTTCGCTCGACAAGGGCACTCAGATCACCGCGGCCAACCAGATCGCCGCCAAGAAGCTTTCGGTCCGCGAAGCCGAGGCGCTGGTCAAGAAGCTGGCCGCCGAATTCAGCCTCACGCCGTCGCCGCGGCGCGGTGCCGCCGAGAAGTCGCGCGACCTCCAGCGCGTGGAGGAAGAGCTGGCCGATCTGCTGGCGGCCGAAGTCGAAGTGCGCATCAGGAAGCGCAGCAAGCGCAACGGGAAGGTGGAGGAGAGCGGCGAGCTCGCCATCCACTTCGGCTCGCTCGATGCGCTCAACGGTCTGATCGACCGCATCCGCCAAACGGCATAACTCAACAACATCGTGGATCCCTTGCTTCCGGGCGATTGATCCGGCGGCTTCTTTGCGCATATCCTCGGAAGTTACTTTTTTTAACTTCAATCCGAAAGATCTCGGAGGGGATTCCACCATGCACATCGCTCGACTTCCGCTTGCCGCCGTCGCCGTGGGGGCGCTTCTTTTGACCGGTTGCCAGACCACCGACATGCAGATGGGCAGCCAGAGCGCGAAGACCGTGGCCACCGGCAGCGCCGCCGGCAGTGCATCGGCCAACACCAGCAGCTCGCTCGAGCGCTGCGCCTCGCCGCTGGGCACGGTGTCGCTGATCGAGAACCAATCGGCGGGCTGGTACACCGTCCTGCGCAACGAATACAAGCTGCCCCCGACGGCCAACCTGCTGCGCCTGCTGATCCAGCAATCCAACTGCTTCGTGGTGGTCGAGCGCGGCGCGGCCGGCATGAACGCGATGTCGCGCGAACGCGATCTCATGGCCTCGGGCGAAATGCGCCAGGGCAGCAATTTCGGCCGCGGCCAGATGGTGGCCTCCGACTACGGCATGTCGCCGGAGATCGTGTTCAGCAACAGCAATGCCGGCGGCGCGGGCGCCTCGCTAGGCGGCCTGGTCGGCGGCCGCTACAGCGGCGTGCTGGCCGCGGTCGGCGGCAACCTGCAGACCAAGGAAGCCAGCGCGCTGCTCACGCTGATCGACAACCGCTCGGGCGTGCAGGTCGCGGCTTCGGAAGGCAGCGCCTCCAAGACCGACTTCGGCGCCTTCGGCTCCGTCTTCGGCGGCAGCGGCGCCGGCGCGCTCGGCGGCTACACCAACACGGCGCAGGGCAAGGTGATCAGCGCCGCCTTCATGGACGCCTTCAACCAGATGGTCGTTTCGCTGCGCAACTACAAGGCGCAGACGGTGCAAGGGCAGGGCCTGGGCGGCGGCGGCCGGCTGGGCGTCGATGGCGGCGTGGCACCGTCCCAGACCTCGGCGCCTGCAGAGCGTGCGCCGGTTCGGCGCAACGGCAGCACCAAGAAATAAGGCACGGCGCTCAGGGTGCAAAGCCCGGCGGCTCTCAGAGCCCCGGGCTTTTTCTTTCTCAGAGGCTGAAGATCTTGCCGGGATTCATGATGTTCTTCGGATCGAGCGCGCGCTTGATCGTGCGCATCATGTCGATCGCGCCGGCGCCGGCTTCGGCGACCAGGAAGTCCATCTTGTGCAGGCCCACGCCGTGCTCCCCGGTGCAGGTGCCTTCGAGCGCCAGCGCGCGCGACACCAGCGCATGGTTGAGCTTCTCGGCCGTCACGCGCTCTTCGGGCGCATTCGGATCCAGCAGATAGCCGAAGTGGAAGTTGCCGTCGCCCACGTGGCCGACCAGGAAGTAGGGGATGCCGCTGGCGTCGGCCTCGGCCACCGATTCCAGCAGGCAGTCGGCCAGCCGCGAGATCGGCACGCAGGTATCGGTCGAGATCACGCGGCAGCCGGGGCGCGACTGCACGGCCGCGAAGTAGCTGTTGTGCCGCGCGGTCCACAGGCGCGTGCGCTCCTCCGGTGTGCTGGCCCACTCGAAGGCCTTGCCGCCGTGGCCGCTGGCCAGTTCCTGCACCGTCTCGGCCTGTTCCTTGACGCCGGCCGGCGACCCGTGGAACTCCATCAGGAGCATCGGTTCCTCGCGCAGGCCGAGCTTCGCGTAGGCGTTCACCATGCGCACCGTGTTGACGTCGATCAGCTCCACGCGCGCGATCGGCACGCCCAGCTGGATGATCTCGATGGTGGTGCGCACAGCCGCCTCGATGCTCGGGAAGGAGCAGATCGCCGCCGACACGGCCTCGGGCAGCGGATAGAGGCGCAGCGTGATCTCGGTCACCACGCCCAGCGTGCCCTCGCTGCCGACCATCAGGCGCGTGAGGTCGTAGCCGGCCGATGACTTCTTGGCGCGCGTGCCGGTGCGGATCACCTCGCCGCTCGCCGTGACCACCTCGAGCGCCAGCACGTTCTCGCGCATGGTGCCGTAACGCACCGCGTTCGTGCCGCTCGCGCGCGTGGCGGTCATGCCGCCGATCGAGGCATCCGCGCCAGGATCGATCGGGAAGAAGAGGCCGGTGCTCTTGATCTCGTCGTTGAGCTGCTTGCGCGTGACGCCGGGCTGCACCGTGACCGTGAGGTCGTCGGCATTGACCGAGAGCACGCGGTTCATGCGGCTCACGTCGACGCTGATGCCGCCTTGCACCGCGAGCAGGTGCCCTTCGAGCGAGGAGCCGACGCCGAAGGGAATGACCGGCACGCTGTGCTCGCTCGCGAGCTTGACCGCATCGGCCACGTCCTGCGTGCTCTCGGCGAAGATCACGGCCGAGGGCGGCGGCGCATCGAAGGAGGACTCGTCGCGCCCGTGCTGCGTGCGCACCGCCATCGCGGTCGAGCAGCGCTCGGCAAAGCGCGCCTTCAGGGCTTGGATCAGCGCGTCGGGCACCTCGCGCAGCGCGATCTCGGGCGTGAGATGGGAAATGGCGGCGGGGGCGTTCATCGGCGGGTCTCCTGAAGGGTCTACCATTCTACGAACCGCATTCGAAAAGGGCCCCGACATGGGCAATCGACTTACCCAGATCGCCACGCGCACCGGCGACGACGGCACCACCGGCCTCGGCGACAACACGCGCGTGTCCAAGGACCACCTGCGCGTGCACGCCATGGGCGACGTGGACGAGCTCAACTCGCAGATCGGCGTGCTGCTGTGCGAGCCGATGCCGGCGCCCGTGCGCGAGCTGCTGGTCGACGTGCAGCACCAGCTCTTCAACCTCGGTGGCGAGCTCTCGATGCCGGGCCACACGCTGCTCAAGGCCGATGCGCTGCTGCAGCTGGACAACGCGCTGGCCGAGCACAATGCGGCGCTGCCGCGCCTGGCCGAGTTCATCCTGCCGGCCGGCACCCGGGCCGCCTCGCAGGCGCATGTGTGCCGCACGGTCGCGCGGCGCGCCGAGCGTGCGGTCGTCGCGCTCGGCGCCGAGGCCGAACTCAACGATGCGCTGCGCCAGTACCTCAACCGCCTGAGCGATCTGCTGTTCGTGCTGGCGCGCGTGCTCAACCGCATCGACGGCGGCGACGACGTGTACTGGAAGAGCGAGCGCATGGCGCGTGCCGCTGCCAGTGAGGAATGACGACTTGAACCCAGGAACCCGAACCATGCCCATCGAACCCCGTTCTCCCGCATCGATCGCCGCGCTCATGTTCGCGGCCGTGCTCGCGCTGCCGGCTGCCGCATCGGCCCAGAGCGCCGACAACCCACCGAAGGCGCAGCGCGCCCACACTCTGAAAAACCCGCCTCGCGACAGCAAGGTTCTCGGCGGCATCGAGCGCGGCGCCGATGCCACCGGCCGCGGCATCGAGCGCGCGGGCAGCGCCACCGAGCGTGGCGTCAACAACGCGTCGGAGCGCGCGAGCCGGCCGGTGCGCAGGGTGGGCGAGGCCTTCGGGCGCAAGCTCGGCGGCGGCCATGCCGCGCCGCCGCCGGTCGGGCCCCAGACCAGCGCGCCGTAGCTTTACCTCGCGCCTACACGCACCGCGCGTGCGCGACACATGGCCCGCCGACACTGAACTCCTCATCAACGCGAAGGAGTTCCAAGATGATCAAGTCCAAGAGCATGGCCGTGGCCGCAGCGGCGCTTGCGATGTGCATGGCGGGCGGCGCCTTTGCGCAGGATCGCCGGTTCGACCATGACGATCGCCGGGGCCTGCAGCAGCACCAACAGCAGCAGCGCCAGTTCGACCGCCACGGTGCTCGCCAGGACTTCCGGGACGGCCGCCAGTTCGACCGCCACGGTGCTCGCCAGGACTTTCGGGACGGCCGCCATTTCGACCGCCACGGCTACGCCCATCCGCGTGCCGAATGGCGCCGCGGCGGCTACGTGCCGCGCGAGTACCGCGGCCGCAACTACGTGGTCGGCGACTGGCGCGGCCATCGCCTGCAACAGCCCCCGCGCGGCTACCAGTGGGTCGGCGTCGGCGGCGACTATGTGCTGGCCGCCATCGCCACCGGCCTGATCGCGCAGATCATCGCGGGGCAATAAGGCTTCAGACGGCGGTCGGTGCCGTCTGGGCGCACACGTTGCGCCCGGTGATGGTCAGGCGCAGGCCGCCGCCGTGCCATTCGAGCCAGTTCAGTTTCACGTAGGCGTCGATGTCCTTGTCGTCGATCCGGTCGGCCTGGCGCTGATTCAACAGATCGACCGTGGCGGGCAGTGCCTGCCGCAGTCGTTCCCGGGCCGCAGCCTCATCGGTCGCGGAAGTACGTGCTGGAATGGAAGTCGATGCCATGGCTGGTTCTTTTCCGATCGCTGAGGAATGGGGACCAATGTACGCTTCCTGTGTGAAGCGTCACGGACCTTTTTCTCGGATCAGGCCACAAGACGCCGACCGGCCATCATTTGCGCTTGGGCTGCAGCAGCTTGCTGACCTCGTCCACGTTGGACCGGATGCGTTCGCTCACGATGTCGAAGGCCTCGGCCTGTGACTTGGCCGCCAACTCCGACAGTTCGCGGATATCGTCGAGCGCCTGCTTGAAGGCGGCCTTGCCCATGGCATCGAGCTTGGCAAGGTTCTCGCGCGGCTCGGCGGGCGACATGCCCTTCACCGCGCCCTGCCATTCGACGATCGATGCCTTGAGCATCTCGGTCTGGCGCTGCACCACCGCCTGCAAGCCCTGATAGGACTTCTCGTTGGCCTGCACCATCGCCTGCAGGTCCTTGCGCCCGCTCTCGACGATGGCGCCCGCGGCGCCCGCCAGAGGAAGGTTCTGCAAGCGCTCGGCCATGCCCTTGAGCGGCTTGATGAAGGCGTCCTGGACGTCGTCCGTCGTCGCCGTGGGGCGCGCCTTTTTGGCGGCGGTGGTGCCGCTCGATTTGCTGCTTGTTGCCATGCCTGTCTCCGTTCTGTGGTTGGGGCTGCCACGATACGCCCACATCACGGTTTCATGGAAGCGGCTTGCAATTTCGCACGTATGTGCTAAATTGCCCCCGTGGACGCCAAGACCCAGAAAAGCGAGATGACCCGCACCGCCATCGTCGGTGCGGCGATGGATCTCGCCTCGGCCGAAGGCCTGGAGGCCATCACGCTGCAGGCGGTGGCCACGCGGCTGGGCTTGTCCAAGAGCGGGGTGTTCTCGCGCGTGGGTTCGCGCGAGGCCTTGCAGAAGGCGGTGATCGAGGAATTCGGCCGCCGCTTCCTGGCCGATGTCTTCGTGCCCGCGATGCAGAAGCCCAAGGGCCTCGCGCGCCTCGACGAGATCGTGTCTCGCTGGATCGTGCGCACCCGCGACGTGGAGATCGAAACCGGCTGCATCTACACCGCCGGCGCCTTCGAGCTCGACGACCGCGAAGGCGAGCTGCGCGACCTGCTGCTGGAAGAAGTCACGCGCTGGCGCGCCGCGCTCCGGCGTACCGTGCTGCAGGCGATCGAAACCGGCGAGCTCAAGGCCGACACCGACCCCGCGCAGCTGGTCAGCGAGATCAACGGCCTGATCATGGCCCTGCTGCACGACGCGCGCTTCCTGCGCGATCCGCGTGCCGCCGATCGCGCCGTGCTGACCTGGCAGCGGCTGGTGGCCAGCTACCGGGCCTGAACCCCATGTCTTTGCCTTGCCCCTTCCCTTGTCTAGATTTCGCACAATCGTGCGATAAAAGGAGAGCCTCATGTTGATCGCCTTTCTCTTTCTCGGAGCCTGCCTGGTCGGGCTCGGCATCCGGTCCATCGCGGATACCGTGCGCGGTCTGCCGCGCAGCAACGAAGACTGGGTCTGGTACTGAGCATGGAATCCACCATCAGCACCAGCACCAGCGCCAGCGCCGTCGCTTCCAACTACTACGGCGCCAGCCTCGCGATGCGCGCGCTGCGCGTCGCGCTGGGCGCGGCGCAGCGCGCCTGGCCCGCCCTGGGAGTTCGCGCCGCCTTTCGGCTCTTCGGCACGCCGCTGCCGCTCAAGTGGACGAACCGGCGCCACGGTCCGGGTGCGGACTGGCGGCGCGAGGCCTGGGCCTTCGAGGATGCAAGCCTGAGCGTCTACGTGCCCGCCGTGATGGCCGCGGACACGCCGCGGGTGCTGCTGGTGCACGGCTGGGGCGGCCATGCGGGCCAGATGCTGGCGCTCGCGCAGGCCGTGGCGGCCGAGGGTTTCACGCCGGTGCTGCTCGAGATGCCGGCCCATGGCCGCAGCGCGGGCACGGCCAGCAACCTGCCGCAGTTCGCACGTGCCATCGACTACGTGGCGGCGCGGCTGGTGCAGCAGGGGAGCGTCCTGCAGGCCGTGGTCGCACATTCGCTGGGCGCCAATGCGCTGGCCTATGCCGCGAGCCGGAGCCTGCCCGTGCAAAGCCTGGTGCTGCTGGCGCCGCCCGCGTCGCCGCATGCGTTCACGCGCTACTTCGCGCATGTGTTCGGACTCAGCGAGCGCACGCGGGCCGCGATGCAGCGGCGGATCGAGGCGCGCGAGGGCATCCTGATGCCGCTCCTGGAGCCGGCCGCCGTGGGCCCGCGCATCGCCCAGCCCACGCTGGTGGTGCACGACCGCGAGGATCGCGTCAACCGCTTCGCGGACGGGGTGGCCTACCGTGACGCGATCGCGGGCGCGCGGCTGATCGCGACCGAGGGCCTGGGCCACCGGCGCATCCTCAAGGAGCCCGCGGTGCTGCAGGAAGTGGCCGCGTTCGTCGTCAGGCCTTGAGAAGCGGACGAGGAAGAAGCCTCAGCGCGCCGCGAGCGCGGCCGCCGCCGCGTCCGGCAGCTCGATCTTGACCTCGAGCACCTCGAGGTCGTCCTGCTTCTCCAGGTGGACCTTGATGTCCTCGGCCTTGATCGACACGTATTTCGAGATCACCGCGATCAGCTCGCGCTGCAGCTCGGGCAGATAGTCGGGCCGGCGCTTGCCGCTCAGGGCGCTGCGCTCGTGCGCAAGAATGATCTGCAGCCGCTCCTTGGCGACGCTCGCCGTCTTCTTCTTTTCGCCCAGGAGGAACGAGAAAAAGGACATCGCTTACCTCCCGCCGAAGAAGCGCTTGAAGAAGCTCGGCTTCTCGGCATCGACGAAGCGCATCGGCTTGTCCTCGCCGAGGAAGCGCGCCACCACGTCGCTGTAGGCCTGGGCCACGTCGGTCTCCTTGTCGTGGATCGCGGGCACGCCCTGGTTGGAGGCCTGCAGCACGCTTTCGGATTCGGGGATCACGCCGAGCAGCTTGATGCGCAGGATGTCCTGGATGTCCTCCAGCGAGAGCATCTGGCCGCCGGCCACGCGGTTCGGGTTGTAGCGCGTGATCAGCAGGTGCTCCTTGATCGGCTCGCCGCCCTCCTTGGCGCGCTTGGTCTTGGAGCTCAGCATGCCCAGGATGCGGTCGGAATCGCGCACCGAGGAGACCTCGGGATTGGTCACGATCAGCGCCTCGTCGGCGAAATGCATCGCCATCAGCGCGCCGGTCTCGATGCCCGCCGGCGAGTCGCAGACGATGAAGTCGAAGCCCTGCTCGGCCAGCTCCTTGAGGATCTTCTCGACGCCTTCCTGCGTGAGCGCGTCCTTGTCGCGCGTCTGCGAGGCGGCCAGCACGAACAGGTTGTCGCACTGCTTGTCCTTGATGAGCGCCTGGCTCAGGTTGGCCTCGCCCTGGATCACGTTGATCAGGTCGTACACCACGCGCCGTTCGCAGCCCATGATGAGGTCGAGGTTGCGCAGGCCGACGTCGAAGTCGATCACGGCCGTCTTCTTGCCCGCGAGCGCGAGCCCCGATGCAAAGCTCGCGCTCGTGGTCGTCTTGCCGACGCCGCCCTTGCCCGAGGTCACCACCACAATCTTGGCCATTCCTATCCTTCTTTGTTCAGTTGTTCAGTTATCACGCGCAGGCGGCCGCCGCCGGGCCGCCGCCGGACCGTCCCAAGGCGGGCCGCGCCTCCCCCTCGGGGGTGGCGAAGCGCACGAAGTGGCAAGCCGGGGGCTCATTCGATGGCGCTCATCACGATCTTTTTTCCGTCGAGCGAGATCTGTGCCGGCTTGCCGGCGATGTCCGCCGGCAACGCGACTTCCGAAGTGCGGTAGATGCCCGCGATCGCCACCAGCTGCGCTTCCATGCAGGTCGTGAAGATGCGCGCCTCGGTGTTGCCGCGCGCGCCGGCGATCGCCTTGCCGCGCAGCGGTGCATAGACGTGGACGTTGCCGTCCGCGATCACTTCGGCGCCGAAGCTGACCACGGCGGTCACGACCACGTCGCCGCCGCGCGCATAGACCTGCTGGCCGGAACGCAAGGGCTTGTCGATCACCAGCGTGCCGTTCGCGGGCACAGGCACTTCGCGCACGATCTGCGGCGCCTCGCTGGGCGCTTCGGCCGGCGGTGCACTCGGGCGGGGACTCGGCGTCACCGGCATCGCGGCCAGCGACAGGCCGGCGGCACGCGCCGCGGCGTTCTGGGCATCGTTGCCGCCGCGCACCGCGATCGGCTGGGTCTGGTGGCGCGCCAGCAACGCGCGCAGCGCAGCAAAGTCGATGGCGGCGCCCGCTTCGTCTTCCTGGAGCTGCGAAAGGTCGATGACGACCGGCTCCTGGTCGAAGAAGTCGGGCGAATCGGCCAGCTGGACGTCCAGCGCCTCGGCCAGAACGTCGAGCTCGGCCGTCTTGAGGATGACGGCGATCAGCGGCAGCGTCGCGCTCTTGAATTCGAATACCGCCTTGGTGCGCGCGGCGGAAGCATCGGCCATGGAAAACGTTGGTGCGAAAAGCGTTGGAGTCTAACGGGGAGCAGGCCGCAGGCTGCTGACAGGCCGGTGAAAGAACACGCGGCACAACATCTCTTGCACCAGGTTGCATATTCGCGCTCACGAAGGAGCGCCCGATTCCTACACGGACCCCGGAAATCCCTCCGCAGACTGGCTCGCTTCAAAAACGGCGCGATGCGCACTCCCTCCGATGCAACCCATCCTCGATATCCGGACCGTCCAGCCTGATCTTTACACCTACAGCCTGGGCGCGGCGGCGCAGGGTGTCCTTCCTCGCGACGATTTCTTCGAAACCGCGGAGCACTGCCTGCAGGATGCGGGCGAGGGCCTCTCCCTGTATTTCGACAGCGTCCAGATCTGCTTTGCCGGCTTCGCGCTCGGCAGCTACCCCGTCGCGCGCATGGTTCAGGACCCGATGGGATTGTTTCGCGAACTCATGGCGCGCATCGAGATCGTCTATCGATCGCGCACCCTCCCGCGCCGGCGCATTCAGGCCTGGCGCGAGCGGCTCAGCAGCGCATAGAGCAGGATCGCGCCGAAGGTCGCGGTGCCGATGCCGCCGAGCGCGAACTGGCCGAACTTGAGCGTGAAATCGCCAGTGCCGATGATCAGCGTGATCGCGGCCACGATCAGGTTCTTGTTCTGCGAGAAGTCGACCTTGTTGTCGACCCAGATCTTGGCGCCCGCCACCGCGATCAGGCCAAACACCACGATGCTCACGCCGCCCATCACCGGCAGTGGAATCGCCTGGATCAGTGCGCCGAACTTGGGGCTGAAGCCCAGCAGCAGCGCGATCAGCGCGGCGACCACGAACATCGCGGTCGAGTAGATCTTGGTGGCGGCCATCACGCCGATGTTCTCCGCATAGGTCGTGACGCCGGTGCCGCCGGCCGCGCCGCTCACCATGGTCGCGATGCCATCGCCGATGAAGGCGCGGCCGAGATACGGATTGAGGTCGCGCCCCGTCATCGCGCTCACGGCCTTGATGTGGCCCAGGTTCTCCGCCACCAGGATCACCGCCACCGGCGCGATCAACAGCATCGCGTTGACATCGAAGACCGGCGCCGCGAATTTCGGCAGGCCGAACCACGGCGCTGCGCCGAGCGCCGTGAAGTCGATCGGCTTGCCCAGCCCGAGGCCGTTGGTCAGCACCGCATAGATCACGCTCGCGGCGATCAGCCCCATGAGGATCAGCAGGCGCTGCACCATGCCGCGCGTGTAGACCGCGATCAGTCCCACGCAGAGAAAGGTCAGCGCCTGGATCCAGGTGTCGAAGCCGGTCGGCGCCATGTTCTTGATCGGCACGCTCGCCAGGTTGAGCCCGATCACCGCTACCACCGCGCCCGTGACCACCGGCGGCATCAGCCGCTCGATCCAGTGCACCGCGACGTCCTGCTCGATCTCTTCGACCTCGACGCCGCGGATCGGCGCGGTCTTGTGGTGGCGTTCGTTGGTCACGGCCACCAGGATGCCGATCAGCGTGTAGACCAGGCCGCAGGCGATGATGCCGCCCAGCGCCACACCCAGGTTGGCGTTCGGTCCCTGGCCGGCATAGCCCGTCGCCGCGATCACCACGCCGATGAAGGCGAAGCTCGAACCCAGGTAGCTCGGCACCCGGCCGCCGGTGACGACGAAGAAGATCAGCGTGCCGACGCCGCTCATCAGGATTGCGATGTTGGGATTGAAGCCCATCAGGATCGGCGCCAGCACCGTGGCGCCGAACATCGCGATCACGTGCTGCACGCCCATCGCAGCCGTCTGCGGCCAGGGCAGGCGCTCCTCGGGCGCCACCACGGCGGTGCTGCCGGCTGCGACCTCGCGCCAGCGGGGAAGGTAGGAATCGCTCATTGTTTTCTTCTCCTCGGTTGTTGTCTTTGTTGGGGTCCCGGGCTCAGCCGGTTAGCGGGCACTTAACACCGCCATCGTGATGCGCGAGACGCAAGTCAGCTCGCCGGCGTCGTTGGTCATGTCGATCTGCCACACCTGCGTGCTGCGGCCGCGGTGCACCGGCCGCGCGGTGCCGGTGACCCAGCCCGAGGTCGTGGCCTTGAGGTGGTTGGCGTTGATGTCCAGCCCGACGCAGCGCTCGCCCTCGGGCGCCGAGTAGTGCGCGCCGCAGGAGCCCAGCGTCTCGGCCAGCACCACCGACACGCCGCCGTGCAGGATGCCGAAAGGCTGGCGCGTGCGCTTGTCTACCGGCACGCGGGCGCGAATGAAATCGTCGCCGACCTCGAGGAACTCCACGCCCAGTGTCGCGACGGCGGTGTCGATGTGGCTGCGGGTCAGTTCCTCGATCGAGATTTCTTTTTTCCAGATGGGCATTCGGCATTCTCCAGTTCGATGTGGCCAAAACTATAGCGACTGGCCCTGATACGACGGGCCCCTGGCCGACACGGCGGCCAAGCTTGTACGGCATAAGCTTTCAATATGACGCGCACCGGAAGATGGATCAGCGGGATCGCCGTCGCCGTGCTGTTGCTGCTCGGCGGCCTGGCCCTCCTGGCCTGGCGGCTGTTGCCGAGCGACGAGGCGCTCGCGGCTGAGATCAGCCAGCGCTTCGAGAAGGCCTCCGGCATCGGGCTGCGCATCGGCGCGGCGCACTGGTCGTTGAGGCCGATCCCTGTGGTGGTGCTGAGCGATCTCGCGACCGCGCAGGAGCGCCCGATCACCCTGCGGCGCGTCGTCGTGCGGCCGCAGCTCGCCGCGTTGTGGGACCGCAGGATCGCGATCGACACCGTCGAGGTCGAAGGCGCCGTGCTGCCGCGCACCTCGGTGCGCGCCTTCCGCGGGCGCTGGCAGTGGAGCGACGCGGCCACTGCGCTGGCCGGCGCATGGAGCCCGGCGGAGATTCCGCTCGACCACCTGCGGCTGCGCGATGTGACGTGGATCGACCGCCGCGGCATCGCGCTGGCCTACGACGCCGACCTGCGCTTCGACCGCGGCTGGCGCCCGCGCGAGGCCGAGGTATCGCGGCGCGGCGCATCGCCCGTCGCCAGGATGCGCGTCGAACGCGAAGGCGAGCAGGACCGCTGGCGCGTGAAGATCGATGTGGGCGGCGGCACGTGGAACGGCGAGGCGGCGCTGCGGACGCTCGAGAAGGGCCGGATGCGCCTCACGGCCCAGCTGACGCCGAAGGGCGTGGACATCGCCGGGCTGGTCGGCGCCTTTCAGCGACGCAACGCCGTCGAAGGAAAGATCGACGGCGCGACCGAACTCGAAACCGAGGGCGACAACCCGGGCGAGATGGTGCGCCGCCTGCACACGCGCACCCGCTTCACGGTCAAGCCTGCGACCCTGAAGGGCTTCGATCTCGCGAAGGCGGTCAGCACCGCGGGCGCGGACCGCAGCGGCCAGACCGTGTTCGACGAACTCACGGGCACGCTCGACACACAGTCCGGCGAAGACGGCATCCGCTTGCGCTACAGCGGCCTGCAGGCGCGCTCCGGCCTGCTCACCGCGAGCGGCAGCGCCACCGTGTTCAACCGGCGCCTGAACGGCGAGGCCGCGATCGACCTGGTCGACGGCGTGGTCGGCGTGCCCTTCAAGCTGGCCGGCACGCTCGACAACCCCGAGCTCTCGCTGACCGGCGGCGCGCTGGCCGGGGCAGCGGTGGGCACCGCCGTGCTGCCGGGCGTCGGCACCGCGATCGGCGCGCGCATCGGGCAGCAGGTGGAAAAGCTGTTCGGCGGCGAGGAGGAGGAGGAGGAGAAGAAAAAGAAGCCGTCGCAAAAGCCGCGCTGATGCTCACGGCGCCGGTCGGAAACCGGGCAGCGCATACATGCGCCGCTTGAGCGCCTCGATGAAGGCGGTCACACGCGCGGGTCTGTAGATCCCCGGCGGCAATGCGACGTGGATGCCGATGGGCTCCAGCCACCATTGGGGCAGCACCCGCTTGAGCCGGCCGGCCTGCAGGTCGTCCTGGCACATCCACGGCGCCGCGGCCCCGATGCCAGCGCCGTTGAGGATGGCGCGGTAGCTCGACAGCAGGCTGTCGGTGCGGATCGGCGTGTCCAGCGCCACGAGGCGCGAGCGCCCGGCCTTGTCGAGCAGGCGCACGCTGCCCATCACATAGGGCACCAGCCCGACGCAGGGCAGCGAGGGCAGCCGCGCAAGGGTCACCGGGCCCAGGCGCTTGAGCAGCGCGGGCGTGGCGAGCAGCACGCGCTCCATCGAGCCGAGCTGGCGGCAGACCAGGCCCGGGTCGCGCACCTCGCCGACGCAGACCCAGCACTCCGCGCCCGAAGCGGCGAGGTCGACCACGCGATCGGTCAGCGTCAGTTCGATGCGAAGGCCGGGATGGGCGGCGCGCAGGTCGGTCACTGCGTCGGTCAGGAAACCCGTGCCGTAGCCCGAAGGGCCGATCACGCGCAGCGTGCCTTCGGGCCGGCTCTGGCCGCCCGACAGCCGGCTCGACAGGCCCGACCAGCGATCGGTCAGCTCGTGCGCCTCGGCCAGCAGCGAGCGGCCTTCGTCGGTGAGCGAGAAGCTCGCGGTGGTGCGTATCGCGAGCTTGCAACCCAGCACGCGTTCGAGCTCCAGCAGCCTGCGGCTCACCGTCGGCTGCGTGGTGCCGAGCAGACGGGCCGCCTTGCTGAGCGAGCCGGTGTCGCCGATGCGCAGGAAAGTGTCGAGCAGGTCCAGTCGGTCGTGCGTGGTCTTCATGCGCAGCACGTATAGCACTTCATCGTTCCATACGTCTACCGCCGGCGCCAGTCTCTTCGTATCTTCCGCGGCATGAGCACCCACAACCCCATCGCCCGCCTCGTCGGCGATACGCCGCAGGGCGGCACCGTCCTCGGCTTCTACGCGCCCAAGGGCGCGCCGCGCCCGCCGTGCATCGCGCGCGGCGAAGGCATCTTCCTGTGGGACGCCGACGGCAAGCGCTACCTCGACGCCACTGCCGGCGCGGTGGTCGCCAACATCGGCCACGGCAACCCGCGCGTGCTGGCCGCGATGACCGAGCAGGCGGCCAAGGTCAGCTTCGCCTATCCGCGCTTCTTCGAGAGCGAGCACAACATCGCGCTGGCCGACTGCGTCTGCGGCCTCGCCGGCGAGGGCTTCGACCGCGCCTTCTTCGTCTCCGGCGGTTCGGAAGCCAACGAGGCCGCGATCAAGCTCGCGCGGCAGTACGCGGTGATCAGGGGCCAGGCGAGCCGCGCCAAGGTGATCTCGCGCAATCCGAGCTACCACGGCTCCACGCTGGGCGCGCTCGCGGTCACCGGCGACGCCAACACGCTGAATCTCTATGGGCCGATGGTCCGCGCGATGCCGAAGGTGTCGGCACCGCTGTCCTACCGCGTGCCGGAAGGGCACACCGTCGAGTCCCATGCGATGGCCTGCGCCGACGAACTCGAGCAGACGATCCTGCGCGAAGGCCCGGAAACCGTGCTGGCCTTCATCCTCGAACCGATCGGCGGGCTCTCGACCGGCGCGGTGGTGTCCTCGGCGGCCTATTTCGAGCGCGTGCGCCAGATCTGCGACCGCCACGGCGTGCTGGTCATCTACGACGAGATCATGAGCGGCGCTGGCCGCACCGGAGCCTTCCTCGCGGCGCACCACTGGCCCGCCGCGCGGCCCGACTTGGTGACGCTGGCGAAGGGGCTGGCTGCCGGCTACACGCCGCTGGGTTGTCTGCTCGCGCCTGACCGCATCGTCGATGCCGTGGCCGCCAGCGGCGGCTTCGTGCATGGCCACACCTACTTCACCAATCCGCTTTCCTGCGCGGTCGCGCATGCGGTGGTCGACGAGGTGGTTCGGCAGGACCTGGTCGTGCGGGCGCGCGACAGGGGTGCGCATCTGATGGCGCGGCTCAACGAAGTCGCTGCGCGTTCGCCCATCGTCGGCGACGTGCGCGGCAAGGGTTTGCTGACCGCGATCGAGATCGTGGCCGACAAGCCGACGCGGCGCCAGCTGCCAGTGGCGTTCAACGCGCCCGCGCGGCTCACCGAGCACGGGCTGAAGCACGGCATCGCGCTCTACAACCGGCGCGCCAACCTGGGCGCCTTCGGCGATTTCCAGATGATCACGCCGCCGCTCACGATCACCGAGCCGGAGCTCGACGAGCTCGCCGACCTGCTCGAGAAGTCCTTGCGCGATCTCGCCGACGAGATCGCGCGCAAGGGCCTCGCTTGATTCCTCGCCTCCTTGCCTGAAAGGCCCTCGATGAAACTCCATGCCGCTCTCCTGAAGACAGCGCTCGCCTGCGCGACCTTCGCCTTCGCCGCTGCCGCGCCCGCGCAGATCGCCACCACCAAGGGGCCGCTGAAGCTCATCGTCGGCTACCCGGCCGGCGGCTCGGCCGATGTGCAGGCGCGCACGCTGGCCGACAAGCTCGCGGCCGAGCTCGGCACCACGGTGGTGATCGACAACCGCACCGGCGCCGGTGGCCAGATTGCGGCCGACTACGTGCGCGCGGCGCCGCCCGACGGCCTCACGGTGCTGCTGGCCAACATGCACATGATGGTGATGCTGCCGCTAACCTCGAAGTCGGTGCGCTACGACCCGGTGAAGGACTTTCACGCCGTCGGTCGCATCGCAAGCTTCTACGAGGGCATCGCCGTGCCGACCGCGCTGCCGGTGCAGAACGTGCAGCAATGGCTGGAGCTCGCGCGCACCGATGCGTCGAAGGCGAGCTACGGCGTGCCCGCACCCGGCAGCGTCGCGCAGTTCATGGGTTTCCGCCTCGGCAGCGAGGCCAAGGCCAGCCTGGTGGCGGCGCCTTATCGCGGTGCGGCGCCGCTGGTGCAGGACCTGCTTGGCAATCAGATCGCAGCCGGCATCATGCCGATCGCGGACCTGGTCGCGCACCAGCAAAGCGGCAAGCTCAAGGTGCTCGCCGTCAACGGCGCCAGGCGCGCCTCGCTCCTGCCCGATGTGCCCACGCTCAAGGAACTGGGCCAGCCGCACTTCGACAACCTCGAATGGACCGGCCTCTTCGTGCCCGCCGGCACGCCGCGGCCCATCGTCGACCAGCTGCATGCGGCGCTGGGCAAGGCGCTTGCCAACAAGGAGGTGCAGGAGCGCCTGCACAAGCTCAGCAGCGATCCGAGCCCGAGCACGCCGGAGGAGCTGACCAGGCTCATTGCCGACGATCTCAAGCGCTGGGCTCCGGTGGTCAAGGCCTCGGGCTTCAGCTCGGAATGACGCGCGCGCCGATCCCGCCGCACAAGTCCCTGCGCCTGCCCGGCGTCCATGGCTATGCCGACTGCAAGAGCGTGGCCGCCGGCGAGCTGGTGCGCTTCCACATCAGCAGCGACCGGGGCTATCGGCTCTCGGTCTGCCAGCTCGGCAGCGATGTGGAAGGGCGCAGCGACGACCTGGTGCTGCATGCCTTCGCGCCGTCGCCCGCGCGCGTGCAGCCGATCCACCCCGGCTCCTATGTCTTGGTCGAGAAGGGGCTGGATGCGATGCTGCCGCTCTCCGGCCTGACGCTGGAGTGCTGGGTCAAGCCCTGGAGCGTCGCAGCGCGCCAGACCTTGATCGGCCAGTACGACTTTCCCGCCCGCTGCGGCTGGGGCCTTTTCATCGAGGAGGGCGGGGCGCTCGCCTTCTACCTCGGCGATGGCCGGGCCTTCCGCGCCGAGGCGCAGCAGGCGCATGGCCGGCTCTCTGCGCGGCGCTGGCAGCATGTGGCCGCCACGTGGAACGGCCGCGTCGCGGCGCTATGGATCGATGGTCAGCAAGTCGGGCAATGGGATGCGGTGCAGGAGGTCCGGCCCGGTCCCGCGCCGCTGCGAATGGGCGCGAGCGGCGTCGACGGCCTGGCCGATGTCTTCCTCGAAGCCGATCTCATCATGCCGGCCCTCTACGGTCGCGCGCTGGCGCCTGAAGAGATCGCCGAGCGCCACGCGCAGCGCGGCCTCGCGATCGCCTCCGGCCGCTCGGTGCTGGCCTGCTGGCCGCTGCGCGAGGAGCGCGGCGCGCAGGTGGCCGACGCCAGCGGCCATCAGCGCACCGGCCGCATCGTCAACCACGGCACCTGGATGATCGTCGGCCCCGCGTTCGAGCCGGCCAAGGTGGGGCACAGAGAAGACGCCGAGTCGCGCTACGACCCCTTTGCCGATCCGACGCGCGGGCACGGCCTGCGCTTCGCGAGCGACGATCTCTACGATTGCCGCTGGGAGGCGACGCACGAATTCCGCATTCCCGCGGACGCGAAGTCGGGCGTCTATGTGGGCCGCATCCGCTACGAGCTCGACGGCCGCGAGGCCGACTACGACATCACGTTCATCGTGCGCAAGCCCGCGCATGCGGCGCCGGCGCCGGTCCTCGTGCTGTGCGCCGTCAACAGCTGGCTGGCCTATGCGAGCACGCCCTTCGCGAAGAACGTGGTCGACGACCCTGTGTGGCCGCGCCGTGCGGCCGGCCTCGAGAACTGCCATCCGCAAGCGCCGGCCTACAGCAGCTACACCTACCACCGCGCCGGCCAGCCCTGCTACCAGGTCGGCCTGCGCATGCCCTGGCCCAATGCCAGCCCCAATGCGCTCTACGACCCCGAGGGCAGCGGCTTCAGCCAGTGGACGCGGCTCGAGCGGCGCCTGCACGCCTGGCTCGCGCGCGAGGGCTATGACTTCGACGTGATCGGCGACATCGACCTGCACCGCGATCCGGCGCTCCTCTCGCGCTACAAGACCGTGTTCGTCAACGGCCACAGCGAATACTGGTCGCTGCCCGCTGTCGACGGGCTCGACGACTACCTCTGCCGCGGCGGCAGCGCGATCGTGCTCTCGGGCAACACCATGTACCTGCGCGTGAGCTACGACGAGGACTTCACGGTCATGGAGCAGCGCAAGGTCAACGGCCCCGACCATGACGAAACGGCGCCCCCGGTGGGCCCGCCGGCCGGCCCCTTCGGCGAGCAGTACCACGGCCAGGACTGGGCGCGCGGCGGGCGGCTCAGGGCCTCGGGCCGGGCGGCGGCCGACATCATCGGGCTCGAAACGGCGGGCTGGGCCTTCGCCGACAGCGAGGACTTCGGCGTCTACCACGTGGCGCAGCCCGCGCATGCGCTCTTCAACGCGCCGTACCCGCTGGGCCTGGCCAGGGGCCAGACCTTCGGCCATGCGCCGGACGGTGGGTTGCCGCGCGCGATCGGCCACGAATGGGACCTCACGATCGCCACGCTCGCGCGCATGACGAAGCGCATGCCGCCGGGCGCTGCGCTGCCCGTGCCGCAGGAAGGCATCGAGGTCATCGCCCAAGGCATCCGGCGCGTGCCCGGCCGCCTCGACGCCTACCTCGACTGCTTCTCGAACCTGACCGAGTCGCTCGACGGCCTCTCGGCCGAGATGATCTACTGGGAGCGGCCGCAGGGCGGGCGCGTGTTCCACGCCGGTGCGGTCGGCGCAGCCTGGGTGCTGGGCAGCGACCCGAATTTCGGCAAGCTGCTGAAGAACGTGCTGTGGCGCTTCGGCGTAGAGCCCGAGTAGAGCGCAGGCCCGAGGGTCAACCCGCGAGCAGGGCGCCGAAGCGTTCCACGTCGACATTGCCGCCGCTGATCAGCACGCCGATGCGTTTGCCGCGCAGCTGCGCCTTCATTTCGCGCGCGGCCGCAAAGCCCAGGCAGCCGGTGGGCTCCACCACCAGCTTCATGCGCGAGGCGAAGAAGCGCATGGCCTCGACCAGCTGCGCGTCGCTCGCCGTGAGCACGTCGTCGACATCGCGGCGGATGATCGGGAAGGTGTGCTGACCCAGGTGCTGCGTCTGCGCGCCGTCCGCGATGGTCTTCGGCGTATCGATGTGGACGATCTTGCCGCTGCGAAAGGACTGCTGCCCGTCGTTGCCCGCCTCGGGTTCCACGCCGTAGACCTTGCATTGCGGCGAAAGCGCGCGCGTCGCGAGCGCCGAGCCCGAGATCAGCCCGCCGCCGCCCATGGGCGCGAAGAAGGCATCGAGCGGCCCCACTTCCTCGTACAGCTCCTTCGCCGCCGTGCCCTGGCCCGCGATCACGTCGGGATGGTCGTAGGGCGGGATCAGCGTCAGGCCGTGCTTCTCGGCCAAGTCGCGGCCAATCTCTTCGCGGTCGTCCTTGTAGCGGTCGTAGATCACCACCTGGCCGCCGTAGCCCTTGGTGGCCGCCACCTTGGCCGCCGGCGCGTCGTGCGGCATCACGATGGTCGCGGGCATGCCGAGGATGCGCGCCGCGAGCGCGATGGCTTGTGCATGGTTGCCCGAGGAGAAGGCGACCACGCCGGCACGTCGCTGGCGCTCGTCGAACTTCGACAAGGCATTGAAGGCGCCGCGGAACTTGAAGGCACCCATGCGCTGCAGGTTCTCGCACTTGAAGAAGACCTCGGCGCCGAGCTCTTCGTCGGCCGTGCGCGAGCGCAGCACCGGCGTGCGGTGGGCGTGGCCTTCGATGCGCGCGGCAGCGGCGGCGACGTCTTCGAAGGTGGGCAGTTTCAGGGTTTCAGACATGGCGCTCCTTGATGTGGACAGATTATCTATATCTGGACAAATTATCAAAGAACTTCGAACCAGCGGTCCGCCCACTGGTTGAGCGGCTTCAGGCGCCTCACGAGCTCGACGCCCGATTCGGTGAGCGCATAGCCGAGCTCGGCCGGCTCGACGATGTTCAGCGCGCGCAGTTCCTTGAGGATACGCAATGTGCCTTAGCGGCCGATCTGCTCGAGCAGGGCGCCGGGCCATGACGGGGAGGGCATCTGAGGTCTTGGCGTTCATGCGGGAGGTGGGGGCGCAACGGCGCGGTGGCGAGCGGGATGAAGCTGGAGTGAGCGCTACCGTGCCAATTTTTCCGGCGCCGCCCTGTTCGCCGGCCCCTGGTCTGCCGATATACCGGCATGACCCCCACGAAGACGCCGGCCCCGGGCGAGCCGAACTACAGGATCCAGCAACGCGAAGGTTGCAGGATCGTGTACGGCCACATGCCGCTGCGCGACTGGCTGCTGCTCTTGAAAGAGGCGAGCGACATCGACGTGCTGCATGCCGACGTCGCGCGCATGCTGGGCGCCACCGCGGTCCTCGGGCCGCCGCAAGGGCTGGCGCGCATCCGCGAGCAGGAAGCGCCCGCCGCGATGGGGCGCGTGCGCGCACAGCTGGGCCGTGCCGCACGCCGGCTCAAGCCGGATGCGGTGCGCTGGCTGGCGGCGGGTGAACAGGGGCTGTCGAGCCTGGCGCTCTTCACGCTCCTGACCGGCGTCCGTCCGCCGCACTACGGCGGCACGGCACTCGACCTGCCGAGCAGCGCGAGCGAATTCCGCCGCTGCCGCCTGCTGGTGGAGCAGACGCCCTCGCTGCGGCGGCCCCTCCTGCTGCTGGCGGGGCGCGTCGGCGAACCGGCGGTCGTGCCCTGGGCCGCGCTGGCCGAGGCCTGGAAGGATCTCTGCACCCAGATGGACCACGAGCTCCCGCACTGGCGCGACCAGGCCGGCCGCGCGCCGGGCGTCAATGCGATGCTGGCCTGCTTCCTCGAAGTGGAGACCGACCTCGCCGTGCTCCAGTCGAGCCGGATGACCACCGCATCGCTGGCGCTGCCGGACGGCTTCCCGAGCCCGGTCGCACGCCGCGCCGGCGGCGCGCGCTGGTTGATGTAGCCTTGCCGCCGGCAGTCATGGGGGCTGCGATGAGGTGACCCGGTGAGCCGTCCGAAGCTCTTGTTTATTGCCGCGCTCGCGCTTTCGATGAACCTGGCGGCGCACGCCGGCGCGTGGGGCGACGGCGCCTTCGACAACGACGCCGCACAGGAATGGCTGGCCGAATGCGCGCGCTCGACCCATCCGGCCCTCGCGTCCGAGGCCCTGGACATGGCGCTCCTCGCAAGCTACGTCGATGCGGACGACGGCGCCGCGGCGGTCGCCGTCGCCGAGCTGATTGCCGCTGCCATCGCAAGAGACAGCGCGGCATCGAAGGCGCGGGCAGTGCCCTGCCTGGCCGGCAAGCGACCCGAAGAACTGCAGGCGCTTGCATCGCGCGCCAGGCAGGCCCTGGCCCGTGTCGCGGACCGCAGCGTGTCCGAGCTCGCGCAGCAATGGGAAGAAGAAAAGCCGAACCAGTGGGCCTCCAACCTGGCTCGGCTTGCGGCACGTCTGCAGCGCTAGGCTCTTCTTAACGCGCGGTTACCAGCGGGACAAGGAGTTCAGGCGATGTCCGACAGAAAAATTCGGAGGCTCGGATGTGATTCCCTGCTTATGGCTTGTCGTGTCGGAAGGTAAAGATGTCACAGGGTTTCGATTCAAGGTCTGTGCGGGCAACAGAGGTATCGATCGGCGAGCAGTTGGACGCTGCCCGCAACGCGGCGAGCGCAAGAGAAGCGGCGCAGGCCGACATCGTCCGCTCGTTCGGAAGCTTCATTCGCGGCGGCCCGGGGCCCACGGATGAGCAGCTCAGACAGTTCGCCAGGCTGGCAGCCGACGAGGAGCGACGGCGGCGCCGGCTCGCCGACCGCCTGGCGGCACTGCCGGCCGACAACGAGCCCGAGACTGCACCGCCCGTCCTGGCGAGGAGGCCACTGCGCGCCGTTGCGTTGCTGGCCGCATGGACCGTGGCGATCCCGCTCATGGTTGTCGCGGCCTTCGGGCCGCGTGACGGATCCTTCTCTTCGGCGAGCGACAAAACGCCGATGCACGCGTCGCCGTCGCCGGCTGGGCCGGCCGTCGCGCTGGCACTGGCGCCGAAGGCGGAGGAGATCGAACCTGTTGCCGCCACTCCGGAGCGCTCCCGCGCGAGCTCGGGCAAAACCCCGCGCAGGTCTTCTTCATCGGCCCGCGCCGCTGCAGCACCGCTGCTGGTCCGCGCCGGCGCCCGGGGCCCATTGGCCAAGTGCACGGGCCTGAGCTTCATCTTCCAGGCGGTCTGCACGAACTACGCGTGCGCGCAATCCTCCGCCCGCCGCAGCCTGCAGTGCGCCGAACCCTTGCGCCAGCGCCGTCTCGACGAAGCGCGCCGCAATCCGCTGCAGCTCGGCTGAGCCTGCGCCAGTCGTTCAACTGCGCCTGGCTGCGAGAGTCGGATCGCCGAGCGTTCGATTGAGGGCGACCGCTTTTCGCGTCAGGAGGCGCACGGTGGCGGGGTCGACCGTCGTTCCCTCATAAAGTTCCAGCGTGGCCATTTCGTATTTCCCTCCAGGCTTGAGCCGGGGTTCAATGGTGCGCAGCTGCTGCCCTCGCCAGAAGCCGAACAGTACCCGGGCTTCCTCCGCGCGAATGAGGAGCACGGGCCCGTTCGCGAGATAGACGAGGTGGCGCCATTTCACGACCTCCTCCATCGCCGACGCGGCGCGAACCGCCGCACGCAACTCCTCGACGCACGCCCGACGCCAGCCATCGAGGGCGGCCACATAGGCGTCGGGACTGGCAGCAGGCGTCGTCTTTTGCATTCCGGACAGGCTTGATCGGCGAAGCTTAAACGGGAGCGGGGTGCCAAGGCGTCGTTCGACGAGCTTCGGCTGTGGAGTCGGAGTGCCTGCGGTATCGTGGGTGCGCCTCGCCGGCCGGTCACGGCCGCGGGGCTGTCTACCAAGGAGAGGCAATGCGAACCATCTTCGCGATCGCGGGTGTTCTCATCCTGGCGGGCTGTGCGGGGGCTGCGCATGCGCCGCCGCCGTCGGCCTGCGGCACCGACCCTGCAGGGCAGGCCTGCGAGGTGGAGCGCTACATGACCGCTCCGTAGCCGCGCCCCGACCGGTCGCTCAATCGTCCAGGCGCACGACGTCCGGATCGGCTGCGCTGCCATGCAGCCGCTCGACCTCGGCCGCGCGCCGCGTCAGCACCGCGCGCTGGTTGATGTAGCCCTTGTCGGTGATCTCGCCGGCATCGATGTCGGGCGGGGTAGCGAGCACCAGCGCGCACACCGGACGTTGCGAGGAACCAGCACCCGCGTCGCGCATGGCTGCCATCGTGCGGCGCAGCGCGTCCGCCAGCTCCTCGCGCGGCAGCGCGGCGCCCTGCGGGCTGGCGAACACCAGCATGCCGACCGCCTCGCGGTCGTGGCCGGTGATCACGACGTCCTGCACCAGCGGCGCGAGGCGCGAGACTAGCTCCACGCGCAGCGTGCCCACCGACACCCAGGTGGCGCTGGTGAGCTTGAAGTCCTCGGCCACGCGGCCGTTGAACATCACGCCGCGCTCGGGCCGCGTGTCGTCGACCAGGTAGCCGGCGTCGCCGATGCGGTAGTAGCCCTCCTCGTCGAAGGCCTGCGCGGTCTCGCGCGGCGCAGCGCGATAGCCGGGAAACACCGAGACGCCCTTGACCCGCATCTCCAGCTTGTCGCCATTGGGAACGAACTTCAGCTCCAGCCCCGGCAGCGGCGCGCCGATGCAGCCGGCGCCGTCGAGCTTCCAGTGCGCCGAGGTGATGGCAGGCGAAGTCTCGGTCGCGCCCCACGAAGTGGTGAGCCACAGCGGCTGCGCAGGCCGCGCGCGCCGCGCCACCGCTTCGAGCCGCTGCCAGGTCGAAGGCGCGAGCGCCGCGGCGGCATAGAAGCACAGGCGCAGGCGCGAGAAGGCCTCGGCCGCGAGCGCGTCGTCCGCTTCGAGAAAGGGCAGCAGCATGTCGTAGCCGCGCGGCACGTTGAAGAGCAGGGTGGGCCGCACCTCGCGCAGGTTGCGCACCGTCTTCTCCATCAGCCCCGGCGCCGGCCGGCCCTCGTCGATGTAGAGCGCGCCGCCGTGGCAGAGCACGATGTTGAAGTTGTGGTTGGCGCCGAAGGTGTGGCTCCAGGGCAGCCAGTCGACCAGCACCGGCGGCTCCTGGTCCAGGAAGCGCCAGGTCTGCGCGATCATCTGCTGGTTCGCGCACAGCATGCGGTGCGTGTTGATCACCACCTTGGGCTTGCCCGTGGAGCCCGAGGTCAGCAGGTACTTGGCGTGGGTGTCGGGCAGGACGGCCTCGAAGGCCTGCATCACCGCCGGCGTCTCCGCGGTGGAAAGCAGCCGCTCGAACGGGAGGGCGCCGGGATGCGCATCGGCGTTGCGGCTGAAGACCGTGATCGCCTCGACGCCGCAGCCGGCCAGCGCCTTGCCGTAGACCTGGGCATCGGACGCGTAGATCAGCGCCGGCCCCAGCGCCTGCAGCATGGCGTGCAGGCGCGAGGGGTCCTTGGCCATGCGCGAATAGGCGCTCGAGAGCGAGCAGGCGGTGCGGCCGATGTGCATGGCGGCGAGCATCAGCACCGCATGGTCGATCGCGTTGTCGGAGAGGATCACCACCGGCTTGTCCGCCGGCACGCCCAGGTCCAGCAGCCCTTGCGCCACGGCGCCGACCGCGCGGCGCAGCGCACGGTAGTCGAGCTGTAGCCAGCCTTCGCCGGTTTCGTCGCGCTCGGCCAGTGCGAGCGCATCGGGCGTCTCGCGCGCCCAGCGCTCCAGCCATTCGCCGATGCAGCGCGCATAGGGCTTGAGTGCGACCGGCGAACGCAGCGCGAAGGAGCCGTCGTCGAAGTCGATGCGGATCGTGCGGGGCGGGGCGAGCTGGCGCTCGTCGTCGAAGAAGCTCTTGGTCATGCTGTTGCCTCCAGGGCGAGTAGGCGGCCGCCGCCGGGCCGCCCCAAGGCGGGCCGCGCCGCCCCCTCGGGGGGTGGAGTTACACGAGCGAAGCTCGTGAAAAGCCGGGGGGCCTTCATGTTTCGAGTGTGCCGGACGCGGCCTTGGCGCGAATCAGGTTCATCAGCAAGGTGTCGCGCGCGGCTTCGAGCTCGCTGGTGTGGCGTTGCCCCAGCTCCGCGGCCACGCCTTCGGCGACCTGCTGCTTGAGCTCGGCCGTCATCGTCGGCGCACCCAGATCCTTCCACCAGTCCTCGATCGGCCCGCCCAGGTGCGCGAGCACATGCGCGATGCCGCCCGCGCCGCCGGACAGATGCAGGTTCATGAACGGGCCCATCACGGCCCAGCGCAGGCCGGGGCCATGCGCAATGGCCGCATCGATGTCGGCCACCGACGCCACGCCCTGATCCACCAGGTGGAAGGCCTCGCGCCACAGCGCGGCCTGCAGGCGGTTCGCGATATGGCCCTTGACCTCGCGCTTCACGTGGATCGGGCGCTTGCCGATCGCCGCATAGAAGGCCATCGTGCGCTCGATGGCCGCAGGCGACGTCGCCGTGCCGCCGATCACCTCGACCAGCGGGATCAGGTGCGGCGGGTTGAAGGGATGGCCCAGCACCACGCGCTCGGGATGCGCGCAGCCGGACTGCACCTCGCTGATCGTCAGGCCCGAAGAGCTCGATGCGAGGATCGCCTGCGGCTTGGCGGCCGCATCCATGCGGCGGAACAGGTCGATCTTGAAATCCAGGCGTTCGGGGCCGTTCTCCTGCACGAAGTCTGCGTCGCGCACTGCGTCTTCCAAGGTTTCATGGAAGCGTAGGCGATCCATCGATGCGCCCTCAACCAGCCCGAAGCGCTCGAGCGTGGGCCAGTGCTGCGCCACCGCTTCACGCAGCCGCGCCCCGGCGCCCGGCGAAGGATCGGTGGCATCGACCTCGAGCCCATGGGCAAGGAAGTAGGCGGCCCAGCTGGCGCCGATCACGCCGGTGCCGACGACCGCGACGCGTGCGATGGCCGTGTCCATGTGCGCCACCCGTCAGGACTCGGCCGTGAAGCCGACCTTCTTGACCAGCGGGCCCCAGCGCTCGAACTCGGCGTGTTGCGAGCGGGTCATCTCCTCGACCGTGGAGCCCTGCGCGATCAGGCCGACCACCGCCAGGCTGTCGATGACGGCCTTGTCCTTGATCGCGGCGTTGACGGCCGCGTTGGCGGCGGCGATCTGCGCGGCCGGCGTCTTCGCCGGTGCATAGAAGCCGAACCACTCCTCGGTCGTCAGTTCCGGAAAGCCCTGCTCCGCCAGCGTCGGCACCTCGGGCGAGAACGGCGAGCGGGCCTTGCCGGAAGTCGCGAGCAGGCGCAGCTTGCCGGCCTTGTGGTTGGCGATGAAGTCGCCGCTGGGCGTCACCATCGCGGCGATCTGGCCGCCCACCACGTCGGTCACGCCGGGGATCGAGCCGCGGTAGGGCACATGCTTGAGCTCCACGCCGTTGTTGATGCCCAGCAGCGCGCCGATGAAGTGCGGCGTGGAGCCGGCCGCGGGCGAGCC
>NZ_JBDGJK010000017.1:0-156194 GCF_057656935.1 Variovorax sp. Soil_C_33
TGCTTCACGGTGCTGGTGAGTTCTTCCATCGAGGCCGCGGTCTGCTCCAGCGAGCTGGCCTGCTCCTCGGTGCGCGAGGACAGGTCCTGGTTGCCCGAAGCGATCTGGCTCGAAGCCGTCGAGACATTCACCACCACGCCCTGCACCTGCTGCAGCGACTTCTGCAAGGCCGTGCGCATTAGATCGATGGCACGCAGAAGACGGCCGGTCTCGTCGTTGGCATAGCTTGTCTGCGGCGCGCCGGTCAGGTCCATGTCGGCGATCGACTGCGCCATGGTCTCCGCCCGGCGCAGCGGATGCGTGATGCTGCGCGCCAGGAACCAGGCCAGCAGGGTGCCGAAGATCAGCGACAGCGCGGAGCAGACGATCAGCAGCGTCGTGGTCTGCGCGCGCAGGTCCTCTGCGCGCTTCGCTGCGGCATCGAGGCCGGCGCGCTGCAGGTCGACCATCTGCTTCACGCCCGCCAGGTAGCTGACCGAAGTCGGTTCGAAGCGCGCAGTGAAAACGCGGCCGGCGCCTTCGAGGTCGCCTGCCAGCTTGAGCTTGCTGACCTCTTCGCGCGCGGCGAGGTAGTCCTTGCGCAGTTCGCCCACCGTCTGGAACAGCTCGCGTTCCTCGGGCTTGACCATCTGCCCTTCGATGAACTTCTGCAGCTCGTTGGTTTCCTTGATCGATGCCGCCGTGGCGGGCGCGAAATAGGCGATCAGGCTGGCGTCGCTGCTCTTGGCGATGGCGGCGGCCCGCTGCACGCCCGACGTGGTGTGGCGCAGCCAGTCGGCGCCGGCGCGTTCGGTCCTGACGTTGTCCTGGACCATGCCGGTGATCTCGACGCCGAGCTGCCGCAGCTTCAATGCAGAAATCACGCTGCTTGCCAGGAAGAGGGCGAGGATCGCGCCCAGCACGATGGCCAATCGCTTGGCGATCGAGATATTGCTCAGAAACATGGAGGCTCCGGAAGACGGGAAGGTCAAAAAAGAGAAAAGACAGACCTATATCGGCAGCCGGTCCAGAAAATTAAGGGAAGACCCGCATGTTCGGCGCAATCAAAGCCACATCGCTACACTCTTCGCTGTCATGTACAGACGCTCGCTCCATCGCTGCATGACCGCGTTCGTCGTGGTCCTGTCGCTGCTGTTCTCGCAGCTGGCGCTCGCGAACTACGTCTGTGCTGGTGCCGCTGACGCAGTCGCGATGGCGGAAATGATGGCCGTGGGCGAACCGTGTCAAGGCATGGATTCGGCGCAGCCGGTGCTCTGCCACCAGTACGCAGCCGACATGTCGCTGTCGTTCGAGCCGGTGAAGGTGGCCACCCCGTCGCTGCCGGCCATCGTGCAGGTGCTGGTCGTGCCTCTTGTGCTGGAGGCACAGCTCGCTGCGGCGATCTCCGCCGCAGCGACACCGGAGATCCGACCTCCGCCCGACCCCGTTTTTCTTTCCACCCGCAGACTCCGAGTCTGAAATCTCCGTCGACTGAACGGCGCTGGCGCGGCTTGGCCGCTTGCCGGCTGTTGCCTCATTCGTCTTCGGAGTTTTCATGTCATCCCACCTCCTGCGCGCAGCCGCCATGGCTGCCGCACTGCTTCCCTTCCTGGCAGCGGCAGCCCCCCTGACCCTCGAGGCAGCCCTCGACCTCGCCGTCGGGCGCTCCGAGTCCGGTCGCGCCGCGCGCGCCGGGGTGGCGAGCGCGTCTGAGGCCGCCCGAGCGGCCGGCCAGCTTCCGGACCCGATGCTGCGCGCCGGCATCGACAACCTGCCGGTGACGGGGGGCGACCGGTTCAGCAGCACGCGCGATTCGATGACGATGAAGCGCGTCGGCATCAGCCAGGAATGGCTGTCGAGCGACAAGCGAGCCGCTCGCCAGGCGGCGGCCGAGGCCGCCGTCGCCCGCGAGGCAATCCAGTCCCGGACAGCAGCCGCCGCAACCCGGCTGAACACCGCGCTCGCTTACCTCGACGCTTTCTACGCCGGCGAGGCACTGAAGCTGACGACGCTCATGGAGCACCACGCCCATGAGGAGTTCGAGGCAGCGCGTGCTCGACTGGCGTCGTCGGCCGGAAGCAGCCAGGAAGCGCTCGCACTGGCCGGTGCGCGCGGCAGGGCGGAGGACGAATCGGCCGAAGTGCGCCAGCAGCAAGGCGTCGCCACGGTGGCCCTGCAGCGCTGGGTCGGCACCCGGCACGACGAGTTGGCATCCGTGCCCGCGCTGCCATCGCCGACGGAGCAGGCGTACGTCGAAGGGCATCCGGATGTGGTGACGAAGCAGATCGACATCGAGGTGGCCAGGCAGGGCGCGGCTGTCGCCGCATCGGAGCGCAAGCCCAACTGGACCTGGGAGGTCTCCTACGGACAGCGCACCGGCTACTCCGACATGGTGTCGTTCGGCGTGAGCATTCCGCTTCGAGTGGCCCCGTCCGAGCGCCAGGACCGGGAAACCGCAACGAAGCTCGCGCTGGCCGACAAGGCCGAGGCCGAACTTTCCGAGGCGACTCGCGCTGCCGCCGCCGAGTACCGGACGCTTGCCGGCGACGCCCAGCGGCTGCTCGAACGCATCGAGCGATACCGCGCCGGCGTCGTGACCCCGGCGCGGCAACGGACCACCGTGGCCATTGCCGCGTATCGATCGAATCAGGGCACGCTCATGACGCTGTTCGAGGCAAGGCACGCCGAAGTGGAGGCGCAGCGCAAGCTCCTGGCACTGCAACGCGAGCTCGCCAAGGCGCGAGCGCAGCTTGCATTCAAGCCACTCGCACGAGGAGCCGACCAATGAAAGGCACTCACCTCATCGCGCTGCTCATCGTCGCCGGCGCGGTCCTCGCCGGCGCCGGCTTCTTCCTGGGGCGGCACACCACCCACGAAGGCATGAATGCCGAAGCAAGCGGCGACGCTACGTCCCCGGACGGCCGCAAGGTCCTATATTGGCACGACCCCATGGTTCCGGGCCCGCGCTTCGACAAGCCGGGCAAGTCGCCGTTCATGAACATGCAGCTCGTGCCGGTCTACGCCGACAGCGACCCCGGTGCATCCGGCGTCAAGGTGAGTCCCTCGATGCAACAGAGCCTGGGCATCCGCTACGCCACGGTGCGACGTGCCGAAGCCTCGACGTCGTTCGATGCGATTGGCGCGGTGCAGTTCGACGAGCGCCTGAACGTGGCCGTCCAGACGCGGGTCGCCGGATACGTCGAACGCCTGGCTGTACGGGCCCCGATGGAGCGCGTGCGCAAAGGCCAGGCCTTGGCCACCCTCTTCGCGCCGGACTGGCTCGGGCCGCAGAACGAGCTGCTTGCGCTCAAGCGCGCCGGGGTGGCGCCCGAACTCATCGCCGCAGCGCGCGAGCGGATGCGCGCGATGTCGATTCCGGCCGAGCTCATTCGCCGGAGCGAAGAGACCGGGACCGCGCAGGCGCGCTTTACCCTGAGCGCGCCGGCAGGCGGGGTCGTCGCAGAACTCGGCGTCCGGGAAGGCGTTGCCGTCACGCCCGGCATGACCTTGTTTCGCATCGCCGGCCTGGAAAAGGTCTGGGCCGTGGCCGAGGTTCCGGAAGCTCAGGCGGTGCGCTTGAAGCTCGGCCAGAAGGTCAAGGCGGTGCTGCAGGCGGATGCCACCCAGACCTTCGAGGGCGAACTCAAGGAAGTACTTCCGGAGCTCAGCGCGAACACGCGCACGCTGAAGGCGCGCTTCGAGGTCGACAACAAGGAGGGCAAGCTCACGCCCGGCATGCTGCTGCGTCTGCAGGTGGCGGGACCGGCGAACCCCCGGCTGGTCGTACCGGCCGAGGCGGTCATTCGCACAGGCAAGCGCGCGGTGGTCATCGTCCGCAAGGACGACGGCACGTTCGAGCCGCGCGACGTCGCACTGGGCCTGGACCTGGGTGACGATATCGAGATCGCCCGGGGGCTGAACGAAGGGGACCAGGTGGTCGCGAGCGGCCAGTTCCTGATCGACTCCGAGGCTCGGTTGCGTTCGGTGCTGGGAAGCATGGCGGCAGCCGCCGCGCCGCCCGCCCACGTTGCCGAGGGCAAGGTCGAAAGCGTTGAGCCGGACGGCATCACGATTTCCCATGGCCCTGTGCCGTCCCTCAACTGGCCGGCCATGACGATGGGCTTCTCGAAGCCGGATCCCCAGGCGTTCGCGGATGTGAGGCGAGGCGACAGCGTCCGATTCGAGTTCAGGGAGGGCGGGCCCATGGGCCATGAGCTGCTCTCGGTGCAGCGCGTACAACCGGGCGTGAAGAAATGATCGCCGCGCTCATCCGATGGTCGATCGGCAATCGATTCCTGGTGCTCGTCGCCACGCTATTCCTGGTGGTTGCCGGCGTCTGGTCGGCTGCCCGCATACCGGTGGACGCGCTGCCGGACCTGTCGGACGTGCAGGTCATCATCCGGACGCCTTTCCCCGGCAAGGCGCCGCAGGTGGTGGAGGACCTCGTCACCTATCCGCTGACGACGACGATGCTGAGCGTGCCGGGCGCCAGGACGGTTCGCGGCTACTCCTTCTTCGGCGACTCCTTCGTCTATGTGCTGTTCGACGACAAGACGGACCCGTACTGGGCCCGCTCGCGCGTCGTGGAGTACCTCAATCAGGTGCAGGGCAGGTTGCCCGCAGGGGCGAATGCGTCTCTGGGACCCGACGCCACGGGGGTCGGATGGGTCTACGAATACGCGCTGGTGGACCGCTCGGGCAGGCAGGACATCGGACAGCTGCGTGCGCTCAACGACTGGTTCCTGAAGTTCGAGCTGAAGACCGTCCCGGACGTGGCCGAGGTCGCGAGCATCGGCGGCATGGTGCGGCAGTACCAGGTGGTGCTCGACCCTGACCGCATGCGCGCCCTTGGCATCACGCAAGCGACGGTCGTCGCTGCCTTGCAGAAAGCCAACCAGGCGTCCGGCGGCTCGGTCGTGGAGCTTGCAGAAGCCGAGTACATGGTGCGCTCGCGCGGTTACCTGAAATCGCTGAACGATTTCCGCACCATTCCGCTCTCGGTTTCGGGCACGACCCCGTTGCTCCTGCGCGATGTCGCGACGGTGCAGATCGGCCCGGAGATGCGCCGCGGCATCGCCGAACTGGACGGCCAGGGGGAAGTCACGGGCGGCGTGGTCGTCATGCGCTCGGGCAAGAACGCGCGCACGACCATCGAGGCCGTCAAGGCGAAGCTCGAAGCGCTCAAGCCAAGCCTCCCTGCCGGCGTCGAAGTGGTGCCGACATACGACCGGTCCCTGCTCATCGACCGCGCCATCGAGAACCTGCGCTTCAAGTTGCTCGAAGAGTTCGTCGTGGTCGCGCTGGTCTGTGCCGTCTTCCTGTTCCACCTGCGCTCGGCGCTCGTCGCGGTGGTCGCACTCCCCATTGGCGTGCTCGCCGCGTTCGTCGTCATGCATTGGCAAGGTGTCAACGCCAACATCATGTCGCTCGGGGGCATCGCGATCAGCATCGGGGCCATGGTCGACGGCGCCATCGTGATGGTCGAGAACGTCCACAAGCACCTGGAGGCATTCGAGTCGAAGCATGGCAGGCGTCCGGCAACGCCCGAGCGATGGCAACTGGTCGGCTCGGCGTCCATCGAGGTCGGCCCGGCGCTCTTCTTTTCCTTGCTCATCATCGCGCTTTCCTTCGTGCCGGTGTTCTCGCTCGAAGCGCAGGAGGGCCGCCTGTTCTCACCGCTGGCGTTCACGAAAACCTATGCGATGGCGGCGGCGGCCGGCTTGTCGGTGACGCTGGTGCCCGTGCTGATGGGCTACCTCATTCGCGGGCGCATCCCTCACGAGTCGGCGAACCCCGTGAACCGCTTCCTGATGGCGGCGTATCGACCCGCGCTCGAAGCAGTCCTGCGTTTTCCCAAAGCAACGCTGGTGGCCGCTGCGGTGCTCTTGGCCGTCACGGTCATCCCCGCCACGCGCCTCGGCGGCGAGTTCATGCCGCCGCTGGACGAGGGCGACCTGCTCTACATGCCGTCGGCCTTCCCGGGACTTTCAGTTTCCAAAGCGTCGGAACTCCTGCAGCAGACGGACCGCCTCATCAAGACGGTGCCCGAAGTCGAACGCGTCTTCGGGAAGGCCGGTCGCGCCGACACCGCGACCGACCCGGCTCCGCTCGAGATGTTCGAGACCACCATCCAGTTCAAGCCGCGCGAGCAGTGGCGCGCCGGCATGACGCCCGACAAGCTGGTCGATGAACTGGACCGCGTCGTGAAAGTGCCCGGACTGACCAATGTCTGGGTGCCGCCCATCCGCAACCGCATCGACATGCTGGCAACCGGCATCAAGAGCCCTGTCGGCATCAAGGTGGCCGGTGCGGACCTGGCCACCATCGATCGCCTGGCGACGCAGATCGAAGCCGCAGTCGGGCGCGTCCCGGGCGTGTCCTCGGCATTGGCCGAGCGACTGGCCGGCGGCCGGTACATCGATGTCGACGTCGACCGGCTCGCCGCGGCTCGCTATGGCCTTTCCGTGGCGGACGTTCAGTCCATCGTCACGACCGCTGTCGGCGGCGACAACGTCGGCGAAGTGATCCAGGGCCGGGAACGCTATCCCATCAATGTCCGCTACCCGCGGGAGATTCGCGACTCGCTGCAGCGCCTGCGCGAACTGCCCTTCGTGACGGACAAGGGCGCGCAGCTGCTCCTGCAGGACGTGGCGAAGATCGGCATCGAGGAAGGCCCGCCGATGCTGCGCAGCGAGAACGCGCGCCTGTCCGGTTGGGTCTATGTGGACGTCCGGGGCCGAGACCTCCGATCGGTCGTGAACGACATGCAGGCTGCAGTGGCCGGTTCGGTGACCATGCCCGCCGGCTACGCCCTGTCCTGGTCCGGGCAGTTCGAGTATCTGGAGCGCGCCACGCAGCGGCTCAAGCTCGTCGTGCCCGCCACCCTGGCGCTCATCTTCGTGTTGCTGTACCTGCTGTTCAGGTCCTTCGGCGATGCTGCGCTGGTCATGGCGGCGGTGCCGTTCTCGCTCATCGGCGGGTTCTGGCTGGTCTGGGCACTGGGTCACTCCGTCTCGGTGGCCACGGCGGTCGGGTTCATCGCGCTGGCCGGCGTGGCCGCCGAGTTCGGCGTCGTCATGCTCATCTATCTCAAGAATTCACTTGCGCGACGCATCGAGGCTGGAGCGCCGATGAACGACCAGACCTTGCTTGCCGCCATCCGCGAGGGCGCGGTGCTGCGCGTTCGCCCCAAGGCGATGACAGTGGCCGTCGTCATGGCGGGCTTGCTGCCCATCATGTGGGGGAGCGGAACCGGCTCGGAAGTCATGACCCGAATCGCCGCCCCCATGGTGGGAGGCATGGTGACGGCTCCCTTGCTGAGCATGCTGGTGATTCCGGCTGCCTGGTACCTGGCGCACCGGCGCCGAGCCGCCGTTCCTTAAGGGCGCTGCAACGGGATCTTCATCAGATCGATCGTTGATTCACCCGCTTCGACAGCTGCTCTGCGCTCTCTCTTCGTTCGCTGTAGCGGTCCACCAGGTAGGGCGCGGCATCGCGCGTGAGCAGCGTGAACTTGAAGAGCTCTTCCATCACGTCGACCACGCGCTCGTAGTACGGCGAAGGCTTCATGCGGCCGGCATCGTCGAACTCGAGGAATGCCTTGGCCACCGAAGACTGGTTCGGGATGGTGAGCATCCGCATCCACCGGCCCAGCACGCGCAGCTGGTTGACCGCGTTGAAGGACTGGGAGCCGCCCGACACCTGCATCACGGCCAAGGTCTTCCCCTGGGTCGGCCGCACCGCGCCGAGGGCCAGCGGAATCCAGTCGATCTGCGCCTTCATGATTCCGGTCATCGACCCGTGCCGCTCGGGCGAGCACCAGACCATGCCTTCGGCCCATTGCGCGAGCTCGCGCAGTTCGCGCACCTTCGGGTGGTCGTCGGGCGCGCTGTCCGGCAAGGGCAGGCCCGCCGGGTCGAAGATGCGCGCTTCGCCACCCATGCTCTCCAGCAAGCGCGCGGCTTCCTGCGTCAGAAGCCGGCTGTACGAGCGCTCGCGCAGCGATCCGTACAGCAGCAGGAAACGCGGTGCGTGCACCGACGGCGTGCGGCTGAGCAGGCGATCCAGCGTCGGCCGATCGAAAAGTGCGGGATCGATGTGCGGCAACTCAAGCATCGCGTCGGACACGCCGTCCCTCCGCATCGATGACCGCTTCCCCGTCTTCCTTCGTGAAGGCACCGCGTTGCGGCGACGGAAGAATGTCCAGCACGGCTTCGGAGGGCCGGCACAGCCGGGTGCCCAGCGGCGTCACGACGATCGGGCGGTTGATCAGGATCGGGTGCTGCAGCATCAGGTCGATCAGCTGCTCGTCGGTCCACTTCGCGTCGTCGAGGCCGAGCTCGGCGTAGGGCGTTCCCTTCTGGCGCAGCAGCTCGCGCGGCGTGATTCGCATGGCCTTGATCAGGCCGGCCAGGGTGTCGCGGCTCGGCGGCGTCTTCAGGTATTCGACGACGCGCGGCTCGTCGCCGCTGTTGCGGATCAGGGCCAGCGTGTTGCGCGAGGTGCCGCAGGCCGGGTTGTGAAAGATGGTGATTTCAGGGTTGGGGGATTGCATGCCTGCAATTATGCAAATATTATTGAACTATGGAAGAAAATGATGTCGTCAAGTCCCTGGCCGCGCTGGCACAGCCGCTGCGCCTGCAGGTTTTCCGCGCGCTGGTCGTGGCGGGCCCGGGCGGCATGACGCCCGGCGCGCTGGTCGAGAGCCTGGAGGTGGCGGCGACCAGCCTGTCCTTCCATCTCAAGGAGCTGATGCATTCGGGGCTGGTCTCGCAGGAGCGCAACGGCCGCAACCTGATCTATCGCGCTTCCTTCCAGCAGATGAATGCGCTGCTCGGCTACCTCACAGAGAACTGCTGCCAGGGCGAGCAATGCCTCGCCGCGGCGCAACAGGACTGTTCGTGTTGAAGGAGAAACCCATGAAACGATTCCACGTGCACCTCAACGTGCAGGACCTCCAGGCGAGCATCGCCTTCTATTCCCGGCTCTTCGCTTCCGAGCCGGCGCGCGTCGAAAGCGACTATGCCAAATGGATGCTCGCGGATCCGCCGGTGAACTTCGCGGTCTCGGCCCGCGGCGGCGCCTTGGGCGTCGATCATCTCGGCCTTCAGGCGGAGAGCCCGGAGGAGCTGGCCGAACTGAAGGCCCGCGCGCAAGCCGCGGACACCCAGCTTCTCGATGAAGGGGCGACCACCTGCTGCTACGCGCGCAGCGAGAAGCACTGGGTCACCGATCCGCAAGGCGTGGCCTGGGAGCAGTTCCATACGCTCGGCAACATTCCCGTGTTTCGCGAAACCGAGGCGACGGAGACTCCCGCCGCCGCTTGCTGCGCTTCGTCGTCTTCCTCCTGCTGCTGAGTCCTGCCATGACTGAAAAAATCTACAACGTGCTCTTCATCTGCACCGGCAATTCGGCGCGTTCGATCTTGGCCGAAGCCCTGATGAACGACGCGGGCCATGGCCGCTTCAAGGCTTTCTCTGCCGGCAGCCATCCCACCGGCAAGGTGAATCCGCTGGCGCTCAAGGCACTTGAATGGCTGCACCTGCCGACCGGGGGCTATCGCAGCAAGAGCTGGGACGAGTTCGCCCAGCCCGATTCGCCGCGGCTCGACTTCGTGCTCACCGTCTGCGACAACGCTGCCGGCGAGGTGTGTCCGGTATGGCCGGGCCAGCCGATGAGCGCTCACTGGGGTGTGCCCGATCCGGCCGCGGCCGAGGGTTCGGAGGAGGAGAAGCTGCGGCATTTCCACGATGCAGCGCTCACGCTCAAGCGGCGCATCGAGCTGATGCTCGCGCTGCCCCTGGCGCGCCTCGATGCGATGTCGCTCCGGAACGAACTGCACGACATCGGCAAGACCGGAAAGACCGCCGCCCAATGACCATCAACGTGCTGATCCTCTGCACCCACAACTCGGCGCGCAGCGTACTCGCCGAAGGCATGCTGAACCACCTGGCCGCAAAAGCCGGCAAGGACGTGCGCGCCTTCAGCGCCGGCAGCGCCCCGAGCGGCCGGCTCAATCCCTTCGCGCTGGAAGCGCTGACCCGGGCCGGCGTGGATGTGTCGTCCTATCGCAGCAAGAGCTGGGACGAGTTCGTCGGCGCCGACAAGCCGGTGATGCGCATCGTCATCACCGTGTGCGACAGCGCGGCGCAGGAGACCTGCCCCTACTGGCCCGGCAGCCCGGTCAAGGTGCATTGGGGCTACGCCGATCCCTCGAACGCGCCCGGCGGCGAAGAGGGCAAGCGCGTGGCCTTCGAGCTCACGCGGCAGGCCATCGCCTATCGCATGACGCAGCTGCTGGCCCTGCCATTGGATTCCATGAGCAACGCAGACCTGCAGCAGGCGCTCACCGCGATCTCGCAGAGCTGACGGCATGGCTGCGGATCTTCCTCGCAAGCTGCTGGCCGAGATGCTGGGGACGGCGCTCCTGCTCGCCGTCGTGATCGGCTCCGGCATCATGGCCGAGCGCCTGTCCGGCGGAAACATCGCCGTGGCCTTGCTGGCCAACACGCTGGCCACCGTCGGCGGCCTGTACATCCTGATCGAGGTCTTCGGCCCGATCAGCGGCGCGCACTTCAATCCGGCCGTCAGTGCGGTGATGGCCATGCGCCGCGAGCTGCCGGCCTCGAGCCTGGTGCCCTACGTGGCAGCGCAGCTCGTCGGCGCCATGCTCGGCGCCTGGCTGGCCCACGCGATGTTCGACATGGGCATCCTGCAGTTCTCGGCCAAGCTGCGAAGCGGGACGGGGCAATGGATCGCCGAAGCCGTGGCCACCGCCGGCCTGCTGCTGGTCATCCTGCGCGCCCCGGCAGGCCGCGCGCCGGCCATGGTCGCGGCTTACATTGGCGCGGCCTACTGGTTCACCGCGTCGACCTCGTTCGCCAATCCGGCGGCGGTGTTCGGCCGCATGTTCAGCGACAGCTTTGCCGGCATCGCGCCGTCCAGCGCGCCGGGCTTCGTGCTCGCGGAGCTGATCGGGGCGCTCATCGGCCTGGCGGTCCACAATGCCTTCGAGCCGCGCCTGCATCCTGCCGGCCATCCCAACGTGATCGAATCCTCCGGCCAGCCGCAGGACCAGAATCACTGAATGAGCCGATTCGCGACAGTGGCAGCCCTGGGCACGGCGCAGACGCTGGCCTGGGCCTCCTCCTATTACCTGCCCGCCATGCTCGCGGTGCCGATGGCGCGCGATCTGGGCATCGCACCGTCGACGGTCTTCGCCGCCTTCTCGGTGGCGCTGATCGTCTCGGCCGCGCTCGGACCCTCCGCGGGGCGGGCGATCGACCGCTTCGGCGGGAGGCCGGTGCTGATCGCGAGCAACTTCGTGTTCGCTGGCGGCCTGGCCGCGCTGGGCTGGGCCGACAGCACGGCCGCGCTGTTCCTGGCCTGGGCGCTCATGGGCATCGCGATGGGCAGCGGGCTCTACGAGGCCGCCTTCGCCACCGTGGTGCGCCTGCACGGCCAGCAGGCGCGCAGCGCCATCACTGGCATCACCTTGTTCGCGGGCTTCGCGAGCACGGTCGGCTGGCCGGTGTCGGCGGCGCTCGAATCGCACTTCGGCTGGCGCGGCGCCTGCATGGCCTGGGCCGGGCTGCACCTGCTGATCGGCTTGCCGCTCAATGCCTGCCTGCCGCGGCTTCCGCACGCAGGCGCGGCGGATGCGGCTGCGTCGGCGAAGCCCGAGACCGCGCCGCTGCTTGCGGGCGCCGAGGCGCGGCGCGCGGCCCTGCTGATGGCCTACGTGTTCGCCGTCACCTGGTTCATCAGCACTGCCATGGCCGCGCACCTGCCGCGCGTGCTGCAGGCGACCGGCGTGGGCTTCGCGCTGGCCGTGTCCTTCGCGGCGCTGGTCGGGCCGGCGCAGGTGGCGGGGCGGGTGCTGGAGTTCACGGTGCTGCAGCGCTTTCATCCGCTGCTGTCGGCGCGCCTGGCCGCGATGGCGCATCCGCTCGGCGCGATGGCGATCGGGCTCGCGGGTGCGCCGGCCGCGGCGCTGTTCACGGTGCTGCACGGCGCGGGCAACGGCATCCTCACGATCGCGATCGGCACCTTGCCGCTGCTGTTGTTCGGCTCGCAGGGCTACGGCCGGCGGCAGGGCTTGCTCATGGTGCCTGCGCGGCTGGTGCAGGCGGGGGCGCCTTTTCTGTTCGGTTTGGGCCTCGACCGCTGGGGCGCGCAATCCCTGTGGATTTCCGCCCTGCTGGGCGTGACGGCGATGGGCGCGTTGATGTGCATCCCGGTACCGAACGGCCTTGCCAAGCGCGCAACAGCGCGGTCGACCGGCACGCCCTGAGCGCGCGATCGATGGCCTCGCGCCGGCATTCAGATGAAGCCCCGGCGCCTTCAGGCACTCAATTCTTCTGCGCCAGCTGTTCCAGGATGGCCGGGTTCTCCAGCGTGGACGTGTCCTGCGTGATGATTTCGCCCCGCGCCACGGAGCGCAGCAGCCTGCGCATGATCTTGCCGCTGCGTGTCTTCGGCAGGTTGTCGCCGAAGCGGATGTCCTTGGGCTTCGCGATCGGGCCGATCTCCTTGGCGACCCAGTTGCGCAGCGCATTGGCGATCCGCTTTGCGTCTTCGCCGCTCGGGCGCGGGCCCTTCAGTACCACGAAGGCGCAGATCGCCTCGCCGGTGGTTTCGTCGGGGCGGGCGACCACCGCGGCTTCGGCCACCAGCTCGGTGCACGACACCAGCGCCGACTCGATCTCCATGGTGCCCATGCGATGGCCCGAGACGTTGAGCACATCGTCGATACGGCCGGTGATCGTGAAGTAGCCGGTCTTCGCATCGCGGATTGCACCGTCTCCCGCGAGGTAGTAGCCCTTGAGCTCAGGCGGGTAGTAGCTCGCCTTGAAGCGCTCAGGGTCGCCCCAGATTGTGCGGATCATGCTCGGCCACGGCTTCTTGACCGCCAGGATGCCGCCCTGGCCGTTGGGCACGTCGGCGCCGGTCTCGTCGACGATGGCCGCCGCGATGCCCGGGAAGGGCAGGGTGCAGGAGCCTGGCACCAGCGGCGTGGCGCCCGGCAGCGGCGTGATCATGTGGCCGCCGGTCTCGGTCTGCCAGAAGGTGTCGACGATCGGGCAGCGGCCGCCGCCGATGTGCCGGTAGAACCACTCCCAGGCTGCGGGATTGATCGGCTCACCGACCGAGCCCAGGATGCGCAGGCTCGAAAGATCGTAGCGCTTCGGGTGCACCGCATCGTCGGCCTCGGCCGCCTTGATCAGCGAGCGGATCGCCGTCGGTGCGGTGTAGAACACGCTGACCTGGTGGTCCTGGATCATCTTCCAGAAGCGGCCCGCGTCGGGGTACGTGGGCACGCTCTCGAACACGACCTCGGTCGCCCCCAGTGCGAGAGGGCCGTAGGTGATGTAGGTGTGGCCGGTGACCCAGCCGATGTCGGCGGTGCACCAGAACACATCGTCGTCCTTCAAGTCGAAGGTCCAGGCGGTGGTGAGCGCCGCATGCAGCAGGTAGCCGCCGCTGGAATGCTGGACGCCCTTGGGCTTGCCGGTCGAGCCCGAGGTGTAGAGCACGAACAGGGGATGCTCGGCGCCCACCCATTCGGGTTCGCAGGTCTCTGCCTGTTCTTGCGTCTCTTCGTGCAGCCAGCGGTCGCGCGACGGGACCCAGCCGATCGGTCCGCCGGTGCGCCGGTAGACGATGACGTTCTTGACGGTCTCGCAGCCGCCCAGAGCGATGGCTTCGTCGACGATGGCCTTGAGGGGCAGCTGCTTGCCCCCGCGCATCTGTTCGTCGGCCGTGATGACCATGACTGCGCCGGCATCCTGGATGCGGTCGCGCAGGCTGTGCGCCGAGAAGCCGCCGAACACCACCGAATGCGTGGCGCCGATGCGCGCGCAAGCTTGCATCGCGACCACGCCCTCGATGCTCATCGAGATGTAGATGACGACGCGGTCGCCCCTTCTGACGCCGCGCGCCTTCAGCGCATTGGCCAGGCGGCAGGTGCGCGCCAGCAGCTCGCGGTAGCTGACCCGCGTCACCTGGCCGTCGTCGGCTTCGAAGACGATCGCGGTCTTGTCGCCCAGGCCGCGCTCGACCTGGCGGTCGAGGCAGTTGTAGGACACGTTGAGCGTGCCGTCCTCGAACCATTTGAAGAACGGCGCCTGGCTGTCGTCGAGTCCCTGGGTGAATGGCGTTTTCCAGCTCACGAATTCGCGCGCGAGGCGCGACCAGTAGGCGCTGTGATCGGCTTCGGCCTCGGCCACCAGTTGGTCGTAGGCGGCCATGCCGGACACACGGGCGTTCTTCATTTCCGGGACTGGAACCGGATGGGGCATTGCTTCGTTCTCGCTCACGGTAGATCTCCTGAGTTCATTCAATTCATCGGTCCACGTGGCTGTTCAGCCAGGCTGCGACCGCTGCAGCACTGCGAAAGTCGTCGCAAGCGCGCGCTGGAACGGTGGGCCAGCGCTGATTCCACATGCGCGCCAGGGCCTGGCCCGGACCCAGCTCCAGTACGCAACGTACTTGCCGCGCCATGACGTTTTCCATGCATTCGTCCCAGCGAACCGTCGTGGCGATCTGAGCGGCCAGCGCAGTCCGGGCCGACGCTGCATCCCGGATGCGGTCCCTTGCATTGCTGAACAGCACGACTCGAGGCGCGTGGAACGGCACCTCCGCAAGCGTCTGCGCGAAGCTCTCTGCCGCCTCGCGCATCCAGGGCGTGTGCGATGCCACATTGATGCGCAGGCGCGTGCACTGCGCGCCGGCGGCCAGGGCCACGCGTTCCGCATGGTCCAACGCGGCTCTCGGGCCGCCGAGGATCACGCTGTCGTTTCCGTTGCGGATGGCGAGTGCAAGGCCGGCTTCGTCGCGTATTTGCTCGAGCCGCGACTCGGAAAGTCCGCTGACGGCGAGCAGACCGCCGGGCGCGCGAGCGGCGCATCGATCCATGGCCTCGGCCCGCAGCGGCGCCAGGGCCGCGGCCGTGGCGGGCTCGATCACGCCGGCCGCGCTGAAGGCCGCCAACTCGCCGACGCTGTAGCCGGCGACTGCGGCCGGCGATGCGACCAGGGGCGCCAGCTGGCCCCAGGCCGCCAAGGCGAGCCCGGTCAGAAGCGTCTGCGCATTGTCGTTGCGCTCGGCCCAACCCGGGTCTGCGAGCGCATGGCGCCAGTCGTCGATGCCTAGCTGCGCGCACATGTCGCGCACGAGCTCGTCGTCCGCCAACCAGGGCAGCATCGCCGGATGCTGAGTGCCTTGGCCGGAAAAAAGCAGTGCGAAGCTCATGAGCCTGGACACACGCGCCTGATCCAGCAGGCGGCGGCGAGCGTGTCGGCGGCACCCCCGGGCGACAGGCGCCGCCGGACGAAATCGTCGGCAATGGCTTGTGCCTCCTGGAGCCCGTCGGGCCGTGCGATGCCTCCGCGATCCAGGAATCCCCGCGCAGCGCGCTGGGCCCAGCGCAAGCCGGCGAGCCCGCCGCGATGCGCGAGATTGCTGTCATCCAACACGGCCATGATGTGGAACAAGGTGTCGAGCCGGGCCTGTGAGGGCGTCAGGCCGCGGGCCAATGCTCCCGTCAGCGCGGGGAGCGCCGTTTCGAACAACACCGGGAAGGCCAGCGCCGCCTCTGCGGATGCGCTGCGCAGGCCGTGGCGCCGCGCGGCGATGCCGCCCTGCAAGACGGGCGGACGCCGGCTGCGGCTGGCCAGCGCATCGCCCCAGTGCCGGCGCAAGGCAACACGCAGGGGGTCTGGATGCACTGCGCTGCCGTGCTCACGCAGGACGCCGCCGGCCGCGGCGCACAACAGGCCGAGCATGAAGATCGCGCCGCGGTGCGTGTTGACGCCGCCGGTGGCGGCGAGCATGCGTGCCTCCGCCGCGATGCCGCACCGCTCGAGCACGGCGAAATCAGCGCCGCAAGCGCCGGCTTCGGCAATCTGCGCGAAGTACCGTCGCAGCGAGAACAGGCTGCGCATGAAGGTGTGCGCGTCCATGTCGTCATGGCTGCCGCGGTCGATCAATGTCACCAGGCCCGGCTTGGGGGCCAAAGACAGTTCGTCATACAGCGCGAGCGTGGCGGCGCGTCCGAGCATCGCCGTCGTGAGCGGCGGCTCCGGCTGCAGCGACAGCGCGGTGTTCCTCATCCGGCCAGCTCCGCCAACTCGGGGCGGTCGCACCACGCGGCATCGCGCTGCAGGGTCACGCCATTCAGCCGCTTGACCATCAGCGCCCGCGCGCGTCCGGCGCGCCACTCGATCCATTCGCGCCACGCAACCGCAGCGCCGTCGCCGAACAGAAGCTCGCCGTCCAGCCGCAGCCGTGCAGTGCCAAAGGACTGGAGCGAACGAGTCGCAGCATCCGCATGGACCACCCCATCGACGCAGACCGACAGATCGAGGTCGGAGCCCGGCCGTACGTGATCGAGAGCACTGATCGCCTGCCAGCCGTAGCTGCCGAACACGCGCGCGGTCGCATGGCACGCGTCGAGGCCGCCGAGGAGATCGCGCACCGGGGATCGTGCCGACGGCGGCAGCAAGCCCTGTACCTCGGCAAGGCGCGGGAACTCGTCGAGTCCCAGCACCACAGCGTGAGGCACCTGCAGGGCCAGCCGGCGCCGGCCCCAGCGCGCAGGTGCCGGCAAGCCGAGCGCAATCCATCCCCTGGAGGTCGCATCGTGCGGTTGACGCGTCACCACCAGCGGCAGCCGATGCATCGCCCAATGCGTCAGGCAATCGCGCGCTGCGCTGTCCCATGGGTGGTCCAGGACGGCGGCCCAGCCGGCTTCGGAAAGCCGGGCGAGTTGGTGGCGACGCAGGGAAATCATGGCGATCACGCAGCGTCCAGTACGCGCTGCACGACCCCGGCGGCAAGCCGGCGTCCACCGCGTTCGGCGCCGTCCTGCGCGCGCCGGTCTTCGGTCGGCGTGTTGGCCAGCGCATCGCGCAGGCAGGTCTTCAAGTCGCCACGCCACAGCGCGCGCACGCCACCCATGGCCACGTAGTTCTGCACCCCTGGAGCGAACACCGGGTTGGATTTCGACAGTGCCGTGAGCTTGTCCTCCGGCAGCTTGGTCACGCGCGCCATGGCGGGAATGCGCATGACCCGGATCTCGGCATCCGGCAGCGCGTAGCAGGCGTCGGCAATCAGCCCCGAGGTGATGAAGCCGCCGGACAGGGCCTGGTCGTACACCAGGCCGATCACGCGGTGGCCGCGCCGCCGCGCCAGGTCGATGCTCGCGCCGAGGTGCGCCATCGCACGGTTGATGCCGAGCAATTCATCGCGTCGGCGAAGCTGCTGGCCCTGGGTGTCGATGAGCAGCAGGATCGGCCGGCCAGGGTGCTGGGTGATGGTGTCCAGCACCACGCGGGCCTGCGCCAGCGCGAGCCGCACCCCGATCGGGGCATGGTTCGTGGTGCCGATCACCGTGAGCGGCTCGCCTTCGAAAATCACTTCGCCCAGCAGGAAGTCGCCGACGGCGCGCATGCCGTGATAGGAGCCGAAGAGCTGGGTGACAAGGGAATTCCATTGCATGTGATGCTCCTCGGTTAACTGGCGCGCAGGGCCCGCACGGCTTCGACGGGAAGATCAGGAACCTGCTGCGCGTCGGCGATGCCGAGCGCGCGCCAGAGCAGCGTCGCTTCGTCGCCGCCGGCGGTGTCAGATGGCAGTGCGTGCAGGCGCGCCGTGAGCAACGCGTGCTCCTCTTCCAGCGCCGCGACGTTCAATGGCTTCGATGCATCGATCGCGGCGACCGCAGCCGCGCGGAATTCCGCGACGTCGTCTTCGACCAGCGCGTCGCAGTCGCCGGTCAGCCAGCGGTGCTTGCCGCCGGTGGTGCGCCAGACCAGCGCACGGTCGCGCGAATCGAATTCCTCCACGCCGTGGGATGCTTCGATCACCTCGGGCCCCGACATCGCCAGCCGCCCGACATCGCTCATCACGATGAAGTCGGCACAGCGCGCCACGATGCCCATGCCGCCGAAGCAACCGTTGGCGCCGCCGATCAGCACGATCACAGGGATGCCGGCAGCGCGCACGTCGAGCAGTGCGCGCATCACTTCCGACACTGCAATGAGCCCCGCGTTGGCCTCATGCAAGCGCACGCCGCCCGATTCGGCCAGCAACAGCACGGCGGTCGGCCGGTCGCGCAGCGCGCGCTGCAGCAGGCCGACCAGCTTGGCGCCGTGAACCTCGCCGACGCCGCCGCCCATGAATGCGCCTTCCTGCGCCGCCACGAAGACCTCGCGGCCGTCGAGCATCGCACGGCCGACCGCCACGCCGTCGTCGAAAGCCGAGGGCACGCCGAGCTGCGCCAGGTGCGGGCTGGTGACCCGCTCGGCAGGCGGCAGCCATTCGTGGAAACTGCCGGGGTCGAGCAGCAGCGCCAGCCGCTCGCGCGCCGAGCATTCGGCAAAGCTGATCATGGCTGCCCTCCAGTGATCTCGGCCACTGCCTGGTCAAGCCGCAGGCTCACCACCGCGGGCGTGGCGCCCATGTCGTTGATCGAGACGCGCACGCCGGCCAGCGGATGGCGCGCGTGGAAGTCGTTCATCACGGCCTGCCAGATCGGGCCGAAGCCGCGCGCCGACGTCTCGACGCGCACTGCGCAGTCATTCCCGTCGGCTGGCTCGAGCATGACCTCGAGGTTGCCGGAGCCGACGACGCCGACCAGCACCGGCGCAAAGGCGCCGGCCGGCCGGCCGCCGGAGAAAGAAAAGTCCAGGGTTTCGAGCCCTGCGGGAACGTCGCTCATGGTCGGGACTCCTGCTACCAGTTTCTGAAGCGCTTGGGGGGCTGGTACAACCCGCCCGAGGCGCGCACCAGGTCGCGCATGCTGCGGGCGGCCAGCAGGTTGCGCGTGGCCTGGCGCGGATCGATCCCCAGGTCCTGCGGCCGGCGGATGACGCCGCGGTCGCGCAGGTTCTCCACCGCGCGCCGGTCGCGCGCCAGGCCCACCGCGGTGTAGCCGGCCACGCCGCGGATGGCCTGCTCGCGCTCCGCGTCGCTGCGGCACAGCAGCAGGTTGGCGATGCCTTCCTCCGTCAGGATGTGCGACACGTCGTCGCCGTAGATCATGATCGGCGGCAGGTCCATGCCGGCCTGCTCCTGCAGCGTCCAGGCATCGAGCCGGTCGACGAAGGCCGGCTGCATGTGCTCGCGAAAGGTCTCGACCATCTGCACGACCAGCTTCTGCCCGCGCGGCGTGCCGGCCGCGCCGCTGCGCCCGGCACGCGCCTCGCGCCCGGCCTTGAGCCAGGCCGGGCTGGCATGGCGCCGGCCGCGTGCATCGGCGCCCATGTTGGGCGCACCGCCGAAGCCGGCGATGCGGCCCAGCGTGGCGGTGGAGCTGTTGCCGTCGAGGTCGATCTGCAGGGTCGAGCCGATGAACATGTCGCAGGCGTAGTGGCCGGCTGCCTGGCAGAAGGCGCGGTTGCTGCGCAGGCTGCCGTCGGGGCCGGTGAAGAACACGTCGGAGCGCGCGCGGATGTAGTCCTCCATGCCGAGCTCCGAACCGAAGGAGTGCACGGACTCGACCCACCCCGCCTCGATCGCCGGGATCAATGCCGGGTGCGGGTTCAACGCCCAGTGCTTGCCGATCTTGCCCTTGAGGCCGAGCGACTCGGCATAGGTCGGCAACAGCAGCTCGATCGCCGCGGTGTCGAAGCCGATGCCGTGGTTCAGGCGTTGCACGCCGTATTCGGCATAGATGCCCTTGATCGCCATCATGGCCATCAGCACCTGGACCTCGCTGATCTGCGCGGGGTCGCGCGTGAACAGCGGCTCGATGAAGTTGGGGCGCGGCGCCTTCACGACGAAGTTCACCCAGTCGGCCGGGATGTCGATGCGCGGCAGCGTCGTGGTCTTGCCGTCGACCCATTCGTTGACCTGGGCGATCACGATACCGCCGGAGAATGCCGTGGCCTCGACGATGGCCGGCGTGTCCTCGGTGTTGGGGCCGGTGTAGAGATTGCCTTCGGCATCGGCCGCCTGCGCCGCGACCAGCGCCACCTTGGGCGTCAGGTCGACGAAGTAGCGCGCGAACAGCTCGAGGTACGTATGGATCGCCCCGATCTCGATGCGCCCGGCCGACACCAGCTTGGCCAGGCGTGCGCCCTGCGGCCCCGAGAAGCTGAAGTCCAGCCGGGCGGCCACGCCGTTCTCGAAGATGTCCAGATGCTCGGGCAGTGCCAGCACCGACTGCACCATATGCAGGCCATGGACGCGCTGTGGACCGACCTGCACCAGCGCCTGCGCCAGGAAGTCGGCCTGCTTCTGGTTGTTGCCCTCGAGGCAGACCCGGTCGCCGGGCGAGAGCACCGTTTCGAGCAGGGTGGCGATCGCTTGCGTTTCGACACGCTTGCCGGCGAGCCGCGCCCCGAGTGCAGCGGCCGCGCGCGCCAGCCGGGCGGCGCGGTCGTCGGCCTTGGAGGTCCAGGATCTGGAGTTCATGGGAGTCCGATGGGGTTGAATGGATGTCGGCCGGATGAGAGGGAAGAGGCGCCGCCTCACAGCACCACGAAGAGCAGCCACACCACCACCGGGGCCACCAGGGTTACGATGGCGCCGTACACCATCAGCTGCCGGAAGAACACGTCGCGGTCCACGCCCTTGGCGTTGGCGAGCACCAGCGCGCCATTGGTGGAGAACGGGCTGACGTCGACGATGGTGGAGGACACGGCCATCGCCGCGATGAAGCCGACCGCGCCGACGCCGGCATCGCCCTGCAGAAACGGCACTGCCAGCGGGATCAGCGAGCCCAGCACCGCGGTCGACGAGGCGAAGGCCGAGACCACGGCGCCGACGAAGCACAACAGCAACGCGGCCACCATGGGCGAGGTGAGACCCGCCACGCTGTGGCCGACGAAATCGATGGTGCCCATCTTGTCCATCACGCCCACGTAGGTGCTGACACCCACGATCAGCATGATCTCCGGCCACGACACCTGGCCCAGGGCCCGCTTCTGCAGATTGGGCGCCATCAGCGTCAGCAAGAGGCCGATGGTGATCGAGACGAAGCCGATGTCCTGCTTGAAGAACAGCGTCAGCACGGCCAGCGCCAGCAGACCCAGCACGGTGACGATCTGGTAGAGGCGCGAACCCTGGTCGGCCGGGACCGCCGGCGCCGCGTCCATGAGCGACTCGCCAGCCGCAGTCGCGACGCGCCGCTCTTCCGCGAACGATTCGGCCTCCGCGCCGCCGAACACTTGCGCTCCGCCCTGTGCATGCGCCGTGCGGCGCGTTGCCGGCACTGCGCCGGTCACGTCGGCCTTCTGGCGCACCAGTTTCATGCCGCCCATGAGGAAGAACAGCAGCAGCGACACGGACAGGTTGATGCCGAGGCTCGCCAGCATCGTCGCGATCTCGTTGAGCGGCAGGCCGGCCTTGGCGACGATCTTGTTGGTGATGCCGCCGTAGATGCTGATCGGCGAAAAGCCGCCGCCCTGCGCGCCGTGCACGACCATCAGCCCCATGAGGAGCGGATTGATGCCGTACTTGGCAGCAAAGCCCAGCGCGATCGGCGCGATGATGGCCACCGCCGCCGGGCTGACCGCTCCCACCGCCGTGAGCAGCGCGGCGATGAAGAACATGATCCACGGAATGGCGGCGATGCGCCCGCGCACCGCGCGCACCGCCAGCTTGACGAGCCAATCGATGGTGCCGTTGTTCTGCGCCAGCGCAAACAGGTAGGTGATGCCGACCAGGGTGAGGAACAGGTCGGCGGGAAAGCCGCCCATGATCGCCTTGGCGTTCATGCCGGCCACCAGCGTGCCGACCAGGAAGGCCCCGACGAAGGCGATCACGCCCATGTTGATCGGCAGCACCGTGGCCAGCACGAACATGCCGATCAGTGCGTAGATCGAGATCCAATGAGAAGTCATCAATGCGTCTCCGGGGGTTTTGGGGTTCGACGCATCGGCTGTGCATCTGGGTGCGAACGGTACGCACCCCCTCCGGGACGATCAATGAAGCGGCGGCGTCGACCTTTACGCCAACTGAAACGATCGAGGGTTAACCCGAGTCACGCCCTTGTCGCGTGCTCAGCCGAGTTCGGCTCTTGCAAGGCGGCACACCGCCAGCAACGCGAGCAGGTTGGGATCGCGCTCGCGCGTGCGCAGGAAATTGAGCGCAATCGTCTGGCGCATCAGGTACCTGGGCTGCAGCGGGATCAATTGCACGTTTTGCGGCATGACGCCGCGCACCCGGCCCGGCAGCAGCGTGCAGCCGACGCCGCCGCCGACCAGGTTCATCAGCGAGAAGATGTCATCCGTCTTCATCACCACGTTGGGTGTGAAGCCGGCGATGCGGAACGTTTCGACAAATCCGCTGTAGGTGACGAAACCCTCGCTCAGGCTGACGAAGCGTTCGCCGGCACAGGCGCCCAGGTCGATCTCCTTCTGGGCCGAATAAGGGGAGCCCACCGGTGCGGCGAACTGGATGTCGTCCTCGAACAGCGGTTCGGATTCGACATCGGAAGCATTCTCGGGGATCGCCATGACAGCGGCATCGATGGCGCCGTCGCGCAGCTTCTGCAGCAGGTGCGCATTGGACCCGAGCACGAGCTCGGTGTGCAGGTCCGGCTTGCGCAGCTTCATTCCCATGATCAGCCGCGGCACTGTGCGACTCGTCAGAGAGTAGAGCGAGCCGATTCGGATTCGATCGGCCGAGTAGCCGGCGACTTCTCGCGTGGCGCGGATGCCCGCCGACATCGTGCGCAGGACATCGCGTGCCACCTCCGCCAGCGCCTGCGCCGCCTCGGTCGGGTGCAGATTGCGGCCCTCGTGCCGGAACAAGGCGCAGCGCAGCCCCGATTCCAGTGCATGCAGGGCGCGATGCACGCTCACGGCGCTGATCTCGAGCTTTTCAGCCGCGCGGGCCAGATTGCCGGTCTCCATGAAGACCAGGAGGATTTCGAGCCGGCGGAAGGTGATCTCTTCGTCGACGTGGAGGTGCATGGTCGGATTGCGGGATGGATGCGAATCGTAAGGCAGCCGACGCCAAGCGCTATGCGCTGCTTCCGGGCGGAGCTTCCCCGCAGCACCTTCACCGTGTCGATCCACTGGAGCCGCCGCTTCGAGTCGGATCCGGCACACCAGTGGATGCGGAATCTCTTCGTCGGTCTTCAAGGACAAGGGACGCTGATGGTGCAGCGATGCGACCTCCATTCAGGCCCTTCCCGGAAGCTTCCACAGCGCCGCACCGGGAAAGCTGCCCAGCGCGGCTGAGAGGCGGATGACGCCGCCCTGCACCTCGAGCGTCTCGCCGGTCAGCAGGTTCTCGAAGGCGGCTCCGTCGGGCGTATCCTGCATGTGCACGCTCGTGTCCTGCCACGCATCGCCCAGCGGCAGCTCGCCCTCGGCGGCGACGAGGCCGGTGAACAGCCGGCCCGCGATCAGCACCAGCTCTTGCTCGCCGTGCCGGCGTGCGAAGGCGACCACGTGCCCGGCCTTCGCGCCGCCGGCGGCCAGGCGTTCGTAGCTTCCCTCGCGGAACAGCACAGGGTGCGTGCGTCGAAGCGACAGCAGGCGCCAGATGATCCAGAGCTTGGCCCGGCCGTCGTGCGGTGCGCGCGCGAGCGCGCTCACGCGTGCTGCGACGTCGGGCGCCTTGGCCAGCGCATCGAGCGCGTCGAGCAGCTGCTCGCGAACGCCAAAATCCACCGGACGGCGGTTGTCTGGATCGACCAGGCTCAGGTCCATCAGCTCGTTGCCCTGGTACAGGTCGGGCACGCCGGGAGAGCCGTATTTCAGCAGCGCGAGCGAGAGGCTGTTCAATGCGCCGAACCATGCGAGCCGCGCGGCCATGACCTGCAGCTCGTCGAGAAAGTGGTTGTCGGGCCCGGGCCTGAGCAGCGCGCGCGCGAAGCCTTCGAGGGCGCGCTCGTAGCCTTCGTTGGGATTGGTCCAGCGGGTGTTGAGCTTGGATTCGCGCGCCGCCTTCTGCATGTAGCGCACGATGCGTTCGGCGTAGGGCTCGCGCGTCGCGTCGTCCAGCCCGCCGGGCGGCAGGGTGCCCAGCAGCGTCTGGTAGAGCAGGTACTCGTCCGCAGCCGTTGGCGCGCCGGCCGGTGCGCCTCGGGCTTCCAGCCGCCTGCGCACCGGCCGGGTGAAGCCGCGCCAGCGCCGCAGCGCCAGGCGCCAGGCCGCCGGCATCTCGGACAGCACGTCGATGCGGCAGCGCACGTCTTCGGAGCGCTTGTTGTCGTGCGTGGAGCTGGCCAGCATGGTGTGCGGCCAGCGCCGGCCGCGATCGGCGCTGGCCTCGTGGAACTCTGCGACCGTGCGGCCGAAGCGCGCCGGCTCGCCGCCCACCTCGTTGAGCGAGCAGAGGGGAAAGTAGCGATAGAAGGCGGTGTCCTCCACGCCCTTGGCCGTGACCGGCGAAGTGAACTGCTGGAAGCGGATCGCCAGGCGCAGCACGCGCTGCTGCAGTTCGGCATCGGCGCCGGGCACCGCGCGGCCGAGCAGCGTCTGCTGCACGAAGTCGAAGATCGTGAGATCGGCATCCTGGCTGCCGCGCTCCGCCTCGCGCCGGGCCCAGGCGATGAGGCGTTCGTCCTGCGCGGAAGGCGCCTCGATGATGTAGGTGCGGTACACCGGCAGGCAGGCCGCGATCTCGCCGAGCGCACGGCGCAGCGCATTGAAGGTGTAGTCGCGCGTGCGCCGGTCGGCGCGCGCGATGCGCAGCAGTTCGGTGGCCAGCATGGTGAGTTCCGAGGCCAGGGCGGTGCGCATGATGTCGCGTTTGCCGTCGCGCGCCAGGGTCTCGAAGTCCTTCTCGACGCCGGTGAAGTTGCGCCAGATCTTCTCGAACTTCGTGGCCGCGGCCGTGTCGACCAACACGCCGTTGGCCACGTTGGCGAAGCGGTAGCCGGTGGTGCCGTGTACATGCCAGTCTTCGGGCACCTCCTCGTCTTCGGCGACGATCTTTTCCGCCACCACGTAGAGCGGGCGCGCGGGCCGGCCTGCCGCATCCGGCGCTGCCAGCAGCAGGCCCGCTCGCCGCGCGTAGCCTTCCTGGAGCTGGCGGAAGTAGCGCGCCGGATCGTAGAGGCCGTCCGGATGATCGATGCGCAAACCCTCGACGCGGCCGGACGCGGCCAGGTCGAGCGCGAAGGACTGCGTGGCCTCGAACACTTCGTCGCGTTCCATGCGCAGCCCGGCGAGCGAATTGATGTCGAAGAAGCGGCGGTAGTTGATCTCGTCCGCGGCCACCCGCCAGTAGGCGAGCCGCCAGGCCTGCGCTTCGATCAGCGCATGCAGATCGTCGCGCATGCCCGGCAGGTTGAGCTCGGCCATCCGCCCCGCGATCGCGCGTGCCGCGTCCGGATCGCGGGCGGCAAGACGGGACAGGTCGGCCTTGAACAGTTCCTTGTCGCGGGCGCGCTCGGCCCGGGCGACGGGGTCCTCGGCATCGCGGCCCGGCAGCCGGCCGAAGGCGGAGACCGTGCTCGCCAGGCGCGCCGCGAGCTCCGAATCGTCGACCTGCGTCTCGACGCCCGCGAGCACGCGCGGATAGGTCTCCGGCGCCAGCGGGAAGCGGTGCTCGAAGTAGTGCAGCGCCAGGCTTCCGGCTTCCTCGTCGAAGCGCAGCGCCAGATCGCCGCTCGCGAGCACGTCGCCATAGTGGTCGCCCAGCACCGGCAGCAGCACCTTGCCCCTGAGCTCGGGATTGAGCGGCTGCCAGTCGATGTCGAAATGCTGCGCGAACAGCGAAGCCGGTCCGTTCTCCAGCACGTCCATCCACCATGCGTTGTCGGCGCCCATCACGCCCATGTGGTTGGGCACCAGGTCCAGCAGCTGGCCCATGCCGTGTTCGTGCAAGGCCGCGACGAAGCGGTCGAAGCCCTCGCGCCCGCCGAGCTCGGGGTTGATCTCGTCGTGCGCGACGACGTCGTAGCCGTGCATGCTGCCGGCGCGCGCGCGCTGGATCGGCGAGCAGTAGATATGGCTCACGCCCAGGCGGGCGAGGTAGGGCAGGACGCGGATGGCGTCGTCGAAGCCGAAGCCCTTGTGGAACTGGAGCCGGTAGGTGGCGCGCGGCACCGGCGTGCGGGCGCTGCCGCGGCGTTCGATGGCGGGCGCGCGGCGCGGCCGCGCTGCGGCCATGGCGGCGCACAGGCCCGCGACTTCATCGCTCGCCGCCAGCGCCTGCAGGTCCAGCGGCAGCTTGCGCTGCCAGTTCGGCTGCTCCGCAGTGGTGCCGGGCAGGTTGACCTGGTCCGTAACGCCGAGCGCGTCCTCGAGCTGGACCATCATGATCGCCGAGGGCGCAGCGGCGAGAAAGGCGTGCACCGCCTCGACCGTGCGCGGCGCCAGCGTCGGGCGGCCGGTGGCCTCGGCGACTTCCTCGGCCGACAGCAGACCCGCGCGCTCGATCTGCAGAAGCAGCCCCACGCGTTCCCGCGCGCGGTCGAGGAGCTGCTTCTCGAACAGCGACAGCTCGGGAAACAGGCCGAGCTGCAGCCGCAGCCGCAGGTCCTCTCCGCTCCACCATCCGGCCAGGGTCGGCAGGTCATGGGTGCCGATCGCGGCCAGTGCGTCGGGCGGATAGTCGGCCGCGGACTTGAACGCGCCGTCCTCCGTGCGTTCGAAGAACAGCACGCGATAGGACAGCACGTCCACGCGCGCCAGCGCCTCGCGCACTTCAGGCGCGACCGTGCCCAGGTCTTCGCCGATCACCATGCAGCGGTTGCGCCGGCTCTCCAGCGCGACGATCGCGAGCAGCTCGTCGAGCGGGTAATGCACATAGGCGCCATCGCGGGCGCTTTGCCCGGGCGGTATCCAGAACAGCCGCATCAGCCCCATCACGTGGTCGATGCGCAGCGCGCCGGCGTTCTTCATGTCGGCGCGCAGCGTGTCGATGAAGAGGCGGTAGCGGTCGGCGCGCAGGCGGTCCGGCCTGAGGGGCGGCAGGCCCCAGCCCTGGCCGCCGGGATTGAACTCGTCCGGCGGCGCGCCCACGCTGGCGCCGGCGGCAAAGCAGGCCCGTTCGCTCCAGACCTCGGAGCCCGCGCGGTCGACCGACACCGCCAGGTCGAGGTACAGCCCGACGCCCAGCCCCAGCGTCTTGCAGCACGCGTTGGCGCGTGCGAGCTGGCACTCGGCCAGCCATTGCAGGTACTGGTGGTACTGCACGCGCTCGGCATGCTGCTGCGCGAAGGCGGCGACCTCGGGGCCGGCGGGATCGCGAAAGGCCTCGGGCCATGCCGGCCAGCCCCAGACCGCCTCGTCGGCCGCGTGGAAGTGGCCCTGCAGCACTTCGAACAGCGCATGGCGGTACAACGCATCGCCGCCTTCGGCCACGAAGGCCAGGAAGGCGCGGCCCGCGTCGTCGCGCGCGGCGCTGCCGTCGGCCGACAGATGCTGTTCACGAAAGTGCGCGTAAAGAAGCTTCAGCACCTCGAACTTCGCCGCCGCCACGCCCGCGTAGTCGACCAGCGGCGCCTCGCGCAGGCGCGCCAGCCGGGTCTGGAACTCGAGCGAGTGCACCAGCTGGCGGGCCGCGTCGCAGGCGGCGAAGCCGTCGACCGCCTCGACGTCGATGTACAGCACGTTGAGCTGCCGACGCGAGGAGGGGCTGTAGGGGCTCGCATGCGCCGGGTTGTGCGGGAACAGGGCGTGCAGCGGATTGAGGCCGACGATGTCGGCGCCGCGCGCGGCCATCTGCGCGACCAGCTGCGCGAGATCGCCGAAGTCGCCGATGCCCCAGTTGCGCGGAGAACGCAGCGCGTACAGCTGCACCGCCGGCCCCCAGATGCGGCCGCTGTCCTGCAATGCCGCCGGGCGCCAGCAGCGTGCGGGAGCGCTCACGATCAGCGTCTCGCTGACCGGGCCAGCCAACCCCTCGATGCGCAGCCGGTGGTAGCCGGCCGGCAGCGGCAGCGCGAACGAGAGCTCGCGCTCGCACCAGCGCATGCCACCGTGTTCGGCCCGCGCGAGCTCCGGCAGGGACTGTGCATCGAATTCGCCCTGGTGCTGCGCGCCGGCTTCCTCGTCCAGCTGCCAGTGCAGCCAGCCGGTCGTTGCAGGAAGGCGAAGGTGCAGCAGCCAGCCCGGCGCCCCGGCCCGCACCGCATGTACCGGCGGCAGGCCTTGCGTCCATTCGGCGTGGCGGGCCGCGGCGAGCGCGTCCTCGGCCGTCGTCGCGGCGTCGATGCGGACGTCGAGTTCCGCCAGCAGGGCGATCAGGCTTTCGCGCGGCACCGCGCGCCGCGTTCCCCAGACGTCCTCGTAGCCGGTGGCGATGCCGAAGTGCGCACACAGGCGGCCCAGCGCGTCGTCGTCGTCCAGGACGACGCGCGCGGCTTCAGCCAAGGCGCGCCTCTTTCTGCAGCAGCGTCGCATGCACCGCGCCGGGCGCCAGCTTCAGCGGCGCGGCATTCGCGGCCTGCGCCGAGCCGATGGACCAGAGCAAGTCGCCGGGCGGCGCCGCGCATGCCATTTCCTCGAGCCCGAAGTTCGCAAGCAGGTGCAGCGCCGCGCCCGACCCGAGCGTCCAGTCGACTTGCAGCAGCGCGCCTTCGCAGCGAAAACGGCCGGCGCCGCGCTGGCCCGCCAGCAGAGGGGCCAGGCGCTGCCGCCGCAGGGCCAGCAGTTCGCGCACGTCGGCGAGGCGGGCGCTGTGGTGGGGAACATCACGTTCCTCCCAGCGCAGCTTGGAGACCACGAAGGTGGACTCGGCATTGGGATCGGGGATGCGCGCGCGCGCCGCCTTGTCCGCAAAGGCTTTGAATCGGCCGAACTCCTCGCGCCGGCCGCGCGAGACGGCGTCGGCGAGCTCGGGTCCGAAGTCGCAGAAGTACTGGAAGGGCGTCGACGCGGCGAACTCCTCGCCCATGAACAGCATCGGCACATGCGGCGACAGCAGCACGCAGGCCATGGCCGCGCGCAGCATCGCCGCATCGCCCAGCATGTGGATGCGCTCGCCGAAGGCGCGGTTGCCGACCTGGTCGTGGGTTTGCAGGTAGGAAACGAACGCGCCTAGCGGCAGGTGCGTGGAGGGCTCGCCGCGCGGCTCGCCGTCGCGAAAGCGCGAAGGCTGTCCCTGATAGACGAAGCCTTCGGCCAGCGCGCGCCCGAAGCGCGCCACCGGCTGATCGGCATAGTCGGCGTAGTAGCCGTCGACCTCGCCGGTGATCAGCACGTGGGCCGCATGGTGGAGGTCGTCGTTCCATTGCGCGGTGCCCGCCAGCGGGGCGCCCCGGGCGTCGCGCTCCAGCAGCGAAGCCTGGTTCGCATCGTTCTCCAGCACCACGTGCACCTGCCGCTCGCGGCCCGGCCCATCGCGCAGCGCCTCGCAGATTTCGCGCACGATGTGCTTGCCGGAGTCGTCGCGTATGGCGTGGATCGCGTCCATCCGCAATCCGTCGAAGCCGAACTCCTCGACCCAGTAGAGCGCGTTGTGGATGAAGAAGTCGCGCACCGTCCGGGACGCCTCGCCGTCGTAGTTGATGGCCGAACCCCACGGCGTCTGGTGCGCGGGGTTGAAGAACTGAGGGCAGTAGGCGTGCAGGTAGTTGCCTTCCGGGCCGAAGTGGTTGTAGACCACGTCGATCAGCACCATCATCCCGAGCCCGTGGGCGTCGTCGACCAGGGCCTTGAGCTCGTCGGGCGTGCCGTAGGCGGCATCGGGTGCGAACTGCAGCACGCCGTCGTAGCCCCAGTTGCGTTGTCCCGGAAAGTCGGCCAGCGGCATCAGCTCGACCGCGGTGATGCCCAGCTCGGCCAACGCGTGAAGGCGCTGCCGTGCGGCCGTGAAAGTGCCTTCGGCGGTGAAGGTGCCGACATGCAGTTCGTAGACCACCGCCTCCGCCCACGGCCGGCCCCGCCAGCCATGGTGCTGCCATGCATAGGCCGCGGGGTCGACGATGCGGCTCGCGCCGTGCACGTCCTGCGGGTTGAAGCGCGAGGCCGGGTCCGGCACGCGCAGGCCGTCCGGCAGGCGGAAGCGATAGCTGTCGCCGGGCCGCGCCTCGTCCAGGTCCAGGCGGTGCCAGCCTTGCGCGTCGCGCTGCATGCGATGCGTGCGCGCGCCGGCGTCGGGCCCGTGCTCCAGCGCCACCCCTTCGACGGCCGGCGCCCACAGCGCGAAGCGCACGCCGCCCCCGGGCAGCACGCCGGCACCGAAAGGCATGGCGTGCACGCGTTTCATTCGGGCTCTTCCGCGCCGCGCGCTGCACGGCTCATCAGCACGAAGGACCGCCCTTGCAGCGGGTAGCTCGGCACGGTCCAGGCCGGAGCCTCTTCCTCGGGGCTGCTGGCCTTGTCCGGCGGCAGTGCCTGCGTCGCGGTGTCGATGAGCAGGTGCCAGTCGCCGTGGTTCGCGGCCGGCAGCACGAACGCGATCTCGTCGTGATGGGCATTGAAGAGCAGCAGGAAGTCGTCGTCGCGCAGCGCCTCGCCGCGCGGTCCCCGCTCGGCGATGCCGTTGCCCGAGATCAGCATCGCGAAGCATCGCGCATGGGCATCGTTCCAGTCTTCCGGCGTCATTTCGCGGCCGTCCGGCTTGAGCCAGCACACGTCCTTGATCGCGCTGCCCTCCAGCGGCTTGCCGTGGAAGAAATTGCGGCGGCGAAAGGAGGGATGCGCGCGCCGCAGCGCGATCACGCGCTGCATGAAGGCGAACAGTGCATCGCCCTCCCGCTTCGGATTCCAGTCCAGCCAGGCCGTTTCGTTGTCCTGGCAGTAGACGTTGTTGTTGCCGTTCTGCGTGTGGCCGCGCTCGTCGCCGGCCAGGATCATCGGCACGCCCTGCGACAGCAGCAGCGTGGCGATGAGATTGCGCTTCTGCCGCTCGCGCAGCGCCAGGATCTCCGGGTCGTCGCTCGGGCCTTCGACGCCGCAGTTCCACGACAGGTTGTGGTTGTTGCCGTCGCGGTTGTCCTCGCCGTTGGCCTCGTTGTGCTTCTCGTTGTAGGAGACCAGGTCCTGCAGGGTGAAGCCGTCGTGCGCGGTGACGAAGTTGATGCTGGCGTGGGGCCGCCGGCCCGACCAGCCGTAGAGATCCTGCGAGCCGGTGAGGCGTTGCGCAAGATCGCCCATCGCGCCGTCGTCGCCCTTCCAGTAGCCGCGCACGCCGTCGCGGAAACGGTCGTTCCACTCGGCCCAGCCGTAGGGGAAGTTGCCGACCCGGTAGCCCCCGTGGCCGAGGTCCCAGGGTTCGGCGATCAGCTTCACGCGGTTGAGCGTGGGGTCCTGGCGGATCGCGTCGAAGAAGCCGCCGAGATTCTCGACCTTGCCCGATTCGCGCGCCAGCGCAGCGGCGAGGTCGAAGCGGAAGCCGTCCACGTGCATCTCTTCGACCCAGTAGCGCAGCGAGTCCATCACCAGCTGCAGCGCGCGCGGATGCTCGAGATTCACCGTGTTGCCGCAACCGGTGAAGTCGTCGTAGAAGCGGCGGTTTTCGGCGTTGGTGATGTAGTAGGAGGCGTTGTCGACGCCGCGCATGGACAGGGTGGGCCCGAGCTGGTTGCCTTCGCAGCTGTGGTTGTAGACCACGTCGAGGATGACCTCGATGCCTGCCGAGTGCAGCGTCTTTACCATGGTCTTGAACTCCTTGACCTTGAGCGAGGCGCAATAGCGCATCTCGGGCGCGAAGTAGGCCAGGGTGTTGTAGCCCCAGTAGTTCTGCAGCCCTTTCTCCGCCAGGTGGTGGTCGTTCAGGAAGCTGTGCACCGGCAGCAGCTCGACGGTGGTCACGCCCAGGCGCTTCAGGTAGTCCACCACCGGTGTGGAACCGAGTGCCGCGTAGGTGCCGCGCAGGTGCGGCGGCACTTCGGGATGGGTCATCGTGAAGCCGCGCACGTGCAGCTCGTAGATCACCATGTCCTGCCACGAGATCTGCGGGCGGCGGTCGTCGCCCCAGGTGAAGGCGGGCTCGAGCACGCGCCCCTTGGGCATCAGCGGCGCGCTGTCGCGGCGGTCGAAGGAGAGGTCACCGCGCTTGCTCCCCACGGTGTAGCCGTACAGCGCGTCGCCCCAGCGCAGCTGGCCGATCGTGTCCTTGGCATAGGGGTCGAGCACCAGCTTGTGCGGATTGAAGCGATGCCCCTCCTCAGGCTTGTAGGGGCCGTGCACGCGATAGCCGTAGGCCAGCCCGGGGCGCGCCTCGGGCAGGTAGCAGTGCCAGATGTCGTCGGTGCGCTCGCGCATCGCGATGCGCAGCCGCTCGTGGCGGCCGTTCTCATCGAAGAGGCAGAGTTCGACTTTCTGCGCATGCTGCGAGAAGAGTGCGAAGTTGACGCCCTGGCCGTCCCAGTGGGCGCCGGGCGGGTAGGGGCGGCCGGGCCAGACTGCGGTGATCTGATCGTTGGTCTTCATCGGGGGAGCTTGTCGTCGACCTTGTCGGCGGGGTTCTTGCGCTCGCGCGGCCACCATTGCTCGATGCGCTCCGCGGCCCAGTCCTTGCCGCCGAGGCCGAAGGCCAGCGCCAGCGCGAAGACCACGCCGGCCAGGATCACGAGGAAGCTCTCGCGGACGATGTCGCCGCCGACCTTGATCTGGTCGAGCGCGATCAGCACCACGAACACCATGATCGCGTACTGCGCCAGCTTGCCGAGGAACACCGCGTCCTGCAGCTTGATGTTGCGGCCGTAGGCGGTGACCGTGTCGCCGACGAAGCGCGCGAAGTAGGAGCCGAAGGCCAGCACCAGCAGGGCCACGAAGATGTTGGGAACGAACCAGACAACGCGGCCCAGCAGGTCGGTGATGTAGGTGAGGCCCAGGCCGTTGAAGGCGATCAGCAGCGCGGCGAGGATCACGAGCCAGTACACCAGCACGCCGAACAGGCTGGTGGTGTCGCCGGGCATGCCGCCCTGGCGCAGGAAGTTGTCGAGGCCGGCGCGTTCGGTGAGCACGTTGAAGTTGATCGCGCGCAGGGCTTTGACGACCGTGAAGCGCGCCAGCTTGGCGAGCAGCCAGCCGCCCAGCACGACGACGAGCGCGATCAGAAGACGCGGCAGGAACGCGCCGATCTGGAACAGGATGGCCCGCAGGGGCTCCAGGTGGATTCCGAAGCTTTCCATGATGCGTTTCTCCAGTGGCTCGTTCAGCGCGATGAGCCGGCACCGTTCAATGCCAGCAGGCCCTGCAGCGGGACCTGGACCCAGTCGGTGCGATTGTTGAGTTCGTAGCGCAGCTCGTACAGCGCCTTTTCAAGTTCGAACAATTCGAGAAGATTCGCATCGATCGGCGTCGCCGTTTCGGCCGCGGCCATGGTCTTCAGATAGGCCGAGAGGAAGGCCTCCCGCGCGGCGAGCTCCCAGTCGCGCGCCGGTGCGTCGAGCCGCTGGAGCTCGTCGGCGTTCTGCGCCACGCGCCGCAAGGCCGACCAGCGCGCGTAGTTGAACGAGCGCAGCATGCCGGCGACGTCGCGCAGCGGCGAGCCCTTGGCGCGACGCTCCTCGAAGCTGCGCGTGGGTTCGCCTTCGAAATCGATGATGAGGAAGTCGTTGTCGGCCACCAGCACCTGGCCCAGGTGGTAGTCGCCGTGGTAGCGGGTCTTGATGCCGCCGTCGGCGTTTCCGGCGGCCGTGCTGATGCGATGTTGCAGCGCCTCGTGGCGCGAAAGAAGGGCCAGCGCATCTTCCTGCGTGGTCGCGGGCAGCTGCCGCAGGCGATCGCGCAGCAGCGCCATGCTGGCGGCCGCATCGGCCAGCGCGTGCTCGCGCATGGCTTCGAAGTCTTCGGGCCCGAGCGGCTCGGGGTCGAAGGCCGCGTCCCCGGTGCGCGCGGCCAGCGCCAGGTGCAGCTCGGCCGTGCGCCGGCCGAGCACCGCCATCAGCGCGAGGAAGCCGCCGTGCGCCTGGGCCGGTGCTGCCGCGGCGATGGCATCGGCGCCCGCCGTGCGCAGCTCTTCGAGGAAGCGTTCCAGATAGCCGAGCGTGTAGACCCAGCCGTCGCCCTGGTTGGTCACGTAGGCCTGCACCATCGCCAGCGTCACCACGCGGCCGTCGTTGCCGAGGTATTCGAGCGCGCCCAGGACCGGCACGCAGTGCGGATAGCGCGCGACGCTGGTCAGGAACCAACCCATCTCGAGCTCGGGATTCACGCCCTCGCGCAGGTTGCGATAGCCCTTGAGGAACAGGGTCTCGTCGAAGGTGACGACGGTGTTGCTGCTCATCGCGCTGGGGCGGGCCACGGGCAGCGATGCGATGTCCACCGGAAAGTCGCTGAACGCGTCGGTGGGCGTGAAGCGCAGGCGGCCCGCGCTGGTGGCGATCTCCTTGCCGGCGCGGATGGCCTCGACCACCGCGCGGCAGAAGGCCTCGTCGTAGAAGGCGTCGGCCATGACGCCCACGTTGGCCTGTTGCCGCACCTTGGCCAGCGCAGCCGGCGTCAGGCGGTTGAAGCGCTCCTCGTCCTGCTCTTCCCATGCCAGCGCAAGCGGCACGAAGTAGGTCGACTGCTCGGCAGGGCCGTCGAGCCGCAGCAGCGGCAGCATCCAGCTGAACTCGCCGGCATCCCACACCGCATGGTCGACCAGCCGCGCGCGCTCGATCGGCGTGCCCTTGGAGGCGTACCAGCGCTGGATCTCCATGAAGCGCGGCAGCGTGTCGGTCTCGAACTGCGTCAGCATCCGTTCGGCCATGCCGATGCGCCACGGCATCACGCGGTCTCGGAAGAAGCTGGTCCAGCCGTCGAACAGCACCAGCGTCGGCCGGTCCTGCAGCCCGACGCCTTCCTGGTGCCAGCTCGGCATCTCGGCATCGGCCGCGAGGCGGAACCAGTAGAAGCCGTAGGAGGGCAAGGTCAGCAGGTAGGGCAGCTCGCCGATGGGCGGGAAGGAGGTGCGGCCCAGCATCTCGACCGGCACCTTGCCCTTGTAGGCCGACAGGTCGAGCTCCACCGGCTGCGCCGCGCGCGAGAGGTTGAAGACCGTGAGGATGGTGTCCTCGCCGTACTCGCTCAGGTAGGCCAGGATCTTTCGGTTGCCGGGCTTCAGGAAGATGCGCTTGCCGCGCCCGAAGGCATGGCTCGTCTTGCGCACGGCCAGCATGCGCCGCGTCCAGTTGAGCAGCGAGCTGGCGTCGCGCGCCTGCGCCTCCACGTTGAGTGCCTCGAAGCCGTACATCGGGTCCATGATCGGCTGCAGGTAGAGGCGCTGCGGGTCGGCGCGCGAGAAGCCGGCGTTGCGATCGGGGCTCCATTGCATCGGCGTGCGCACGCCGTTGCGGTCGCCGACGAAGAAGTTGTCGCCCATGCCGATCTCGTCGCCGTAGTAGATGATCGGCGAGCCCGGCATCGACAGCAGCATGCCGTTCATCAGCTTGACGCGGTCGATGTCGTTCTCCATCAGCGGCGCGAGCCGGCGCCGGATGCCGACGTTGATGCGGGCGCGAAGGTCGGCGGCATACATGAGGTACATGTAGTCGCGTTCCTTGCTGGTCACCATCTCCAGCGTCAGCTCGTCGTGGTTGCGCAGGAAGATGGCCCACTGGCAGCCTTCGGGGATCTCGGGCGTCTGCTGGATGATCTCGACGATCGGGTGGCGGTCTTCCTGCGCGATCGCCATGTACATGCGCGGCATCAAGGGGAAGTGGTAGGCCATGTGGCACTCGTTGCCCTCGCCGAAGTACTCGCGCACGTCCTCGGGCCACATGTTGGCTTCGGCCAGCAGGAAGCGGTTCTTGTAGCGCGCGTCGATGGCGGCGCGCAGCTTCTTGATCACCGCGTGCGTCTCGGGCAGGTTCTCGTTGCTGGTGCCGTCGCGCTCGACCAGGTAGGGGATCGCGTCCAGCCGGAAGCCGTCGACGCCCATGTCGAGCCAGAAGCGCATGGTCTTGAACACGGCCTCCAGAACATTCGGGTTGTCGAAGTTCAGGTCCGGCTGGTGGCTGAAGAAGCGGTGCCAGTAGTACGCCTTGGCGAGCGGGTCCCAGGTCCAGTTGGAGGTCTCGGTGTCGGTGAAGATGATGCGCGTGCCCTGGTAGAGCTGGTCGCTGTCGCTCCAGACATAGAAGTCGCGCTCCGGCGAGCCGGGCGGCGCGCGGCGCGCGGCCTGGAACCACGGATGGTCGCTCGAGGTGTGGTTGATGACGAGCTCGGTGATCACGCGCAGGCCGCGGCGGTGCGCCGCATCGAGCATCTCGCGGAAATCGTCCAGCGTGCCGTACTGTGGGTGCACGTCCTCGTACTCGGCGATGTCGTAGCCGTCGTCGCGCAAGGGCGAGGGGTAGAAGGGCATCAGCCAGATGGTGTTGACGCCCAGGTCCTTCACATAGTCGAGCTTGGCGGTGACGCCCTTGAAGTCACCGACGCCGTCGTCGTTGGAATCGAAGAAGGCCTTGACGTTGAGCTGGTAGATGACCGCATCGCGGTACCACAGCGGATCGTCGCTGCTGTCGATCTCGACGGTCTCGAGAGCAATGTGCGGTACCGGAGCGTTCATGGGCGAAAGACCTCACTGGAAATAGTCGAACTCGCGCTCGTCGCGAACCCGGCGCCGCACCCGGAAGATGTGGGCCGGCACGCTGTGCGGATCGAGCTGGACGAAGTGACGATCTCCCTGCCACACGAAGCGCTGGTTGCTCAGCAGGTCGTGCATCTGGAACGGATGCCCGGCCTCGCAATCGATGGACGCGGGATCGAGCTCGAGCCAGCCGGACTGCACGTTATGCGGGTCGAGGTTCACCACCGTCACCACCACGTTGCTGCCGTCGTCCGAGCGCTTGGCGTAGGCCAGCAGCTGGTCGTTGTCGATCGCGAGAAAGCGCAGGCCGCGGTCGGCATGGAGCGCGGGGTTGTCGCGCCGGATGCCGTTGACGCGGGCGATGAAGGGAGCGAGGCTTTCGGGATCGTCGTGCTTCCAGTTGCGCAGCTGGTATTTCTCGGAGTGCAGGTACTCCTCGCTGCCGGGCTCGCGCGGCAGGTGCTCGCGCAGTTCGAAGGCGGGGCCGTAGATGCCGTAGTTGGCGGCCAGCGTCGCGGCGAGCACCAGGCGCGCCATGAAGACCGCGGGCTCGCCGCCCTGCAGGCGCTCGTGCAGGATGTCGGGAGTGTTGGGCCACACGTTGGGACGGAAATATTCGCTGCCCGGTCCCGCCGAGAGCTCGGTGAAGTACTCCGTGAGCTCCTGCTTGTCGTTGCGCCAGGTGAAGTAGGTATAGGACTGCGTGAAGCCCAGCTTGGCCAGCCGGTGCATCACCTTCGGCCGCGTGAAGGCTTCGGCCAGGAAGATGACCTCCGGATGCTGGCGCTTGATCTCGCCGATCGCCCATTCCCAGAAAGGGAAGGCCTTGGTGTGCGGGTTGTCGACCCGGAAGATCTTCACGCCCTCGGCGATCCAGTGGTCGAAGACGCTCTTGAGCTCGGCCCACAGAGCGGGCCAGTCCTCGCTCTCGAAGTTGAAGGGGTAGATGTCCTGGTATTTCTTCGGCGGGTTCTCGGCGTACTGGACGCTGCCGTCCGGCCGCCAGCGGAACCAGCTGGGGTGCGCCTTCACATAGGGATGGTCCGGCGCGCACTGGAAGGCGATGTCGAGCGCGATCTCGAGCCCGTGTCCGGCCGCCTGCGCAATCAGATGCCGGAAGTCCTGGGCCGTGCCGAGTTCGGGCAGGATGGACTTGTGGCCGCCTTCGGCCGCGCCGATCGCCCACGGGCTGCCGACGTCGTCCGCCTTGGCGACCAGCGCATTGTTCTTGCCCTTGCGCTGCACGCGGCCGATCGGATGGATCGGCGGGAAGTACAGCACGTCGAAGCCCATGGCCGCGATCGCGGGCAGGCGCGCCGCCACGTCCTTGAAGCTGCCGTGGCGTCCGGCCTCGGTCGCCGTCGAGCGCGGGAACAGCTCGTACCAGCTGCTGAAGCGCGCCCGGTCGCGATCGGCCACCAGCGGCAGCTCCAACGGATACTGCGCCGCTAGGCGGCGGTCCGGATAGCGGGCGGCGAGCGCGGCCAGCGCTTCGTCCAGCGCCAGCGCCTTGAGCACCGTCGCATCGGCCGCGTCTGCGACGGCTGCGCTGTGCAGTTCCATGCCCCATCGGGCCAGCGTCTTGCGCTCTATGCCGTTGGCGCGTTCGGCGGCCGCCGCGATCTCGAGCGCGCCGACCTGCGATGCGATGCGGATGTCCTCGAGCTCGACGCGCCGTGCCATGTCGTGGCGCCAGGACTCGAAGGCATCGACCCAGGCCGCGACGGTGTAGCGGTAGCGGCCGATCGCGGGCGGCGCGAACTCGGCCTCCCAGACGTCGTTGCCCAGCGGCTTCATCGGCAGCTCGGCGCCGTGGGCGTCGTCCTCGCTGCGCCAGCGCAGCATCACGCGCAGCATGTCGTGGCCCTCGGCGAAGCAGTGGGCCTGCACGCGCAGCGTTTCTCCGGCCACGCGCTTCACGGGAAAGCGCCCGCCGTCCACGATGGGCAGGACGGCGTCGATCACGGCGCGCACGCGGCCGTCGGCGCCGTCGGGGTGGGCAGGAGGACGGGCTTGCTTGTCTTTATCGGCCATCTGGAGCGTGCTCTAGGAACAAGGTTGAAAGCGGCGGCAGCGTGAGGCACAGCGAGTGCATGCGGCCATGGGCGCGCACCGGCGCCGACTCGATGCCGCCGAGGTTGCCCCAGCCCGCGCCGCCGAACTCGCCGGCGTCGCTGTTGACGAGCTCGCGCCAGAAGCCCGATGCCGGCACACCGAGCAGATAGTTGGTGCGCGGCACCGGCGTCATGTTGCTGACGACCAGGAGCGGCGCTGCCTCGCCGTCGCGCGGCTTGCGCAGGAAGGCGAACACGCTGCGGTCGGCGTCGTCGGCGGCGACCCACTCGAAACCGGCGGCCGAGAAGTCGAGCTGGTGCAGCGCGGGCGTGGCGCGGTAGATGCGGTTGAGTTCCCTCACGAAACGCTGCAGGCCTGCATGGCCCTCGAGCGCGGCGACCCACCACTCGAGCTCGTCGTCATGGTTCCATTCGCGCCGCTGCCCGAACTCGCCGCCCATGAACAGCAGCTTCTTGCCCGGATGCCCCCACATGAAGCCGAGCAGAGCGCGCAGGTTGGCGAACTGCTGCCATGGGTCGCCCGGCATCTTGTTGAGCAGCGAGCCCTTGCCGTGGACCACCTCGTCGTGCGAGAGCGGCAGCACGAAGTTCTCGTTGAAGGCATAGACCAGCGAGAAGGTGAGCTTGTGATGGTGGTACTTGCGATGGACCGGGTCTTCCTTCATGAAGGCCAGGCTGTCGTGCATCCAGCCCATGTTCCATTTCATGCCGAAGCCCAGGCCGTCCATGTCGGTCGGCCGCGAGACGCGCGGCCAGGCGGTCGATTCCTCGGCGATGGTTAGCGTGTCGGGATGTTCGCGGTACACCGCGCGGTTCAGGGTCTGCAGGAATTCGACCGCTTCCAGGTTCTCGCGGCCGCCGTAGCGGTTGGGAATCCAGCCGCCGTGCTGGCGTGCGTAGTCGAGGTAGAGCATCGAGGCGACTGCGTCGACGCGCAGGCCGTCGAGGTGGTACTTGTCGAGCCAGAACAGGGCCGACGAGATGAGGAAGCTGCGGACCTCGTTGCGCCCGTAGTTGAAGATGCTCGAGTTCCATTCTGGATGGAAGCCCTGGCGCGGATCGGCATGCTCGTAGAGATGGGTGCCGTCGAAGTAGCCGAGGCCGTGCTCGTCGGTCGGGAAGTGCGAGGGCACCCAATCCAGCAGCACGCCGATGCCGCGCTGGTGCAGATGGTCGACGAAGTACATGAAATCCTGCGGCGTGCCGAAACGCGCGGTGGGCGCGAAGTAGCCGGTGGTCTGGTAGCCCCAGGAGCCGTAGAACGGATGCTCGGTCACGGGCATGAGCTCGACATGCGTGAAGCCCATCGCAATCACATAGTCGGCCAGCTCGTGGGCGAGCTCGCGGTAGCCGAAGAAGCGGCCCTCCTTGCGCCGCCACGAGCCGAGGTGTACCTCGTAGACGGACATCGGGGCGTCCAGCGCATTCTTCGGCGCGCGTGCGGACATCCAATCGCGGTCGTTCCAGCTGTAGTCGAGCGCCCAGATGCGCGAGCCCGTGGCCGGCGGCAGCTCGGCGCAGAAGGCGAAGGGATCGGCCTTGTCGACCTGCCAGCCGCCATGGCGCGAGCGAATGCGGTACTTGTAGGCCTGCCCCGGCGCGGCCTCAGGGACATGGCCCTGCCAGATGCCGAGCTCGCCGCGCGACTCGAGCCAGTCGGCTTCGCCCGACCAGCCGTTCCAGTCGCCGATCACGCTCACGGATTCGGCGTTCGGCGCCCAGACCGCAAAGTCCGCACCTCCCGTCGGCTGCAGGTGGCAGCCGAGGCGCTCGTAGAGCCGCGAGTGGGTGCCTTCCGCGAACAGGTAGCCGTCTTGGGGACCGAGGAATTGATGTTGGTATTCGGTGTGCACAGCGCGCCATTGGAGTGCCGGCGCGGCAGCGCGCAAGCGCGGCGCATGCGCTTCAGGCTGTCAGACAGCGACTCGTCTGTCAGCTCCTGTAGGCCTTTTCGGGAACAGGAGCGCGGGCTGTTCCTACGCCAGCTGCCATCGGCCTTCGCGAAGTTCGGGAAAACTCTGAAGGAGCCGCGCGATGCCCATCAGCTCTTCCGATCTCAAACGGCCTGGCCACCAGTTCGCGATCGAGAACTCGCAGGGGAAGGTGATGGTTCGCGTCAACAACGAAGCCTTGATCGCACTCGGCGCAACGCCGGACGAAGAGAGCCTCTCGGCCACCCTCGATCGCCACATGCCGCGGCTGCGCGCCCTTGCGATGCAACTGGCGGGCAGCGGCCGCTGCAGCGAAATCACCATTCGCAGCGCAGACATCTGGTGGTCTTCCTGGCGGCGCTAGCGCGACAAAGGCCGGTCACATCGCCGCGTAGACGCTGGCGAACTCCTCGGCGAAGTCCTCGAAGCGCGTGGCCGTGGTGTTGGCGGCGTTGCGCCCCGCGCTCGGCCCGACCCGGTCTTCGTCGAAGGCGCGCGTCATCTCGATGTACAGCCCGGCAAAGCTGGCCGACAGGCCGGCCTCGACCATGGCGCCGCTCATCTCGGCCTCGGAGAGCCGGACATAGGCGAGCTCGGGCTTGCCGATGCGCTCGCCCAGGATGCGTGCCACCTCGCTGTGGCTCAGGTCGCGCTGGCCGAGCAGTTCGCGCACGGCGACGCCGGTCCAGTCGCGGGCCAGCAGCGCCCGGGCCGCGACCTGGGCGATGTCGTCGGTCGCGATCATCGGAACGGCGATGTCGGGCTCGACGGTGTCCGCCATCACGCCGGCTTCCTTGATCTGCCCCAGCGCGTCGTAGAAGTTCTCGAAGAAGGAGGCCGGGCGCAGCAGCAGCAGGTGGACGCCTGCGATCCGCTTCAGCCGCTCTTCCTGCGCATGCAGGCCGGCGATCACGCCCGTGCCTTCGGCCAGGTCCGCGCCGAGGCTGCTGAGCGCGACCACATGGCGCACGCCGCTCGCGCGCAGGGCTTCGGCGATGGCCTCGCCTTCCTGGTCCTGCCGGGCCCGGTAGTCGGGCGCCCCGCGGTCGGTGGCCAGCAGCGTGTAGACGGCATCGGCGCCGCGGAAGGCCTCGGCGAGAAAAGCCGGGTCGCAGGTGTCGCCCGCCAGCACCTCAGCGCCGGCGCGTTCGAGCACGGCCAGCTTGTCGGGGTTGCGGCCGAGGGCGCGGACCTTGGCGCCTGCGGCCAGCAGCCGCCTGGCGATGTTGCCGCCCGTGTGGCCGGTGGCGCCCATGACGGTGATGGTGGGGGTGGTGTTGCTCATGTCCGCTGCTCCTTGGGTTGGGTTGACATGGCGTCTACTATCGTCGCGTAATCCAGGCCTATCAATGTTTGAAAATCGCTGATTCATGCTCATTCGTCCAGGCACGCTGGACGATGGCGCAGGAGCTCCGCATACTGCCCGCATGAAGCTCAAAGACATCTTGGTGCCCGTGGATCCGCTCGGCGAAGCGCTGCACTTCCTGCGCATGAGCGGCATCTTCTATTGCCGCTCCGAGTTCACGGCGCCCTGGGGGGTGGCGGTGCCGCCGATGGCCGACAGCCTGATGTTCCATGCCGTGACCACCGGCCCCTGCTGGCTCGAGGTCGAGGGCAGCGAGCCGCAATTGCTGCAGCCCGGCGATTTCGCGCTGGTGCCGCACGGCGCGGGTCATCGGCTGTTGAGCGAGCCCGGGGCCGAGGCGCCGGCGCTCTTCGATCTGCCGCGCGAAGAGCAGAGCGACCGCTACGAGGTGCTGCGGCACGGCGGCGGCGGCGCGCCCACCCACCTGGTCTGCGGCGCGGTGCGCTTCGACCACCCGGCCGCGCACCGGCTGGTCAAGCTGCTGCCCAGCGTGATCCGCATGGATGCGTCGGCGTCGCCCGAGGCCGACTGGCTCGGCAGCACGCTGCGCTTCATGGCTGCCGAAGCGCGCGCCATGCAGCCGGGCGGCGAAACCATCATCACGCGGCTGGCCGACATCCTCGTGATCCAGGCGATCCGCTCGTGGATGGCGCGCGATCCCGCGGCGCGCACCGGCTGGCTGGGCGCGCTGCAGGACCGGCAGATCGGCCGCGCCATCTCGCTCATCCACCGCGATCCCGCGCGGCCGTGGACGGTGGCCTCGCTGGCGGCCGAGGTCGCGATGTCGCGCTCGGCCTTTGCGGCGCGCTTCACGGCGCTGGTCGGGGAGCCGGCGATGCACTACGTGGCGCGTTGGCGCATGCATGTCGCACTGACGATGCTGCAGGAGAAGAACGCGCGGCCGGTCGAGCTGGCGAGCCAGCTCGGCTACCAGTCGGAGGCGGCGTTCAGCCGTTCCTTCAAGCGCTTCATCGGCGTGTCGCCGGGGACGGCGCGGCGCCAGCGCGACATGGTCTTGCCGGACTTCTAGCCGCCGAACAAGGGCGCCGGCAGGCCGGGGCTGTCGATGCGCACCGCGAACAGGCCGCCCGCCTCGGGCTCGGCTGCGCGCTGGGCTGTAGTCAGGCCGCTGGTCGCGCTCGTGATGTAGAGGGTGCGCAGGTCCGCATCGCCGAAAGCGCAGTTGGTGACGTGACTGGTGGGCAGCTTCACGCGGCAGAGTTCTTCGGCGCTGACCGGGTCGTGGCAGCTCACGCAGGCGCCGCCCCAATGCGCGATCCAGAGCCGGCCGGTGGCGTCGGTGGTCATGCCGTCGGGCAGGCCGTCGCCGCGCGCGAAGCGTAGCCACTGGCGCTTGTTGGCCAGCGTGCCGGCGGCCATGTCGAAGTCGTAGGCGTAGATGCGGCCGGCAACGGTGTCGTTGAAGTACATCGTCCTTCCATCGAGCGACCAGGTCGGGCCGTTGGTCACGGCGAAGCCCTGGTCATGGCGGCTTGCGCGGCCGTCGGGGTCGAAGCGGTAGAGCACACCGGTCGGCGCCTCGCAGGCGAAGTCCATGGTGCCGCCCCAGAAGCGGCCTTGTGCGTCGCACTTGCCGTCGTTGAAGCGGTTGGCCGGCAGGTCGAGCTCGGGCTGGTGCAGGTACTTGGGCGGCAGCCCGCTCGCCGCCGGATCGAAGAGCGCGAAGCCGCGGCGCAGCGTGACGATCAGGCCAGGGGCCTGCGCCCGCTCGGCCAGCGCCGAGATCTCCTCGTCGAAATCCCAGCTCTTGCGCTCGCCGCCGGTGGGGTCGAAGCGATGCAGCCGGCGCTCGAGGATGTCGACCCAGTAGAGCGCCTGTTCGCGCACCGACCACAGCGTGCCTTCGCCGAGCGTCGCGCCGGCCGGCCAGATGCAGCGCGGGGCTCCGAGAACCGTGGGCGGGGGTGTACTGTTCAAGCTTGTCTCCAGCGGTGTCCCTTGACGCGGCGGATCGTATCAAGGCATATTGATATTAGAAATCAATTATTTGCGTATTGATTGATACGTGAATTGCAATCTCATATTTTGGAGACACCCATGAGTTCCGCCCCAGCACTTTCCACCTATCCGAGCCTGAAGGGAAGGCCGGTTTTCATTACCGGCGGCGGCAGCGGCATCGGCGCCGCGATGGTGAGCGCCTTCGTGGAGCAGGGCGCGCGCGTGGCTTTCGTCGACATCGCCGAGGGCGCGAGCGATGCGCTCGCGCGGCAACTGGCCGAGGCGGGCCATGCCGAGCCGTGGTGGCGCGTCTGCGATGTGCGCGACGTGGCGGCGCTGCAGTCGTGCATTGCCGAGGCGGCCGCAGAACTGGGCGATTTCGCGGTGCTGGTCAACAACGTCGCGAGCGACGATCGCCACACGCTCGAGTCCGTCACGCCGGCTTATTACGAGGAGCGCATGGCGATCAACGAGCGGCCCGCCTTCTTCGCCATCCAGTCGGTGGTGCCTGGCATGCGGCGCCTGGGCTTCGGCTCGATCGTCAATCTCGGCTCGACCGGGTGGCAGGGCAAGGGCGGTGCCTACCCCTGTTATGCGATCGCGAAATCGTCGGTCAACGGCCTCACGCGCGGGCTCGCCAGGCCGCTGGGCGAGGACCGCATCCGCATCAACACGGTGTCGCCGGGCTGGGTGATGACCGAACGCCAGATCAAGCTCTGGCTCGACGCCGAGGGCGAGCGCGAGATCAAGCGCAACCAGTGCCTGCCCGACAAGCTGCAGCCGCAGGACATCGCGCGCATGGTGCTGTTCCTTGCCTCGGACGATGCGGCGATGTGCACGGCGCAGGAGTTCAAGGTGGATGCGGGCTGGGTTTAGGGCCCGTTTGAGTTGCCACGCTCGCCCCATGGATGGCGCCCGGCATGCGCTGCGGGCCGGTCGACCCCAGCCCTCTCCCGGAGGGAGAGGGAGCAAGACTGCAGCGCGTCCACGGAGGCGGGCGGTGTGCCCTGGACCGGCCGTTGAGGCACTGCCGAGCAGCGCAGGGAAGCCCGAAGGGCCAGTGACGTCGGCCGACACAGGGCACACCGCCCGCCTCCGCCCCCGGACTAATCCGCCTCCAGCCGCCTCCCATACACCGCCAGGCATTGCGCCTTCAACGCCTTCATCATCACCTTGGCCGCCGGCGAGGGCAGCCGGTCGGTGCGCGTGATGAGGCCGAAGGCGTCCATGTGGCAGGGCATGTCGACCGGCAGCACGGCCCCGATGCCGTGCGCGGCGTAGTAGCGCGCCACGTCGGTCGCGAGGACGGCGATCATGTCGCTCTGCTGCAGCATGCGCGTGATGAACAGCAGCGCTGCCGTCTCGATCACGTTGATCGGCGGCGCGAGGCCTTCCTCCTGGAACATCAGGTCGAAGCGATGGCGCAGCACGCTGCCCGCGGGCGGCACGATCCAGCCGGCGGACACCACGTCGCGCAGGCCCAGGCCTGTCATGCCAAGCAGCGGATGCCCGGGGCGCACGAGCGCGCACACCGGCTCCTCGACCAGCGCCTCGTAGCGCAGGTTCGACTTGTCGTGCTCCGCGAACAGGCGCGCGACCAGGATGTCCAGCTTGCCCTGCTCGAGCCGCTCGAACAGCACCGGGCTGGTCTCGATATCGAGCGAGATGCGCAGGTTCGGCTGCTCGCGCTTCACGGCCTCCATCGCCGGTGGCAGCAGCACCAGGCCGGGCGAGGTGACCGCACCGATGCCGACCTGGCCGAAGCTGCCGGCCTTCAGCGCGACTAGCTCGTCGTGCGCCTGGTTGAGGCTTGCCAGCGCCTCGCGCGCGTGGCGGATCATGGTCTCGCCGTACCAGGTCGGGCGCATGCCGCGCGGCAGGCGCTCGAAGAGCGAGACCTCCAGCACGTCCTCCAGGTCCTTCAGCAGCTTCGAGGCCGCGGGCTGCGTCATGTTGAGCACCTGGGCCGCGCGATGGATGTTGCCCTCCTCGGCCAGGGCCACGAGCAGCAGCAGCTGGCGGGTCTTGAGGCGCGCACGGATGAACCAGTGCGTGTAGTTGGTCATGGGGTTTACCTGAATGCTGTTTCTGATATCGATTTGATCCAAATATTGATTGGAAAGATATGGGTGTGGTTCCTAAACTCGCCCCACTTTGAAGCGCAGCCATCTCCAACAGAACGCCAGGCAGTACATCAACGGCCGCTGGGAAACCGGCGTGACCAGCGGCCTGAGCGAAAACCCCTCCGACACGCGCGAGGTGGTGGCCGAGTACGCACGCGCCGACCGCAGCCAGACCGACTCTGCGATCCGCGCGGCAGTCGATGCCTTCCCGCACTGGAGCCGGACCACGCCGCAGCGCCGCGCCGACGTGCTCGACCAGATCGGCAGCGAACTGCTGGCGCGCCGCGAAGAGCTCGGCGTGCTGCTGGCGCGCGAGGAAGGCAAGACCCTGGCCGAGGCCATCGCCGAAGCGACGCGCGCGGGCCAGATCTTCAAGTTCTTCGCCGGCGAGGCGCTGCGCGCCGGCGGCGAGACGATGTCCTCGATGCGGCCGGGCGTGCAGGTCGACGTGACGCGCGAGCCCGTCGGCGTGGTCGGCTTGATCGCGCCCTGGAACTTTCCGCTCGCCATCCCCGCCTGGAAGATCGCGCCCGCGCTGGCCTACGGCAACAGCGTGGTGTTCAAGCCGGCCGAACTGGTGCCGGCCTGCGGCTGGGCCCTCGCAGAGATCATCAGCCGCGCGGCGCTGCCGGCCGGCACCTTCAACCTGGTGATGGGCAGCGGCCGCGAGGTGGGCCAGGCGATCGTCGACAGCCCGCTGGTCGATGCGATCAGCTTCACCGGCTCGGTCGAGACCGGCGAGCGCATCCTGCGGGCCGCATCGGCGCGGCACGCCAAGGTGCAGCTCGAAATGGGCGGCAAGAATCCGCTCGTGGTGCTGGCCGACGCCGACCTCGAGCTCGCCGTCGACTGCGCGGTGCAGGGCGCGTATTTCTCGACCGGGCAGCGTTGCACCGCCTCGAGCCGGCTGATCGTCGAAGCGCCGGTGCACGATGCCTTCGTCGCGCGCCTGCGCCGCCGCATGGCCGCGCTCAAGGTCGGGCATGCGCTGGAGCGCGGCGTCGACATCGGCCCGGTGGTCGACCACCGCCAGCTCGGGCAGAACATGGCCTCGATCGCGGCCGCGATCGAGGAGGGCGCCGAGCACGTGTGGGGCGGCGAACTGCTCACGCGGCCGACCGCGGGCCACTACATGAGCCCGGCCCTGTTCCTGGCCCGGCCCCATCAGCGCGTGGCGCGCGAGGAGATCTTCGGCCCGGTCGCCTGCGTGCTGCGCGCCGACGACTACGAGCATGCGCTGGTGCTGGCCAACGACACGCCCTTCGGCCTGTGCGCCGGCATCTGCACCGGTTCGCTGCAGCGCGCCATGCATTTCAAGCGCCATGCCAAGGTGGGCATGACCATGGTCAACCTGCCGACCGCGGGCGTCGACTACCACGTGCCCTTCGGCGGCCGCAAGGCCTCGAGCTACGGGCCGCGGGAGCAGGGGCGCTACGCGGCCGAGTTCTACACCACGGTCAAGACGGGATACGTGATGGCCTGACGCAGGCACCCGGCCGCTTAAGTTTTTTCACCACGACAACCACAGGAGACAGACCATGAAACTGAACCGTCGCACGCTCACCCTTGCCCTCGCAAGCGCCTCGCTGGCCGTGCTGCTGCCGGGCACGGCGCTGGCGCAGAAGAAAATCGTTCTCGGCTTCGCCCAGGTCGGCGCCGAAAGCGAGTGGCGCACCGCCAACACCGAGTCGATCAAGTCGGCCGCCAAGGAGGCCGGCATCGAGCTCAAGTTCTCCGACGGCCAGCAGAAGCAGGAGAACCAGATCAAGGCGATCCGCTCCTTCATCGCGCAGAAGGTCGATGTCATCGCGTTCTCGCCGGTGGTCGAGTCGGGCTGGGAAACGGTGCTGCGCGAAGCCAAGGCCGCCAAGATCCCGGTGGTGCTGACCGACCGCTCCGTCAACACCAAGGACGACTCGCTCTACGTCACCTTCATGGGCTCCGACTTCGTCGAAGAAGGCCGCAAGGCCGGGCGCTGGCTGGTCGAGAAGATGAAGGACCAGAAGGGCGAGGTCAACATCGTCGAGCTGCAGGGCACCGTGGGCTCGGCGCCGGCGATCGACCGCAAGAAGGGCTTCGAGGAAATCATCAAGGCCGACCCGAAGTTCAAGATCATCCGCTCGCAGACCGGCGACTTCACGCGCGCCAAGGGCAAGGAAGTGATGGAAGCCTTCCTCAAGGCCGAGGGCAAGAAGATCAACGTGCTCTACGCGCACAACGACGACATGGCGATCGGCGCGATCCAGGCCATCGAGGAAGCGGGCCTGAAGCCGGCGAAGGACATCACGATCATCTCGATCGATGCGGTCAAGGGCGCCTTCGAGGCCATGATGGCCGGCAAGCTCAACGTGTCGGTCGAATGCAGCCCGCTGCTCGGCCCGCAGCTGATGACGGCCGTGAAGGACATCAAGGCCGGCAAGCCCGTTCCGAAGCGCATCGTGACGGAGGAGACCATCTTCCCGATGGAAGTGGCCGCCAAGGAATTCCCGAAAAGAAAGTACTGAGCATCACCGGCGCGCCGCGCGAGCGGCGCGCATGAACCGCAAACGAAGGAGACACCTCAATGAAACGCATCTTTCTCAAGACCCTGCTCGCGGGCGCCGCCGTGAGCCTGATCGGCCTCGCCCCGCTGGCCCAGGCCCAGGACAAGGGCCCGATCGCGATCTCGATGCCGACCAAGTCCTCGGCGCGCTGGATCGCCGACGGCAACAACATGGTCAAGTACTTCAAGGAGAAGGGCTACAAGACCGATCTCCAGTACGCCGACGACGACATCCCGAACCAGCTCGCGCAGATCGAGAACATGGTGACCAAGGGCTCCAAGGTGCTGGTGATCGCCGCGATCGACGGCAGCACCCTGTCGGACGTGCTGCAGAAGGCGGCCGACAAGGGCGTCAAGGTCATCGCCTACGACCGGCTCATCAAGGGCTCGAAGAACGTCGACTACTACGCGACCTTCGACAACTTCCAGGTCGGCGTGCTGCAGGCGGGCTACATCGAGCAGGCGCTCAAGCTGAAGGAAGGCAAGGGCCCGTACAACATCGAGCTCTTCGGCGGCTCGCCGGACGACAACAACGCCTTCTTCTTCTACAACGGCGCGATGTCGGTGCTCAAGCCCTACATCGACAGCGGCAAGCTGGTCGTGCGCAGCAAGCAGCTGGGCATGGACAAGGTCTCGACGCTGCGCTGGGACGGCGCGGTGGCGCAGGCGCGCATGGACAACCTGCTGTCGGCGTACTACACCAAGGACCGCGTCGATGCGGTGCTCTCGCCCTACGACGGCCTGTCGATCGGCATCATCTCCTCGCTCAAGGGCGTGGGCTACGGCTCGGCCCAGCAGCCGATGCCGGTGGTGACGGGGCAGGACGCCGAGGTGCCCTCGGTCAAGTCGATCCTGCGCAAGGAACAGACGGCGACCGTGTTCAAGGACACGCGCGAACTGGCCAAGGTGACGGTGAACATGGTGGACGCGATGCTCGCGGGCAAGACGCCGGAAGTGAACGACACCAAGACCTACAACAACGGCGTCAAGGTCGTGCCGTCCTACCTGCTCAAGCCGGTCAGCGTCGACGCTTCGAACTGGAAGCAGGCACTGGTCGACAGCGGCTACTACAAGGAAAGCCAGATCAAGTAGTCGCGAGGGTGGGGCGGAGGTTCGAAGGAGACAGGGTGAACGATGTAATTCTGGAGATGCGCGGCATCACCAAGACCTTTCCGGGGGTGAACGCGCTGGACAACGTCAACCTCGCGGTGCGCGCGGGCGAGATCCACGCGGTGGTGGGCGAGAACGGCGCGGGCAAGTCGACGCTGATGAAGGTGCTCAGCGGGGTCTATCCCTGCGACAGCTATTCGGGCGAGATCCGCTTCGAGGGCGAGCTGCGCCGCTTCCGGGACATCGCCGACAGCGAGAAGCTCGGCATCATCATCATCCACCAGGAGCTCGCGCTGGTGCCGCTGCTCTCGATCGCCGAGAACATCTTCCTCGGCAACGAGACGGCGCGCGGCGGCGTGATCGACTGGTTCGCGGCCTATGCCAAGACGCGCCAGCTGCTGGCCAAGGTCGGCTTGAAGGAGCCGCCGACCGCACTCATCACCGACCTCGGCGTCGGCAAGCAGCAGCTGGTCGAGATCGCGAAGGCGCTCTCGAAGGAGGTCAAGCTCTTGATCCTCGACGAGCCGACGGCGAGCCTCAACGAGAGCGACAGCGACGCGCTGCTGGCGCTCCTGCTCGGGCTCAAGAAGCAGGGCATCTCCTCGATCCTGATCTCGCACAAGCTCAACGAGATCGCGAAGGTGGCCGACTCGATCACCGTGCTGCGCGACGGCGCCACCGTCGAGACCATGGATTGCCGCACGGCGCCGATCAGCGAGGACCGGATCATCCGCGGCATGGTGGGGCGCGACATGGCGCACCGCTATCCCGAGCGCTCGCCGCAGATCGGCGAGACCGTGTTCGAGGTGCGCGACTGGCGCGTGCACCACGCGCTGCATGCCGAGCGCGAGCAGATCAAGGGCGTGAACCTGCACGTGCGGCGCGGCGAGATCGTCGGCATCGCCGGCCTCATGGGCGCCGGCCGCACGGAGTTCGCGATGAGCGTGTTCGGGCGCGCCTACGGCCAGCGCATCAGCGGCTCGGTCTTCATGCACGGCCAGGAGGTGGACGTCTCCACCATCGGCCGCGCGATCGACCACGGCATCGCCTACGTCACCGAAGACCGCAAGGGCGCCGGCCTGGTGCTGGAGGAAGACATCCGCAAGAACCTCAGCCTGGCCAACCTGGCGGCCGTTTCCGACCGCGGCGTGATCGACGACGGGCGCGAGTTCAAGGTCGCCAACGATTACCGCCGCGCGCTCGGCATCCGCTGCGCCGGCGTCGGCCAGCAGGTGCTCAACCTGTCGGGCGGCAACCAGCAGAAGGTGGTGCTCGCCAAGTGGCTGTTCGCGAAGCCCGAACTGCTGATCCTCGACGAGCCCACGCGCGGCATCGACGTCGGCGCCAAGTACGAGATCTACACCATCATCGACCAGCTCGCGAGCCAGGGCAAAGGCATTCTCATGATTTCTTCCGAACTGCCCGAACTGCTGGGCATGTGCGACCGCATCTATGTGATGAACGAAGGGCGATTCGTCGCCGAGTTTCCTGCCGCCGAGGCCTCGCAGGAAAAGATCATGCGGGCCATCGTGGCCTCGGGGAGCAGCGTCCATGCCGCCTGAAGTCGACACCACCGTCACGCCGGCGCAGCCCGTCGCGCCGCTCGCCGAGTACGCGGGTTTCCTCAAGAACAACCTGCGCGAATACGGCATGCTGATCTCGCTGGTCGCGATCATGGTGCTGTTCCAGGTGCTGACCGACGGCACGCTGATGCGGCCGCTGAACCTCACCAACCTGCTGCTGCAGAACAGCTACATCGTGATCATGGCGCTGGGCATGCTGCTGGTGATCGTGGCCGGCCACATCGACCTGTCGGTCGGCTCGGTGTGCGGCTTCATCGGCGCGCTCGCCGCGGTGCTGATGGTGGAGTACGAATGGCATTTCGTGCCCACCTTCATCGTCTGCCTGATCGCCGGCGGGCTGATCGGCGCCTCGCAGGGCTGGTTCGTGGCCTTCTTCCGGATCCCGTCCTTCATCGTCACGCTGGCCGGCATGCTGGTCTTCAAAGGACTGACCCTGGCGCTGCTCGCGGGCCAGTCGGTCGGCCCCTTCCCCGAAACCTTCCAGAAGCTGAGCTCGGGCTTCGTGCCCGACCTGGGGAGCGGCGGCGGCCTGCACACCAGCTCGCTCGTGCTCGGCGCGCTGGCCGCCGCGGCGCTGGTGTTCTTCAAGCTGCGCGGCCGCGCCAAGCTGGCGCAGCACGGCATGGAGCAGGAGCCCTACGCCTTCTTCCTGGTGAAGAACCTGTTCTTCGCCGCCGTCATCCTGCTGCTGAGCTACCTGCTGGCGACCTACAAGGGCCTGCCGAACGTGCTGATCGTGATGGCCGTGCTGATCGTGGCCTACGACTTCGTGACCAGCCGCACCACAGTCGGCCGCCGCATCTACGCGCTGGGCGGCAACGAGAAGGCGGCGCGGCTGTCGGGCATCAAGACGCAACGGCTCGCCTTCCTGACCTTCGTCAACATGGGCGTGCTGGCGGCGCTGGCCGGGCTGGTGTTCGCGGCGCGCCTCAACACGGCCACGCCGAAGGCGGGGCTGGGCTTCGAGCTCGACGTGATCGCGGCCTGCTTCATCGGCGGCGCCTCGGCCTCGGGCGGCGTCGGCAAGGTGATGGGCGCGGTCATCGGCGCCTTCGTCATGGGCGTGATGAACAACGGCATGTCGATCCTCGGCATCGGCATCGACTACCAGCAGGTGATCAAGGGCCTGGTGCTGCTGGCCGCGGTGTTCGTCGACGTCTACAACAAGAACAAATGAACTCCGCCGCAGAGTCCGAGATGCCGGTGCTCGAGCTCACCGGCATCGACAAGCAGTTCAACGGCGTGCCGGCGCTGCGCGGCGTGGCGCTCAAGCTCCGGCCGGGCGAGATCCATGCGCTGATGGGGCAGAACGGCGCGGGCAAGTCGACGCTCATCAAGGTGCTGACCGGCGTGCATGCCGCCGACGCCGGCGAGATGCGGCTCGCGGGGCAGCCGATCCGGCCGGGCTCGCCGCTCGAGGCGCAGCGTATGGGCATCAGCACGGTCTACCAGGAAGTCAATCTCTGTCCCAATCTGTCGGTGGCCGAGAACATGTTCTCGGGGCGCTATCCGCGCCGCGGCGCGGCGCAGGGCTTTCGCATCGACTGGGCGAAGGTGAACCGCGATGCGCGCGCGCTGCTGGCGCGGCTGGACGTGGACATCGATGTCTCGCAACTGCTGTCGAGCTACTCGGTGGCGGTGCAGCAGATGGTGGCGATCGCGCGCGCGCTCGGCCTCTCGTCGCGCGTGCTGATCCTCGACGAGCCGACCTCGAGCCTCGACGACGAGGAGGTGAAGAGCCTGTTCGCGGTGCTGCGCAGGCTGCGTGACGACGGCATGGCCATCCTGTTCATCACGCATTTCCTGAACCAGGTCTATGCGGTGTCGGACCGCATCACCGTGCTGCGCAACGGCAGCTGGGTGGGCGAGTGGCGCGCCAGCGAGCTCGGCCCGCAGGCGCTCATCTCCGCCATGGTGGGACGCGAGTTCGCGGCGCAGGCCACCGGCCCTGCGCAGCTGCCCGCCCTCGAGGAGTTCGCACCCGCGGTGCTGCAGGCCGAGGGCCTGGGCCAGCGCGGGCAGCTGCAGCCGGTCGACCTCAGCGTGCGCGCGGGCGAGGTGGTGGGGCTGGCCGGCCTGCTGGGCGCCGGCCGCACCGAGCTGGCGCGGCTGCTGTTCGGCCTGGCGAAGCCGGATTGCGGCCGCCTGCGCGTGGACGGCGTTGCCGTCGAGCTCGCCAGCCCGGCCGATGCGGTGAAGCACGGGCTCGCGCTGTGTCCCGAGGAGCGCAAGACCGACGGCATCGTGGCCGAGCTCTCGCTGCGCGAGAACATCGCGCTGGCCTTGCAGGCGAGCCTGGGGCTGCGCCGCACGCTCTCGCGCGCGGAGCAGACGGCGCTGGCGGAGCGCTTCGTCAAGGCACTGGGCATCAAGACCGCGAGCATCGACACGCCGATCGGCCTGCTGTCGGGCGGCAACCAGCAGAAGGCGGTGCTCGCGCGCTGGCTGGCGACCCGGCCGCGCCTCCTGATCCTCGACGAGCCGACGCGCGGCATCGATGTCGCGGCGAAGCAGGAAATCATGGACGAGATCCTGCGGCTCGCAGGCGAGGGGATGGCGGTGCTGTTCATCTCCTCCGAGATGAACGAGGTGGTGCGCGTGTCGCACCGCATCGCGGTGCTGCGCGAGCGGCGCAAGGTGGGCGAGCTGCCCGCGGGCAGCAGCGAGGACGCGGTCTACGAACTGATTGCGGCGGAATCATGAGCGCATCGTTTTCCGAATCCTTCAGGCGAGTGTTCAGTCACCGCCTCGCGTGGCCGGTGGTCACGCTGCTCTTGCTGCTGGCCGTCAACGCGACCTTCAACCCGAGCTTCCTGCACCTGGAATGGCGCGACGGCCATCTCTACGGCAGCCTGATCGACATCCTCAACCGCGCGGCGCCGCTGGTGCTGGTGTCGCTCGGCATGACGCTGGTGATCGCCACCCGCGGCATCGACATCTCGGTCGGCGCGGTGGTGGCGATCGCGGCGGCGCTCGCGGCCTGGATGATCGGCGGATCGCTGGTGGTCGCCAACGGCGCCGCCGCCGAGGTCAGCCGCTTCCCGATGTGGCTGGCCATCGTCGCGGCGCTCGGCGCGGCTGCGGCCTGCGGGCTGTGGAACGGCCTGCTGGTGGCGCGCGTCGGCATGCAGCCGATCATCGCGACGCTGATCCTCATGGTGGCGGGGCGCGGCATCGCGCAGCTGATCACCGGCGGCCAGATCATCACGATCTACTACGCCCCCTTCTTCTTCATCGGCAGCGGCTACCTGTTCGGGCTGCCCTTCTCGGTCTACATCGCGGCGCTGGTGCTGGCGGTGGTCTATTTCGGCATCACGCGCAGCGCGCTGGGGCTCTTCATCCAGGCGGTGGGCATCAACCCGAGCGCGGCGCGCGTGGCCGGCGTGCGCGCGCGCCGCATCATCGTCTGCGCCTACATGTTCTGCGGCTTCTGCGCCGGTGTCGCGGGCCTCCTGATCAGCTCCAACGTCAAGAGCGCCGACGGCAACAACGCCGGCCAGCTGCTGGAGCTCGACGCGATCCTGGCGGTCACGCTCGGGGGCACCGCGCTCACCGGCGGCCGCTTCAGCCTGATCGGTAGCGTGATCGGCGCGCTGATCATCCAGACCCTGACCTATGCCATCTATTCGCTGGGCGTGCCGCCGGAAATCAACCTGGTGGTGAAGGCGGTGGTCGTGTTCGCGGTCATGCTGCTGCAGTCGGCGGAGTTCCGCGCCAGCATGCGGCAGCTGGTGCGGCGTGCGCCGCGCGGCGCGGAGGTTGCCCGATGAGCGCCGTCGTCTCTCGCCCGCCGGAAGCCGCCGCGCCTGCGGCGGCGCCCAGGCCCCCGCGCACGCGCCTGAACCCCAAGTACCTGCCGCTGGCCGCGACCATCTCGCTCTTCATGCTGATGGCGACGCTGGGCTCGGTGTTCTACGACGGCTTCTTCTCGCCGCAGGTGTTCCTGAACCTGCTGATCGACAACGCCTTCCTGTGCATCGTCGCCGTCGGCATGACCTTCGTGATCCTGTCGGGCGGCATCGACCTGTCGGTGGGCTCGGTGATCGCGCTGACCACCATGGTCTCGGCCTCGCTGGTCGAGAAGCACGGATGGAGCCCGGGCCTCGTGATCCCGCTGGTGCTCGTCATGGGCACGCTGTTCGGTGCCTGCATGGGTCTCCTGATCGAGCGCTTCCGGCTCCAGCCCTTCATCGTGACGCTGGCCGGCATGTTCCTGGCGCGCGGCCTCTGCTATCTCATCAGCATCGACTCCATCAGCATCTCCAACGCGTTCTATTCGGAAGTGTCGCAATGGCGCATGCCGGTCTGGGGCGAGGCATCGATCTCGGCGAGCGCCCTGATCGCGCTGGCGGTGGTGGCGCTCGCGGTCTTCGTCGCGCACTACACGCCCTTCGGCCGCACCGTCTACGCGATCGGAGGCAACGAGCAGTCGGCCCTGCTGATGGGGCTGCCGGTGCGCTCCACGGTGATCGGCGTCTACACGCTGTCGGGCTTCTGCTCGGCGCTGGCCGGCGTGGTGTTCACCTTCTACATGCTGTCGGGCTACGGCCTGCACGCGGTCGGGCTCGAGCTGGATGCCATCGCGGCGGTGGTGATCGGCGGCACGCTGCTCACCGGCGGCGTCGGCTACGTGGTCGGCACGCTGTTCGGCGTGCTGATGCTGGGCATCATCCAGACCCTCATCTCCTTCGACGGCACGCTGAGCTCCTGGTGGACGCGCATCGTGGTCGGCGCGCTCCTGTTCGTCTTCTGTCTCCTGCAACGCCTGTTCGCCGCGCGCAGGCCCTAGTCCCGAAAGCCCCCGCATGCCCCAGACCTCCAAGAAACTGCGCTCGACCGAATGGTTCGGGTCCGCCGACAAGAACGGCTTCATGTACCGAAGCTGGATGAAGAACCAGGGCATCCCGGACCACGAGTTCGACGGCCGGCCGATCATCGGCATCTGCAACACCTGGTCGGAGCTGACGCCGTGCAACGCGCACTTCCGCAAGATCGCCGAGCACGTGAAGCGCGGCGTGTCGGAGGCGGGCGGCTTCCCGGTCGAGTTCCCGGTGTTCTCCAACGGCGAGTCGAACTTGCGCCCGACCGCGATGCTCACGCGCAACCTCGCGAGCATGGACGTGGAGGAGGCGATCCGCGGCAACCCGATCGATGCGGTGGTGCTGCTCACCGGTTGCGACAAGACCACGCCCGCGCTGCTGATGGGCGCGGCGAGCTGCGACATCCCGGCCATCGTGGTCACGGGCGGGCCGATGCTCAACGGCAAGCTGGAAGGCCGCGACATCGGCTCCGGCACGGCCGTGTGGCAGCTGCACGAGGCGATGAAGGCCGGCGAGATTGACGTGCACCAGTTCCTGTCGGCCGAGGCCGGCATGTCGCGCTCCGCCGGCACCTGCAACACCATGGGCACTGCGTCCACCATGGCCTGCATGGCCGAGGCGCTGGGCACCTCGCTGCCGCACAACGCGGCGATTCCCGCGGTCGACGCGCGCCGCTATGTGCTGGCGCAGATGTCGGGCATGCGTGCCGTCGAGATGGCGCGCGAAGGCCTGACGCTCTCGAAGATCCTCACGCGCGAGGCTTTCGAGAACGCGATCCGCACCAATGCCGCGATCGGCGGCTCGACCAATGCCGTGATCCACCTGAAGGCCATCGCAGGGCGGATGGGCGTGCCGCTCGAGCTCGAGGACTGGACGCGCATCGGCCGCGGCACGCCGACGCTGGTCGACCTGATGCCCTCGGGCCGCTTCCTGATGGAGGAGTTCTACTACGCGGGCGGGCTGCCGGCCGTGCTGCGCCGGCTCGGCGAGAACGGCCTTTTGCCGCATCCCGATGCGCTCACGGTCAATGGCCGGTCGCTGTGGGAAAACGTGCGCGATGCGCCGAGCTGCAACGACGAGGTGATCCGTCCGCTGGCCCGGCCGCTGGTCGAAGACGGCGGCATCTGCATCCTGCGCGGCAACCTGTCGCCGCGCGGCGCGGTGCTGAAGCCTTCGGCCGCTTCGCCCGAGCTACTCAAGCACCGCGGCCGCGCCGTGGTGTTCGAGAACCTGGAGCACTACAAGGAACGCATCGTCGACGAGGCGCTGGAGGTGGACGCGAGCTCCGTGCTGGTGATGAAGAACTGCGGCCCCAAGGGCTATCCCGGCATGGCCGAGGTCGGCAACATGGGCCTGCCGCCCAAGCTGCTGCGCCAGGGCATCAAGGACATGGTGCGCATCTCCGACGCGCGCATGAGCGGAACCGCCTATGGCACCGTGGTGCTGCACGTGGCGCCGGAAGCCGCCGACGGCGGCCCGCTGGCGGCCGTGCGCGACGGCGACTGGATCGAGCTCGACTGCGAGCAGGGCCGCCTGCACCTGGACATCAGCGACGCCGAGCTGGCCGAGCGGCTGAGTGCCATCGCCGTGCAGGAGGCGCCTGCCAATGGTGGCTACCGGCGCCTCTACGTCGAACACGTGCTGCAGGCCGACGAGGGCTGCGACTTCGACTTCCTCGTCGGCTGCCGCGGCGCCGCGGTGCCGCGTCATTCCCATTGAATCCGGAGCCTTCGCATGACTTCTTCCCGCCAACGCCGCTACCAGGGCATCTTCCCGGTAGCGCCCACCACCTTCACCGAAACGGGCGAGCTGGACCTCGCGAGCCAGAAGCGCTGCATCGATTTCATGATCGAGTCGGGCTCGGACGGCATCTGCATCCTGGCGAATTTTTCCGAGCAGTTCGTGCTCGCGGACGACGAGCGCGAGCTCCTGACCCGCACCATCCTCGAACACGTCGCCGGCCGCGTGCCGGTGATCGTGACCACCACCCACTTCAGCACCAAGGTCTGCGCCGAGCGCAGCCGCCGTGCGCAGGACATGGGCGCCGCGATGCTGATGGTGATGCCGCCCTACCACGGCGCCACCTTCCGCGTGCCGGAGACGCAGATCTTCGATTTTTATGCACGCCTGTCCGACGCGGTGGACATCCCGATCATGGTGCAGGACGCGCCGGCCAGCGGCACCGTGCTGTCGGCGCCCTTCCTCGCGATGATGGCGACGGAGATCGAGCACGTCGCCTACTTCAAGATCGAGACTGCGGGCGCGGCATCGAAGCTGCGCGAACTGATCCGTCTGGGCGGCGACGCGATCGAAGGTCCGTGGGACGGCGAGGAAGCGATCACCCTGATGCCCGACCTCGACGCCGGCGCCACCGGCTCAATGACGGGCGGCGCCTACGCCGACGGCATCCGGCCGATCATCATGGACCACCTGGCCGGCCGCCGCGAGGCAGCCTTCGCGCGCTACCAGCAGTGGCTGCCGCTGATCAACTACGAGAACCGGCAGGCCGGCTTGCTCGCCTGCAAGGCGCTGATGAAGGAGGGCGGGGTGATCAACTGCGAGGCCCCGCGCCATCCTTTGCCGGCGATGCATCCCGACACGCGCGCCGGCCTGATCGAAACGGCGCGGCGCCTCGATCCGCTGGTGCTGCGCTGGGGCCGCTGAGGGGCGCGGCTCAGCGCTTCGATCGTTTCCAGAACGGTTGCGCGTGCGCGATCTTGTTGAGCGCGTCGCGACATTCCAGCGCGCTTGCGGGCTGCCGCGCGGCCAGCCAGCCGACCGCGAACCATGCCCGCCCGTCGCGCTGGGCCGTGTCGCGGTAGGCGGCGATGGCCATGGCGGCGTCGTTGTGCGTGCCCAGCGCATCCTGCGCCGGGCGCAGTTCCTTCAGATAGCGCTTCGCGCCGTGGCCGAACAAGGGCGCGACGAACTCGCCCAGGTAGCGCAGCCGCTTGAGGCGCTTGCGCACGCGATGCTGCTCCTCGACCGCCAGCGCGTCGAAGCGCCGGCCGTCGCGCACCACTTGACGGTGCAGCTTGGACAGCCGCGCGCGCAGCGGCTTGCGGGCCGGCGCGTCGGGTTCCGGTTCGCCGAGGGGGTCTTCTTCGGGCAGCGAGGCTTCGATCAGGCTCATCAGCACGAGCTGGAAGGCCGCCGAACGCACCACTTCGGCCGGGGGCGGCGACGCATCGTCCGGCGAGCCCTCGTTCAAAGACATCGACGGCCCGCCGACGGCCTCGATCTGCGGCTGCACGGTCTGCTGCAGGTGCTCGCGGTCGCGCTGGCGGCCCAGCGCGCGGAATGTGTCCACCAGGGCCGGCTCCCATGCCGGATCGATGGAAGGCGCGAGCTCGGCCAACTCGCGCAAGGCGGTGCGCAGGCGCCGGATGCCGACGCGCAGCTGATGCACGTGCTCGGGATCGGTGCTGCCGGCCGCGACCTCGCCGGCATTGGGCAGGATCTGAGTCAGGCAGCTGTTCAGCACCGCGCGAAAAACCTGCACGCCGCTCGGATCGCCGCCCAGCTTCGGCGCTTCGGCCTTGACCGGCTCGCCGTATTCGACGCCCTTGGCCAGCCGCTCCCCGCGCGCCGACTTGGACACGGTGTCGAGCCACAGGCCGTAGCGCATGCACCAGCGCCGCGCGAGCTCCAGCACCGACTGCGGGCTGCCGCTTTTCAGCTCGATCTCGAGCTCGCACACCGCGTGCGAATGATCGCCGGCACGCACTTCGCCGCGGTCGAAGGCGAGCTCGACCCGTGCATCGCCGGTGCGCATCTCGCGCAGGGTGCGGTGGATGTCGGTGAGGTAGAGCGGCACCAGCACGGCGTCGGCCGGCTCATGTCCGGCCGCGCGCAAGGCCTTCGCGATCAGCGCGCCGACGGGCGTGCCTTCATGGCGCTCGATGCGCGGCGGCGGCACCTCGCCGGCGCGTTCGGTGCGAAGGTCGACGTTGTGCTCGTGGCGCTGCAAGGGTCCGTCGGCAGGCGCTTTGGCGGTCTGTATCCAGTTCCTGCCTTCCTTGCGCACGCGCAGCACGAGTTTCTGTGCCGCCAGGGCACCGTCGGCGGTGTCGAAATAGCGCGCCTGGAGACGGGTGCGCTGCGAATGGCCGCGCGCGACCGCCGCCTCGACGGCGGCGCGTTGTTGCGCGTCGACCTGGAACTTGAGTTCGAACTCGGTCACTGCGGGGGCATCAACCCGGCAGCTCGCTGATCTGCAGCGACAGGTCGAACAGCTTGGACTTGCTGGCGTAGTAGCGGTCGAGCCGCCATTCCTTCAGGATGTCCATGGCCAGCTGGAAGCTCTTGTAGTCGAGGTCGTAGAGCGTGATCAGCTCGAAGCTGCGCTCCGATTCGAGAGCCAGGACGAGCCGGGCCAGGATCTGGGCCGACTCGTTGGCCGGGTCCGTTTCGATGAATCGGCGTGCGACCTTGATGGCGTTCATGGGGGTGGGCTTCGGAGTTGACGGGCCCACGACTATAGCCAGCACCCCCGGGGCCTTTTATGACAGCCGCGTGACAAAGTAGGGCTTTGGTCTTCGTCTTAACGAAGCGGAAGCGGCGCCATGGGTGCCGGCGCTGTCATCGGCGCCGGCGCGGTCATCGGCTCCGGCCTTGTCATCGGCGCTGCTGCCGGCGGCGCGCTCATCGGCGTCGGCGACACGATCGGCGTCACGGTTTCGCGGATCACGCCGCCGCCCAGCACGCTGCCTTCCATCGTGGTCCTGCCGGTGCCGAGCACGCGCGCCTCGCAGTCGGCCCGGTCGGCCGGCGGCTGCAGGCTGCAGCGTGCCAATGCGTTCTGTTGGTAGTTGGTGGGCGCGGCGCTGGTCAATCCGCCTCGCCGCGCCTCGTGGCGTGCCGCTCCGGCTTCTCGAAGACAGGCGGTGCGATCCTGCAGGACGCCGTCGCAGACCGCGCGCTCGCGCTGCAGGGTGGCATCGGAACCGGCCGCCTGGGCGATGGCCGACGAGCCGCCGATCAGGCCGCCCGCAGCAAGCAGGACGGCAAGGGTCGAACGAATGGGTGCTTTCATGAGATCACTCCTTGACTCGGGCGGCACAGTTCGCGCCGCCGGTCAGGCAGTGTGGTGGCGCTCCGCGGCGCAGGCTGTGGGACAGCGTGGCCGCGATCTGGCGCAGGTGCCGCAGCTTCGTGTGGGACAGGTCCGTCACGGCGGCAGCGCCGCCGCGCGCTCAGCCAGCAGCGATGCGCTTCGCCAGGTGAGCGAGCGCTTCCTCGACCTGGTCGACCAGGATCAGCGAGAGGTCGCCAGGCTGCAGCCGTTCGAGTGCGGTGTCGATGGCGATGAACTCGCCGCGGATCTCGTCGATGGCACGGGTACGCGTCGCGCCTTCGAGCCCCTGCCGCAGCAGCGCCATGACCTCGCCGTCGGCGCGGCCGCGCTGGGCCGCGTCCTGGTAGAGGATCACGTCGTCGAAGGCCTGGCCGAGGATCGCGGTCTGGTCGCGGATGTCGCAGTCGCGGCGGTCGCCGGCCCCGCTGATCACCACCGAGCGCTTCTTCGCCGGCATGGTGTCGACTGCGGCCACCAGCGCACGCATGGCGTCGGTGTTGTGGCCGTAGTCGGCGATCACGGTGGCGCCGCGGTAGTCCATCACGTTGAAGCGGCCGGGCACGCCGGCGGCGTCGTTCTTGAAGCTCGCGAGGCCGCTGCGGATGGTGTCCCAGTCCAGGCCCACGGCCCAGGCCGCGGCGACCGAGGCCATCACGTTGTCGACCTGGAAGCCGATGGTGCCGTTGCGCGTGATCTGCACGTCGCGCAGCGCAATGCGCTCGCGCCACGAGCCCTCGGCGGCGACCAGCGTGTCCTGGTCGACGTAGACGGTGCGCTTGCCTTGCGCGCGGTGCGTGGCCATCACCGGATGCTGGCGGTCGGCGGCGAAGAAGATCACGTTGCCGGGACAGGTGGCGGCCATCGCGGCCACATTGGGGTCAGCCGCGTTGAGTACCGCGTAGCCACCGGGCGCCACGTTGCGCACGATCACGCGCTTGAGGACCGCGAGGTCTTCGACCGTGGTGATGTAGTTGAGTCCCAGGTGGTCGCCGCTGCCGATGTTGGTGACCACCGCCACCTGGCAGCGGTCGAAGCCCAGGCCCTCGCGCAGCACGCCGCCGCGCGCCACTTCGAACACGGCCGCATCGACGTCCGGGTGCAGCAGCACGTTGCGGGCGCTCTTGGGGCCGCTGCAGTCGCCGCTGTCGGTCTGGCGGCCATCGACGTAAACGCCGTCGGTGTTGGTCATGCCGGTGCGCAGGCCGCTGGAGGCGAGCAGGTGGTTGATCAGGCGCGCGGTGGTGGTCTTGCCGTTGGTGCCGGTCACGGCCACCACCGGGATGCGGCCGTCGTCGCCGTGCGCGAACAGCGTGTCCATCACCGCTTCGCCGACCGCGCGGCCGCGGCCGAAGGAGGGCGAGATGTGCATGCGCAGTCCCGGCGCAGCATTGACCTCGACCACGCCGCCGTGCTGCTCCTCGAGTGGGCGCAGCACGTTCTCGCAGACCATGTCGACGCCGCAGATGTGCAGGCCGACCATCTGGGCCGCATCGACGGCGCGCGCCGCGACTTCGGGATGAACCGTGTCGGTGACGTCGGTGGCAGTGCCGCCGGTCGAGAGGTTGGCGTTGTTGCGCAGCACCACGCGCTGGCCGAGCGCGGGCACGCTGTCGGGCGCGAGGCCCTGCGATTCGAGGCGGCCGATCGCGATGTCGTCGAGCCGGATCTTGGTCAGCGAGGTCGCATGGCCTTCGCCCCGGCGCGGGTCCTGGTTGACCAGGTCGACCAGCTGGCGCACGGTCTGCCGGCCGTCGCCGATGACTTGCGGCGGATCGCGCCGTGCCGCCGCCACCAGCTTGTCGCCCACCACCAGCAGGCGGAAGTCGAAGCCCGGCAGGAACTTCTCGACCATCACTTCGCCGTAGGCCGCGGCCGAGTCGTAGGCGGCGAGCAACTGCTCGCGCGTCGTGATGTTGACCGTGACGCCCTTGCCCTGGTTGCCGTCCTGCGGCTTCACGACCACCGGCAGGCCGATCTCCTGCGCCGCGGCCCAGCCGTCGTCGGCATCGCTCACGGGCCGGCCCAGCGGCACCGGCACGCCGGCCGCGTTGAGCAACTGCTTGGTGAGCTCCTTGTCCTGCGCGATCGATTCGGCCACGCCGCTGGTGCTGTCGACCTCGGCGGCCTGGATGCGGCGCTGCTTCGAACCCCAGCCGAACTGCACCAGGCTGCCGCTGGTGAGGCGGCGGTACGGGATGCCGCGCGCCACGGCTGCATCGACGATCGAACCGGTGCTCGGGCCCAGGCGCTCGGATTCGTCGAGGTCGCGCAGTTCGGTGATGGCGGCGTGGGCATCGAATTCGGTACCGGCCTGCGCGGCGGCGATCAGCTGCTCGGCCAGCTCGATCGCGCGCCGGCCCACGGGTTCTTCGCTGTATTGGAAGGTGACTTGGTAGACGCCTTGCTCTACTGTGCGCGCGGTGTGTCCGAAGTTCACGGCGCAGCCGGCCTGGGCCTGCAGCGCCACGGCCGCATTCTCGAGCACGTGCGCCAGCGCGAGCGGCTGGCCGAGCACGATCGGGTGCAGTTCGCCGATGGTCGGGAACAGCGCGCGCAGCCGGGCTTCGAAGCCGGGCAGCCGCCTGATCGCGTTCTCGTCGCCTGCGCAGGTGACGATCGCCTCGATGCAGGTGTGGCGGCTCCAGAGATTGGGCCCGCGCAGGGCGCGGATGCGGGTGACTTCCATGGCGGTGGTGCAGTAGGGCGCCGGCGAACCTGAGGGTTGCGCCGGTCAGGCCAGTTGAGGTTCGGGCGAAAGCAGGGTTTGGGACAGCTGCAGCGAGGCCAGCGCGGCCTGCAGGTCGGCTTCGAAGGCTTCGACGCCGGCGCCGATCAGGCTCAGCGGAATGCCCAGCGCCCAGCCGGCGGCAATCGCGGCCAGCAGGCTCTCGAGCCCGACGCCCGCGTGCGTGGCGCGCCAGATGGTCAGCCGGCCGAGGCCGGGCAGGAAGGATTCGCTGCTGCCGTTGGCCAGCACCACGCGGTCCTGCCGCACCAGCACGGCCTTGCCGCCGGCGCTCTGGTGCTTGGCCAGTGCCTCGGCTTGCGGGTCGATCGAATAGAGGATCACCTCGCCATCGCACAGCGGCGCGAGGCCGGCGACACGCATGTCCGCGGCGTTGAGCACGGCGGTGCCTTCGGGCAGCACCACGTCGACCTGGGTGCGCAGCACCCTGACCATCTGGTCGCTCTCGGTGATGTCGAACTCGGCCAGGTCTTCGGCGCCGTCGAGATCGGTCACGATGCCGACCTCGCAGCGGTCGTAGGCCAGGCCGTCGCGCAGGATGGTCTGGGCGCCGTTCTCGATCACCACGGCCTGCACGGCGCGGTTCACCAGCAGGCGGCGGCCGGCGTCCCAGGTCGCGCTGTCGCGCGCATCGACGCGGCGGCGCTCGAGGAACAGGCCGTCGCGGCAGGCCAGGCCGGTGTGGCGTCCGCCCAGGCCGACGAGCCAGGCGACCAGGCGCGAGAGCACCGCGGTGCCGCGCGAGCCGGCCACGCCGACCACCGGGATGCGGCCCGGCGCGTCGTCGGGAAAGAGGTGGTCGCAGATGGCGCGGCCCACCGGCCGCGGCGAACCGACGGCCGGCTTCAGGTGCATCAGGAGGCCGGGGCCGGCGTTGACTTCGACGATGGCGCCGCCTTGCTGCGCCAGCGGGCGGCCGATGTCCTGCGCCACCAGGTCGACGCCGGCGATGTCGAGCCCGACCACGCGGGCCGCCAGCACGGCCGCATGCGCGACCTCGGGATGCACCTGGTCGGTACAGTCGATGGCCATGTTGCCGTTGCGCTGGATCGTGACGACCCGGCCGGCGGCGGGCACGGCGGCCGCGTCCAGTTCCTGGCGCTTGAGCTCGAGCTGCAGCTTGGCGTCGGTCGCGACGTCGATAACGTCGAGGGGAAATTCTTCTTCCGCGCCGCGCCGCGGGTCGCTGTTGAGCTGGCTGTCGATCAGCTGGGCCACGGTGGATGTGCCGTCGCCGGTCACCGTGATGATCTCGCCGCGCGCGGCCGCGACCACCTGGCCGCCGACCACCAGCAGGCGGTGCTCGTGGCCGCGGATGAAGCGCTCGACCATCACGTCGCTGCCCTCGGGCTCGGCGACGGCGAAGGCGGCTTCCACTTCCTCGCGCGTATTCAACTCCAGCGAGACGCCGCGGCCGTGGTTGGCGTCCGAGGGTTTGACCGCCACCGGCAGGCCGATGTCTTCGGCGGCTTCCCAGGCTTCCTGCGCGTTGGCCACCACCTGGCCCTCGGGCACCGGCACGCCACAGCCGGCGAGCAGCGACTTGGTGAGCTCCTTGTCGCTGGCGATCGATTCGCCGATCGCGCTGGTGTAGTCGGTCTCTGCGGTCCAGATGCGCTGCTGGTTGGCGCCGTAGCCGAGCTGCACCAGGTTGCCGCTGTTGAGCCGCATGTGCGGAATGCCGCGGTCGGTCGCGGCGCCGACGATGCAGGCCGTGCTCGGGCCCAGGTAGCAGTCCTCGACCTTGGCCTTGACCGCATCGACCGCGCGCTGCACGTCGGCGGCGTCGAAGGGGTCGTTGTTGATGGCGGCCATCAGCAGGCGGTGGCCCTCGGCCAGGGCGACGCGGGCGACTTGCTCGTCGCGGGCGCGGAACACCATGCGGTAGACACCGTACTTGGAGGTGCTGCGCGTCTGGCCGAAACCGGTCGGCATGCCGGCCAGGTTGAGCAGCTCGATCACGACGTGCTCCAGCACGTGACCCGACCAGGTGCCCTCGGTCAGGCGCTGGATGAAGCCGCCGCGCTCGCCGACGCCGCAGTGGTGCTCGATCAGGGCCGGCAGCAGCGTGGTCAGGCGGTCGGTGAAGCCGGAGATCTTGTTGGAGGGGTAGTCCTCGAGCGCGCCGAGGTCGAGCCAGACTTCCAGCACAGGCCGGTAGGTCCAGAGGTTCGGGCCGCGCAAATAGTTGACGCGCAGCAGGCGGATGTCGTCGAAACGGGTCATGAGAACGTTCGTTGTGCTTTGGCCGAGCACGGGGCCGACTTCAAGCGCGCCCATGGTCATCGGTCAGAATCGGCGCCCGGCAGGCGCCATGAAGGGCCCCGTCGCGGGCCAGAGACACAGAAACACAATGCAACATCACGATCCAGTCGGCACCCCGGAGGGCGGAGAAGAGGAGGCTTCTGAGGCTCTGAAAAGCCGGCTCAGAACCGCGGAAAACGTCTTGGCAACCGTACCGGTTGACCTCGATGGCGAACTTCGGTTTGCTTCCGGCCTGCTGGCCCTGACCGATCGGCGCCTGCTGGCCCGGGATTCCGAAGGTGCTTGGGCCGAATGGCCGCTGGCCGCACCGGGGCTGGACCTGCAACTCGCCGACCATGCCGGCGTCGGAACCCTCGACCTGCTCGATCTCCGCGGGCGGCTGGCGCGCTGGCGCTACACCCTGCGCCACCAGGCGGCCGCGCTGCGGCTGCAGAAGCTGTTCGGCCAGCAGGCGGCGGGTGTCGCGCAGGCGACAACAGCGGCCGCCGAGGCTGACGAGGCGGCGCTTTCCGAGCCCGAGCTCCAGACCCCGCCCTCCACCTGGGTGCTGCTGCGGCTGGGCCGTTTCGCCAAGCCCTACCGCAAGCAATTGATCGCCGGTTTCCTGCTCACCCTGGCCTCGACCGCCGCCACGCTGGTGCCGCCCTACCTGACCATCCCGCTGATGGACGACATCCTGATCCCGTTCCAGAACGGCCAGCAGATCGCCTTCGGCAAGGTCGCGATGTTCCTCAGTGCGCTGCTCGCCGCCGCGCTGGCTGGCTGGGCGCTGGGCTGGGCCCGCACCTACCTGCTGGCACTGGTGTCGGAGCGCATCGGCGCCGACCTGCGCACCACCACTTACGAACACTTGCTCACCTTGCCGCTCGATTACTTCGGCGGCAAGCGCACCGGCGACCTGATGGCGCGCATCGGCTCGGAGACCGACCGCATCAACGTTTTCCTTTCGTTGCATGCGCTGGACTTCCTGACCGACGTGCTGATGATCGCGATGACGGCGGTGATCCTGGTCTCGATCAATCCGCTCCTGGCCGTGGTCACGCTGGTGCCGCTGCCCTTCATCGCCTGGATGATCCACGTGGTGCGCGACCGGCTGCGCACCGGCTTCGAGAAGATCGACCGCGTCTGGAGCGAGGTCACCAACGTGCTGGCCGACACCATCCCCGGCATCCGCGTGGTCAAGGCCTTCGCGCAGGAAAAGCGCGAGGCCAGCCGCTTCCACGCCGCCAACGCCTACAACCTGCAGGTCAACGACAAGCTCAACAAGACCTGGTCGCTGTTCACCCCCAGCGTGTCGCTCCTGACCGAGATTGGCCTGCTGGTGGTCTGGGGCTTCGGCATCTGGCAGGTGGCGCGCGGCCGCATCACGGTGGGCGTGCTCACCGCCTTCATCGCCTACATCGGGCGCTTCTACACGCGGCTCGATTCGATGAGCCGCATCGTCTCGGTGACGCAGAAAGCGGCGGCCGGCGCCAAGCGCATCTTCGACATCCTCGACCACGTGAGCAACGTGCCCGAGCCGGCGAACCCGGTGAAGGTCGAGCGCGTGCAGGGCCGCATCGAGATGGCCGACGTCGGCTTCCGCTACGGCAGCCGGGCCGTGATCCGCGACCTCGACCTGGTGATCGAGCCGGGCGAGATGATCGGCCTCGTCGGCCACAGCGGCTCGGGCAAGAGCACGCTGGTCAACCTGATCTGCCGCTTCTACGACGTGACCGACGGTGCCATCCTGGTCGACGGCACCGACATCCGCCGCTTCGCGGTGGCCGACTACCGGCGCCATGTCGGGCTGGTGCTGCAGGAGCCCTTCCTGTTCTTCGGCACCATCGCCCAGAACATCGCCTACGGCAAGCCGGAAGCCACGCGCGAGGAGATCGTCGCCGCGGCGCGCGCCGCCCATGCGCACGACTTCATCCTGCGCCTCCCGCACGGCTACGACTCGCTGGTCGGCGAGCGCGGGCAGGGCCTGTCGGGCGGCGAGCGGCAGCGCATCAGCATCGCGCGCGCGCTCCTGATCGACCCGCGCATCCTGATCCTCGACGAGGCGACCTCGGCGGTCGATACCGAGACCGAGAAGGAAATCCAGAAGGCGCTCGACAACCTGGTGCAGGGCCGCACCACCATCGCCATCGCGCACCGGCTCTCCACCTTGCGCAAGGCCGACCGGCTGGTCGTGATGGACCGCGGCGAGATCGTCGAGGTCGGTCCGCACGACGCGCTGATGGAAAAGCAGGGCGCCTACTGGCGGCTCTACCAGGCGCAGCTGCGGCAGGCCGATGAGGAGAGCCCGGGTTCCGCGGCCGAGCGGGCTTCGGTCGCGCTGGTGCTCGGCGGCCATGCGGCGCATCCGGCGGGTGAAGCATGAACGATTGCCAACTGGAACGCGACGGCTTCGGCCGATTGGTGGTGGTCGACGCCGAGGGCGTCCGCCACGCCGGCGTGGTGCCGGTGCGCGCCTTTCCGCTCAGCGCGCCGGGCGATGGCCTGTCGCTGGTCGGCAGCGACGGCCGTGAACTGCTGTGGATCGATCGCGTCGACGACTTGCCGGAAGAAGTGCGCGCCTTGCTCGCGCAGGACCTGGCCGCGCGCGACTTCGCTCCTACCTTGCGGAAGCTGCACAAGGTGTCGAGCTTCGGCGTGCCCAGCACCTGGCAGGTCAGCACCGATCGCGGCGAGACCAGTTTCGTGCTCAAGGCCGAGGAAGACATCCGCCGGCTCGAAGGCGGCGCGCTGCTGATCGCGAGTGCGCACGGCGTGCAGTTCCGCATTCCCGATGTGAAGGGGCTGGACCGGGGGTCGCGCAAGTTGCTGGAGCGCTTCCTGTAGGCCCGCATCAAATGAGATAAACTGCATCAAGTTAACGAAACAGCATCAAAATCATGCGGACCACCGTCACCTTGGAAGACGATGCCTTCGTTGCTGCGCAAGCCTATGCGCAAGCGCGGGCACTGAAGCTCGGGCAGGCCATCTCCGAGTTGATCCGGCGCGGCAGCGGCGAGCGCCTGCCGGTGCGAAAGGAAGCCGGCGTCTGGGTGTTCGATGTGCCGGCCGATACGCCCAAGGTGACGGCGCGCCAGGTCAAGGATCTGCTGGAAGACGGGTCTTGAGCTACCTGCTGGATGCCAATGCGCTGATCGCCTTGGGTTGGCCGACGCATGAGCACCACGAGCGAATGATTCGCTGGTTCAAGGCGCACGCCCGGCATGGCTGGGCCACCAGCGCCCTGACCCAGGCGGCTTTCGTTCGCATCATTTCGCAGCCCGCCTTTTCGGGTCGAGCAATAGGGGTGAGCGAAATTGCCGAGGTACTGCTCCGCAACACGGCGCACCCTCGGCACCGTTTTCTCACGCTGGATTTCGGGATTGAGCAGGTGCTCGGTTCCTGCACCGGTGGACTGCGCGGCCATCGTCAAATCACGGATGCGTGGCTTCTCACGCTGGCAATGCGCAACCAGGTCAAACTTGTTACTTTCGGCGGCGGGATCGCACAGTTGCTGGCAACCACCGAAGAGCGGGAGCAGCATCTGCATCTGCCCGCCTAGTCAGCTCGCCAACGTGTAAACAGACCCATGCACACCACCGCCCTCGTCCTGTTCTCCGGCGGCCAGGACTCCACCACCTGCCTGGCCGAGGCGCTCGACAAATACGAGCGCGTCGAGACCATCGGCTTCGACTACGGCCAGCGCCACCGCGTCGAGCTCGAGGCGCGCACCACCGTGCTGGCGCGCCTGCGCGAGCGCTTCCCGCATTGGGCGCCGAGGCTGGGCGAAGACCACCTGTTGAACGTCGACGTGCTGGGCCAGGTCAGCACTTCATCGCTCACGCAGGACATCGCCTTCGAGATGCAGGCCAACGGCCTGCCCAACACCTTCGTGCCCGGCCGCAACCTGATGTTCCTCACGCTGGCCGGCGCGCTGGCCTATCGGCGCGGGCTGGAGGTGATCGTCACCGGCGTTTGCGAGACCGACTTCTCGGGCTATCCCGACTGCCGCGACGACACCATGAAGGCGATGCAGCTCGCGCTCTCGCTCGGCATGGACCGGCGTTTCGTGATCGAGACGCCGTTGATGTGGATCGACAAGGCCGCGACCTGGGCGATGGCGCACCGGCTGGGGGGCGAGCCGCTGGTGGAGCTGATCGTCGAGGACACGCACACCTGCTATCTCGGCGAGCGCACGCAGCGCCATGCCTGGGGCCATGGCTGCGGCAGCTGCCCGGCCTGCGAGCTGCGTGCGCGCGGCTGGGAGCGCTACGCGGCTTCGAGCCGGTAGCGCGCACCGGTGCCTTCGGGCTGCGGCACCAGTGTCCAGCGCTTGTCGTGGAAGGCCGCCGCCGACGCGCGGTGCGCGATCGACACCATCGCACCGCCTGCCGCGCGCACGCCTTCGGCCAGGCGCTTGTAGAGCGTCTCCTCGGCCTGCGCATCGAGCGCGCTGGTGGCCTCGTCGGCGAACAGCCAGGCCGGCTTCTTGAGCAGCACGCGCGCGATCGCCAGGCGCTGCTGCTCGCCGCCGGAAAGCTTCTGGGTCCAGGCGTCGCTGTCGTCCAGGCGCGCGGCAAGGTCGGGCAGCAGGGCATCCTCGAGCGCCTGCTTCAGCTGCGCGTCGCTGTACTCGCTCGCCGGCTGCGGATAAGCCAGCGCATCGCGCAGCCGGCCGTCGGGCACGTAGGGTCGCTGCGGAATGAACATCGCGTTCTCCGGCATCGACACCCGGCCGCGGGCGAAGGGCCAGATGCCGGCGAAGGCGCGGAACAGCGTCGACTTGCCGCTGCCCGAGGGGCCTTGCAGCAGCACGCTGTCGCCGGGCTTGACCATGAGCGCGGCGTTCTGGATCAGCGACGCGCCGCCCGGCAGCGCCACGGTGAGGTCGTCGGCTCGCAAGCCTTCGTCGCCGCCGGAGGGCGCGCGCTCCACCGCGCTGGCCGCGCCGGCATGGGCTCGCATGGCGGCCTCGAAGGAAGTGAGCCGGTCCGCGGTGGCGCGCCATACGGCGACGCGGTCGTAGTTGTCGACGAACCAGCTGAGCGAATCCTGCACGCGCCCGAAAGCCGAATTGACCTGCATCAGCTGGCCGAGCTGGATGGCGCCGCTGAAGAAGCGCGGCGCCTGCACGATGAAGGCGAAGATCACCGAGGCTTGTCCGAAGGAAGCCGTGAAGGCGACCAGGTTCTTCTGCTTGCCGATCAGCTTCAGGTAGTTCTTCAGCACCGAGCCGAAGCGCAGCTGGAGCTGGCCGTGTTCGACCTGTTCGCCGCGATCGAGCGCGATGGCCTCGCTGTATTCGCGAACCCGCATCAGGTGATGCCGGAAGTCGGCCTCGTAGCGCTGCTGCTGGAAGTTCAGGCCGATCAGCGGCCGCCCGATGAAGTGCGTGATCACGGTGCCGGCTGCGCAGTAGGCCAGCGCAATCCACACCATCGAGCCCGGCACCGTGTAGCTGCTGCCGAAGAACGGGACGCTGACCACGCCGCTGAGCGTCCACAGGATGCCGATGAAGCTCACCAGGGTCACCACGGCATTGAGCAGGCCCATCGACAGCGTCATCGTGTAGTCGGTGAAGAGCTGCATGTCTTCCTGGATGCGCTGGTCGGGGTTGTCGGGCGTCTGGCCGTCCTGCTGCCCGTAGCGCGCAAGTTCGAGGCGGTAGAAGGTGCGGTCGGCCATCCAGCGCGCGAGATAGCTGTGCGTCATCCAGGCGCGCCAGCGCAGCTGCAGGAGCTGCGTCAGATAGAACTTGAGGATCGCGATCGCGATATAGCCGGCCGCGATCCAGCAGAAAACGACGATCTCGCGCCAGAACACCGCCTGGTCCTTGTTCTGCAGCGCGTCGTAGAAGCGTCCGAACCACTGGTTGTTGAGCACCAGCATGTAGACCGTGCCGAGGTTGAGCGCCACGATCGTGGCGAGCAGCCCGCGCGCCTTCCATTTTTCTTCCGAGCGGAAGTAGGGCGCCGCCAGCGCGCCGATGCGGCGCAGGGTCGAGAGCAAGCTCGTGGAACCGTCGGGAGTAGTCATGGGATCAGCGTGGGTTGGCCGGCGCGCGAAGCGGCGCCTTTGCGTTCATCGTATCGCCTGGGCGCGCCGCATTCTTAAACGGCGCTGAAGCGCCGGCTCAGCGCAGGTTGCTGATGCCGCTCGCCACATGACCCGAAGGCACGTGGCGCGCGGCCGAGTCCACGTGGCCGGTCTGGTCGTCGAAGAAGAAGTCGGGCTCGAACTCGCGCAGAAACTCGCCCTTGGGCAGGCCGCCGAGGAACATGGCTTCGTCGACCTTGATGTTCCAGTTCATCAGCGTGCGGATCGCGCGCTCGTGCGCCGGCGCGCTGCGCGCGGTGACCAGCGCGGTGCGGATGCGCATGCTGGGATTGCTCGCGAGCTGGAGCCGATGCAGCGCGGCGAGCAAAGGCTTGAACGGCCCTTCGGGCAGCGGCAGCTGGGCCTTGCTGGATTCGTGCAGCTGGAAGGCGTCGAGTCCCTCGGCCTGGTACACGCGCTCGGCCTCGTCGCTGAAGAGCACCGCGTCGCCGTCGAAGGCGATGCGCACCTCGTTGGGGTAGGCGTCGCTCGCATGCACCGATTCGACCAGCACGCGCGCGGCCGGGAAGCCTGCATTGAGCGCCTCGCGCACGTCCTCGGCGTTGACCGAGAGGAACAAGTGCGCGCGCAGCGGCCGCAAATAGCCGAAGGGCGGCCGGCCCTGCGTGAACACGCCGCGCTGCAGCGAAATGCCGTTGGCCACGCCCGAGCGGAACACCCGCATGCCCGAGACCGGATCGTTGCGCGAGAGGATCACGACCTCGACGCGCTGCACGCCGTCGTCGTTGAAGCGCAGCAGCTTGCGCACCAGCGAGTAGGCGATGCCGGGCTGGGCCGGCACGTCGAGCCGTTCGAGCTGGAGCTTCATGTAGCCGGCGTCGTCGCCCGCTTCGAAGATCCTGTTCTCTTCCTCGAGATTGAAGAGCGCACGCGAGGAGATGGCCACCACCAGCTTGTCGTCCAGAGAAACCGGCATCGGCTACCTCACGAACTGATTGAGCTGGATGATCGGCATCAGCACCGCCAGCACGATCAGCATGACCACGCCGCCCATGGCCACGATGAGCAGCGGCTCGAGGATGGTCGCCAAGTGCATCGCGCGGCGCTGCACCTCGGCGCCGAGCTGGGCCGCCGCGCGCTGCAGCATCAACGGCAGGGTGCCGGTCTGTTCGCCGAGGCGGGCGAACATCGAGACGATGCCGGGGAATCTCTTCTTCTGTGCCAGCGCGGAGGCGAGCGGCGCGCCTTCGCGCACCAGCACCAGTGCGTCGAGCGCGTCGGCGCGCATGGCGCGGTTGCTCAGCGTTTCGGAGGCGGCCTGCAGCGCGCGCAGGATCGGCACGCCGGCCGTGGCCAGCATCGCGAGCGTGCTCGCGAAGCGCGCCGCGTTGTAGCCGCGGGACAGCCTGCCGACCAGCGGCAGCTCGAGCCAGGCGGCGTCGAATCGTTCGCGCACGGCAGCGCGTGCCAGCGCCATGCGCGCGCCGAGGGTCGCCAGCACGATGGCGCCGAGCATCAGCCAGCCGTAGTTGCGCACGAAGTCGCTCAGGGCCAGCATCGCCACGGTGAGGATGGGCAGCGCCCGCTTCGTGCCCGCGAACACGTTGGCCACCTGGGGCACCACGTAGCTGACGAGGAAGATCACGATCACGATCGCGACCAGGGTCACGATCGCCGGGTACAGGGCCGCGCCGACCAGCTTCTGCTGCAGCGCCTGCCGCTGTTCGAGGTCGTCGGCCAGGCGCTCGAGCACCAGGCCGAGATTGCCGCTTTGCTCGCCGGCGCCGATCACCGCGGTGTAGATGGGCGAGAACTCCCGCGGATGCTGGGCCAGCGCGCGCCCGAAGGGCGAGCCCGCGTTGACCTCGGCGCGCAGGGAGGCGATCAGGTTGCGCTGCTGTTCGGTCTCGGCTTCGTCGGTCAGCGCGGTGAGCGCGCGTTCGAGCGGCAGGCCGGAAGAGACCAGGCCGGCGATCTGCCGCGTCCAGACCGAGAGGGTGGTGGAGTTGAAGACGCGCTTGCCGCCCAGCAGGCGGCGCAAGCTCCGGTCCGGCGCGGCGCCGCTCTCCACGCTGCCGACGACGGTCACCGACAGCGGAATCAGTGCCTGTGCGCGCAGCATCCCGCGGGCGCTGCGGGCTGTGTCGGCTTCGAGCACGCCCTTGCGGGGCTGGCCCAGTTGGTCTATGGCTTCAAAGGAATAGGCGGGCATGGTGACTGGCGACAAAATGCGCGAGCCAGCATTGTCGGCGTTTGGCGTTGCCTTTTCGTCGCGCGGCTTCCACAACACCACTCCGAGGAGTCTTCATGTCGCTTCGTACCACTGCTGTAGCCGTCGCTGCGCTGCTGGGAGCGCTTTCCCTTCCCGCCGCGGCGCAACCCACTTTCGACGGCTTTCTCTGCTGCAACATGCGCACCGACGGCAGCTGGATCAGCGACGGCAACTATGCCGAAAGCGGTAAGCGGATCATCCCGGCCGGCACGCCGGCGCGCGTCACTGGCTATGGCCGCAACCGCGTGCAGGTCGAACTCAACGGCAGCAAGCAGGCCATCGGCAACGACTACAGCCGCGACCTTGATCTCGGCACCTTCGCCAAGCGCTACGTGGTGAGCGATGACCCGGCACGCAAGATCGCGGGCTACCCGCCCAAGATCCGGGACGCAATCAAGTCGGCGCGCGTCACCAAGGGCATGACGCGGGAGCAGGTGGCGATGGCCGTGGGCTATCCGATGAGCAGCGAGAACCCGAACCTCGACGCGCCGATCTGGCGCATGTGGCTCAGCAGCTTCAGCGAGTTCCAGGTGCTGTTCGACAATGCGGGTCGCGTGCGCCATGTGGAGACCGACCCGCAGACGCGCAACCTCGTCGTGCTGGAGTGACTCTCTTGGCCCCAAGGCTTCTCACTCTGCTTCGCTGCGTGTAACTCGACCCCCGAGGGGGCGGCCCGGCGGCGGCCGATTGGCCGATCGATCAGTCTCTCGTCACGCGCAGCAGCTCGGCGCGCGAGGTCACGCCGGTCTTGACCAGCCGCTCGCCGTCCTCGCGCATCGAACGCAGGCCGCCGCGCTCGGCCGCCACGAAGAGCTGGCTTTCGGGCGCGCGGTTGTGGATCAGCGATTGCACCGTGTCGTCGGCCACCAGCAGTTCGAAGATGCCGGTACGGCCCTGGTAGCCGGTCTGGCCGCAGGCATCGCAACCGACGGGCTCGGCCTCGTCGCCGGCGGCCGAGGGCACGGCGCAGACCGGGCAGAGCCTGCGCACCAGGCGCTGCGCCAGCACGCCGAGCAGCGAGGAGCTCAGCAGGAAGGGCTCCACGCCCATGTCGGTCAGGCGCGTCACGGCGCTGACCGAATCGTTGGTGTGCAGCGTGGCCAGCACCAGGTGTCCGGTGAGCGAGGCCTGGATCGCGATCTGCGCAGTTTCGAAATCGCGGATCTCGCCGATCATGATCACGTCCGGGTCCTGCCGCAGAATCGCGCGCAGCGCCTTCGCGAAGGTCAGCTCGATCTTGGCGTTGACCTGGGTCTGGCCGACGCCGGGCAACTCGTATTCGATCGGATCCTCGACCGTCATGATGTTGCTTCGGCCGGCATCGAGCCGGCTGAGCGCGGCGTAGAGCGTGGTGGTCTTGCCGGAGCCGGTCGGCCCGGTGACCAGGATGATGCCGTGCGGCTGGCCGATCAGGTGCTGGAAGCGCGCCAGCGTGTCGCCCTGCATGCCGACGGCTTCGAGCGTGAGCTTGCTTTCGGTCTTGTCGAGCAGGCGCAGCACCGCGCGTTCCCCGTGTGCCGACGGCAGGGTCGAGACCCGCACGTCGACCGCGCGCGTGCCGATGCGCAGGCTGATGCGCCCGTCCTGCGGCAGGCGCTTCTCGGCGATGTCGAGGTCGGCCATGATCTTCAGGCGCGAGATCAGCGCGGCGTGCAGGGCGCGGTTGGGCTGCACCACTTCGCGCAGCGTGCCGTCGATGCGGAAGCGCACCGCGGAGGTCCGCTCGTAGGGTTCGATGTGGATGTCGCTGGCGCCGTCGCGCGCTGCCTGCGTGAGCAGCGCGTTGAGCATCCGGATGATGGGCGCATCGCCGGCGCTTTCCAGCAGGTCTTCCACCGCCGGCAGCTCCTGCATCATGCGCGAGAGATCGGCATCGCCCTGCACCTCGCTCACGACCGCAGCGGCGTTCGATTCGCCTTGCGCATAGGCGGCGCTGATGCGCTGCGCCAGCTCGTTGGGCGCCAGCGCCTCGAAGGCCTTGACCGGGTACTTGCGGGCCACCTCGCCGATCGCGCTGCGCGGCGGCACCTGGGGCATCCAGAGGGTGAAGGCGCCTTCGTCCGTTTCTTCGAGCAGCAGTTGCTGGCTGCGTGCGAAGGCGTAGGGCAGGGGATAGCGCACGGCAGGATCCTTAAGGCAGTTCGCGCGCCGTGGACGGGTCGGCGGTCGGCGGCAGCGCGCCCTTCATCGGGCCCGGCGGCAGCGGTGCGTGCTGCGGCGGCAGCGGCGGCGGGATCAGGCGCGTGCCCTCGATGCGGCGCGACGGGTCGCCGCGCACGGTGTCGCTCAGCGGTGGCAGCACCGGCGCCCCGCGCACCGAATTGAGCATCGGGTTGTCGGTCGAAGGCTGGATGTTCTGCTGCATCGCGCGCAGCGCATCGTAGCGGTCGGCCGTGATCGTGTCGCCGGAGAGCTGGTCGCGCACGATGGTCGGCCGCAGGAACACCATGAGGTTGGTCTTGCGGCGGCTGCGGACCTCGCTCTTGAACAGGTTGCCGAGCACCGGGACGTCGCCGAGGCCGGGCACTTTTTCCTCGGAGGTCGAATACTCGTCGGACAGCAGGCCGCCGAGCACGATGATGTTGCCGTCGTCGACCAGCACGTTCGATTCGATCGAGCGCTTGCTCGTGGTGGGGCCGTTCAGGTTGTTCACCGTGGATGCGACCACGCTGGAGACCTCCTGGAAGATCTGCATCTTGACCGTGCCGGTCTCGCTGATCTGCGGGCGCACGCGCAGCGTCAGGCCGACGTCCTTGCGCTCGATGGTCTGGAACGGGTTGACGGTGTTGGTATTGCCGCCGGCGCTGGTGTACTGGCCGGTGACGAAGGGCACGTTCTGGCCGACGACGATCTTGGCTTCCTCGTTGTCGAGCGTCAGCAGATTGGGGGTGGACAGCACGTTGCCCTCGCCGTTGCTCGCCAGGAAGCGGGCCAGGAAGCCCAGCACGTACTGCCCGTCGCTGCCGTAGCGGTGGCCGATGCCGAAGTTGAAGCCGGTCGAGGGCCGCGTCGCGGCGTTGCCGGTCGCCAGCCCGACGGCCAGGTCGATGATGTTGGCGCCGCCCAGGCTCGAGTTGGTGCCGATCACGCCCACGTTGCGGTCGCCGCTGCTGCCGAGGCCGGCTTGCCACTGGATGCCGAACTCGGCCGCCTTGTCGGCATTGACCTCGACGATCAGGCTTTCGATCAGCACCTGCGCGCGGCGGCTGTCGAGACGGTCGATCACCGCGCGCAGCTGCCGGTAGAGCGGTTCGGCCGCGCTGATGATCAGCGAGTTGGTCGCCGGGTCGGCCTGGATCTGTCCACCGGTGGAGGGCTGCGCCGTCCCGCTGATTGGTGCCGTGGCGGCGCTCATTCCGCCTTGCGCACTCGCGCCGAGCTGGCTGAACTGCTGTTGCTGCTGTTGGGCGGCGGGCGTGGTTCCGGCGGTACTGAGGGCACCGGCCGCGCCGCCCAGCGCGCCGGGGGTGCTCGGCTGCGAGCTTGCGAGCGCGGCGCGCAAGGTGATCGCCATCCGGACCGCGTCGGCGTTCTTGAGGTAGACGACGTAGATGTTGCCGGCCGCGCCATTGCCGCTGTCGATCGGCGCACGGTCGAGGCGATCGATCAAGATGCGGACCAGCTGCGAACGCGCCGGGTTGGCCGCGCGCAGGATGACGGCGTTGCTGCGCGGCTCGGCCAGCAGCGTGGTGCGGAACGAGGCGTCGGCGGCGCCGGGCGCGGCGCCCGCCACCTGCCCGGGCACGGTCGCGGACCCGCCTTCGACCAGGCGCGTGAGCACCGGCACCAGGTCGGTGGCGACCGAGTGCTTCAACGGAATGACCTCGATGTCGGAAGCGTTCGGCACGTCGAGCGCGGCAATGATGCGCGCCAGCCGCCGCATGTTCTCGGCATAGTCGGTGATCACCAGCGAGTTGTTGCCCGGGTTCACGTTGATCGTGTTGTTGGGCGCGATCAGCGGGCGCAGTACCGGCAGCAGGTTGTTGGCCGACTCGTAATTGAGCTTGAAGACCTGGGTCACGATCTGGTTGCCGCTCAGCGTCGCGGTGGCGGGCGTCGAGGTGCTGACGGCGCTGCTCTGCAGCTTGGCATCGGCCTCCGGCACCACCTTGTAGAGGCCTTCGGACTGCACGATCGCAAAGCCCTGCAGGCGCAGCGCCGCGGCAAACTGGTTGAAGGCCGCGGCGGGGGAGATCGCGCGGTCGGTCTGCAGGTTGATCGTGCCCTTCACGCGCGGGTCGACCACCACGTCGCGGCCGGTCACGACCGCCATGGTCCGCGCGACGGATTCGATCTCGGCGTTGGTGAAATTCAGCGTGATCGGCTCGCCGCGTCGTGGCGGCGCTGCGGCTTCCTGCGCGAACGCAGCCGGAATGCAGGCGGTGATCAGCATCTGTGCCGCGAGGGCGGCGGTGCCGATGCGTGTCGCGTACGAAGACTGTTGCTTCATGGTCAACCCAGTGTGATGAGCGAGCGCGCGCCTTCGCGTCGCCCGATGATATTCAACAAATTCGAGAGCGCATCTTCGCGCCCCGGGGCGGCGCTGGCTTCGCCGTCGAAGCGCAGCGCGCTCCCGTCCCATCGTCCGCTGCCGCTGAGCTGGAGACTGCCTTCGCGGGTGGTCAGCAGGAGGGTCGGCGTCGGCCCGCCCTCGAGCGTGATGCGGTAGCTGCCCATCGGCTTGAGCGTCGAGAGGCTGGACGAGATGTCGGTGGCGTCGAGGACGGCGCGGCCGGCGAGCCCCAGCTGCGGGCCGTTCCATTGCATCGCGAAGGCCTGCATGGAGATGTCGAGCACGCCTTCGGGCTTGAGGGTGTTCCAGGGCGCGCCGAAACCGCTGAGCAGCGCGGCGGGCCAGCGGGACTGGCCGTCGCGCCACTCGAGCTGCAATCCGCTGGGCCGCGGACGCGCCTTGAACTGCAGCGGCTTGGGCGCGCAGCAAGGGATGTCGAGCGCGGCGGTCACGCCGTCCCAGCGCGGCCGCAATGTCCAGCCCAGCGTGCCGGGCAGGGAAATCGATTCGGCGCCGCCCGCGCCGCTCGAGAACACGACTCCCGCGCTGCCGTTCCAGACCGTTCCGCGCGCATTGACCAATTGCAGATGGCCATCGCTTCGCGCGGCCAGAAAGGCGGCCAGCCAGCGTGCCGGCGCGTAGACCGAGAGCGCCAGCACCGCACCGATCAGCGCGCCGAGAATGGCCCAGCGCCGGCCGGTCGATTTGCCGAGGACAGGAGAGCGTCGGGTGGCCATGGCGGTGACGGTGCTCAACGGGCCGGCAGGCTCATGACCAGCGTGCCGTCCCAGCGCACGACGGAAGGCTCGGCACCTTTGGCCGTTGCTGCGGGGGAAGCGGCGGCCGGAGCGCCTTGCGCGGTGCGCGTCAGATGCACCTCGCGCGGCACGGCGCGCGCATTGCTGCGCGCCTGTGCCAGCCATTGGGCGAGCGTGTCGGCGGGCGTGGTGCGCATGGCGATCGTCACGCCTTCGCCGGCAGCGGCGGGCTGCATCTGGGCGTTGGGTCCGAAGCTCTGGCGCACCGAGGTTTCGAGCGCGCGCATGGCGTCGTCGCGGCTGGCGCGCGGCTGGGACTGCAGGGCCTTGGCTTGCGTCTGCAGGCTGGTCATCTGCTGCAATTGCGCATCGAGTTTTGCGTGCTCGGCCGGTGCCGACGACAGGGTGCGCAGCGCGGGCGCCAGCATCACCCACCAGAGCAGGGCGAGCACCACCAGCGCGGCGGCGATCGCGATCATGCGCTGCTCGCGCGATTCGAGTTCGGGCCACCAGGCCTGCCAACGTGCTTCGAGGGATTCGAGCCAGTTGTTCATCGCGCGGCCTCCGCCTGAACCAGCAGCAGATCGCCTTCGCTGCGTGCGCTGTAGCCGCGTGTGGACAGCGTGGACGCGACGCTGTCTGCCTCGGCGGGCTGCAAGCCCAGGCCGCGCAGCCGCAACTGGCCGGCGCTGTAGTCGATGGCAGTGGGCACGCGGCCGGGCGGCAGGCTGCTTGCGAGCACGCCCAGCATGGGTTCGAAATCGGCCGCGGCGACGCCGCCGGTGGCCTGCTGCAGCGAGGCGACCTCGCGTGCCATCTGCACCGGCGCATCGACCACCAGTTGCACCGACGGGAAAGTCTGCTTGAGGATGCTGTTCACCGCGGCACGCTTGCTGTCGAGCGCGCTGCGCTCCTTCCAGGCCCAGGCGTTGAGGCCGATGAGCTGGGCCAGCACCAGGACCAGTGCGCCCCAGCGTGCCGCGCGCCACTCGGGCTCGTGCCATACGGCGCGCCAGATCCCTGCCAGCTTCTTGCTCGCGCGGGCGCGGCCGGTGGACGCAAGGTCGAACTGCGCAAGATCCCAGGGCGATCGGCTGGCCTGCAGCCAGCGTGCGGCTGGCTTGACGATCGGCACGCGGCGCCCGAGCAGGCTTTCCGCCAGTTCGGCCACCGCGGGTTCGGCCAGCATCGTCGTGCCTTCGGGGGGCGTGCCGAGCAGCGCAACGCCGGCGCCGTCGAGCGGCAGCGCGGTCACCCCCTGGGTGTCGCAGATCACGAGCTGCGCGGCGTCCGTTTCGCCGATCGCGAAGACCATCGGGGCCGCGCCGGCCGGCTGCGGCGCGAATTCGGGAACGATGCGCGTGACGCGGCGGCCCGCTGCTTCGAGAGCCTGCACCGCGCTGCGCAGCCAGATCCGGTTGCAGGCCGCCACCCATGCGGGCGTGGCGGCGCGTGCGCCGGGCTCCAGCGCGAAATGCAGCAGCTCGGGTTCGTCGAGCAGCCGGTCTTCGAGCAGGCCATTGAGCACCGAGCGCACGCGCACGGCGCCGCTCATGCTGCCCTGCGGCAGCGTGACCTGGTGCCAGGAGAGGGCGGCCGCGGGCACACCCAGGATCACTTCGTCCCCGCTCGGCAGCAGGGCCGGCGGCGCGCTTCCCTGGGAGCGCAGCTTGCGGCCGTCGCTGGACCAGACCGCCCAGCCGTACTCGCCGCCGGCGGGAGCGGGCGGGGGTGGGACGGTGACGAGCAATAAGGCCATGGCGATCGGTGAGGGGTGGTCATTGTAGGTGGATGGTTCACATCCACCCGCTACATATTTGATAGCGCCTTACGCCCGTGGCGTGGGCGCTCCCGTGCTTTTTATCCTATAAGCGTGACTAAAAGTTTCCGCTTCAGGACTTCGGCAGCGCCGGCGTGGCGCCCGCACCACGTTCGCGCCACACGATGCGGACCTCGATGCCGTCGCGCCGCAGCAGCGACTGTTCCTCGACCCAAGTTCGGTCCAGCCGCAACCGTCCATGTACTTCGAAGTAGCTGCTTGCCACGCTGTGCTGGCCTTCGCTGAACTGCACCGAGCTGTCCTGCAGGAGGCGGTTCGCGTCGCTCAGGGTGCGGAAGTGGCTGCGCGTGCGTTGCGCCACCAGGCGCTTGGCACCGGCGAGATCGAGCGCGGGAACACTGGCGAACAAGGCTTCGGCGCTGGCGGTGTTGATGTTGAGCTTGCTGCCCGCCGGCAGCACGGTGACGTAGGGTTCCAGCGCGGCCACGGTGTTGGGCGAGAGGCCGAGCCAGACCAGCTGGGAGGTGCGCTGCGGCATCAGCGGGCCAGTGGCCGAGGTGTCGGGAGTCACGGCGGGGGGCGTGGTGCCGCTGCCCGTGCCCGTGCCCGTGCCCGTGCCCGTGCCTGTGCCTGTGCCTGTGCCTGTGCCTGTGCCTGTGCCTGTGCCTGTGCCTGTGCCTGTGCCTGTGCCGGTGCCGGTGCCGGTGCCGGTGCCGGTGCCGGTGCCGGTGCCGGTGCCGGTGCCGGTGCCGGTGCCGGTCGTCGCGGCGGCCGGCAGCGCACGTTGCAGATTGGCTGTCAGCGCCGCCAGTTCCTGCGCGGGCAAGCCCAGCAGTTCGAACAGCTTGGTGAAGGCGGCGACCGATGCGACCACGGGCTTGCCGCCCTGCACCAGGCTCAGCACGTTGAGCTTGGATTGGGCATCGATGATGCGGCCCGAAAGAAAGGCATCGGGCAGGCCTTCGAGCACATCGCTCGCGATGTTCTTCTCGGCCGAGAGAAAGCTGGTCAGCTTGGCTTCCTCCAGCGGCACGGCCCAGGGCTCGGCCAAGTGGTCTGCGCCCCCGCCCGCGGCGGCGCCGGCTCGGGCATCCTCGCGCAGGATCAGGCGTGACCAGTCGAGCGCGCCGACCAGCACCCAGGCCGACTGCACCCGCGCCCGCTCGGCCGCCTCGACCTCGACCGCGCGCCACTGCTGCCAGAGCGCGGCGGCGGCGAAGGTCGCGACCAGCGTGACGGTCAGCATGGCCGCCAGCAGGGCAGCGCCGCGCGTGTTGCTGGCGGACTTCACTCGCGTCTTCATGATTTGGGCGCCATGGCGGTGGGCCGCAGCCAGTCGCGGGTCAGCAGCCCGGCGAGCGCCGGGCCGGGCGGCAGGCTCAGGACCAGGCGCACGCCGTCGGGCAAGGGCGTGCTTGTGCCGAGCACCTCGGCGCCGACGGCCGGGCTCCAGCTGTCGTTGCGGAAGTAGTAGAGCTGCCAGGCCTCGACCGGCATCAGCCCGAGCTCTGCGCCGCGCAGCTCGCTGCCGGAGCTCGTGCCGGCGCCGCCGTCCTGGCCCCATGCGGCGGCGCGGTCCCAGGCTTGCTGCCATTCGGCGCGGGTGGTGATGCCGGGCGATTGCCAGCGCTGCCAGCGCGCGCCCACCACGGCATCGGCGCGCAGGGTCCAGGCAACTACATAGACCACCGATTGGGCGCTGTCGGTGCTGCGCCGCGTGAGGCGCAGCACGCGGCCGTCCCAGTCCATCGGCCTGATCTGCGCCAGCGCCGTCGTGGCATCGAGATCCGCATTCCATTGCGAGAGCGCAGCCTGCAGCGTGAGCATGGCGTCGCCTCGCTCGCGGTTCAGGGCTTGGGCGCGCGCCATGCCCTCCAGGCCGCGCCAACTCACCAGCGCGAGCAGTGCCATGACCGCGATCGCGACCAGCAGCTCGATCAGCGTGAAGCCCTTGGATCTGCGCATCAATAGCGTCCCACGACGGTGGACAGGCGCAGCACCGGCGCGTCGGCTGCATCGCGCACCTGGACGTCGACACGGCGGAAGTTCGGGTTCAGCGTGGGCGTGGTCGAGACGGTGACGGCGAAGCTCACGTTGGCCTGGGTGCAGACCAGGCCCGCATCGCCGACCGCCGGCAACTGCCGCGCGAGCCGGGCTTTGATCAGCTCGTTTTCGGCGCACAGCTGCGCGAGCAACAGGTCCGACTGGCGCTGCGCGTTGCGCGTGAGCGCCATCGTGGCTTGCGAGCCGGCCATCAGTGCGATCGCGACGATGCCGAGCGCGACCAGCACTTCGATCAGCGTGAAACCTGCCTGCCGGCCGCTGGTCATGGCGCGACCACCGTGAAAGGCCGCAGCCCGTCGGTGCCGATGCGCAGGCTGCGCGCCGGCGGGCCGTCCGCGGTCAGCAGCACCTGCTGCGCCGCGATGATCGGTTCGGGCCCCAGCTGCAGCGCCGGGACCGCGGTGCCGTCGGCGGCGAGGGGTTGCGCCGCGATGCCGTCGGCGAGCCAGGCGGTCGGCAGGGTGCCGGGCTGCAGGCCGTCGAAGATGAAGTTGCCGGGGCCTTGCGGCGTAGGACGCCAGCGCACTGCGATGCCGCTGGCGCGGGATTGTGCCCGTGCCGACTCGAGCAGCGCCGCGAGCCGCTCGGCTTCGCGATCCAGCGTGGCCTGGCCCGAATCCCGCAGCGCCAGCCCGACGCCGGCCGTGGCGAGCGCGATGATCGCGAGCACCACCAGCAGTTCGAGCAGCGTGAAGCCGCCGGTACGGCGGCGGGCGCTGTCGGAGCGAGGGCCGCAGCGCTTATTGCCAGCTGCCGATGTCGGCATTCTTGCCTTCGCCGCCGGCCTGGCCGTCGGCGCCGAGCGAAAGCACGTCGATCTCGCCCTTGAGGCCCGGGTTCATGTACTGGTAGGGCCGGCCCCAGGGGTCGTTCGGGAGCTTCTCGACGTAGGGCTTCCAATTGGGCGCGGCTGGGCCGCTGGTGGGGCGGGTGAGCAGTGCCTGCAGGCCTTGTTCCGACGTGGGGTAGCGCTGGTTGTCGAGCCGGTAGAGCTTGAGCGCCTGCATCAGGTTGTTGACGTCGGTCTTGGCGGCGGTGACGCGTGCGTCGTCGGCGCGTTCGATCACGTTCGGCACGATCAGGGCCGCCAGCACGCCGATGATGACCAGCACGACCATCAGCTCGATCAGCGTGAAGCCGCGCTGCAGGGCGCGCGCAAGGGGGCGGTGAGAAAGGGGCATGAAAGGTGGGGAGCAGATCAAAAAGAAGCGGGCCTCAAAAGAAGAGGGCCTTGCGGCATTCGCTGAATGATAATCCGGCCCCATGTCAGTTCCCTATGCACCTGCCCGCTGGCCCTCGGCCACCGCGACGACCGGCCTTTGGGCGCTTGCCGCTGCGAGCATCGTGTTCTGGGGGCTGCGGCTGATGTCGCCGTCCGATGCCGTCGCACCGCCCGCGGTGAGCAGCGGTGCGTCGCCGACCGTGGATTCGACGGCGGTGGCGCAAATACTGGGTGCGGTGCCCAGCCAGGCCGTGGTCACGGCAACGCCCGATGCGGCAAGCCGCTTCGTGCTGCAGGGTGTGGTGGCCGACACCGACCAGCAGGGTGCTGCGCTGATTGCCGTCGACGGCAAGCCGCCACGGCCGTTCCGTGTCGGTGCCAAGGTGGCGGATGGCTATGTGCTGCAGTCCGTGAGCACGCGCGCCGCCACGCTGGGCGCGAGCCTCGACTCTGCTGCGGCCTTTACATTGCAGCTGCCGGTGCGGCCGCTCGCCGCGAACCCCCCGCCTGCAGTGCCCGGCGCTCCGCCGCCCGTGGTGGCGCCGGCTCCGCCGCGCTGAGGCGCCGGCCGGGCCTCAGGCCTGCAGGAACAATCGATAGACCGGGTTGGCGGTTTCCTCCACGAAGGGATAGCCGAGCGTCCGGAGGAATTCGTCGAACGCAGCATGGTCGGCCGCCGGCACCTGCAGCCCGACCAGGATGCGGCCGTAGTCGGCGCCCTGGTTGCGGTAGTGGAAGAGGCTGATGTTCCAGGTCGGCCGCATGAGGCTCAGGAACTTCAACAGCGCGCCGGGCCGTTCGGGGAACACGAAACGCAGCAGCCGCTCGTCGTGCGCGAGGCCGGTGCGGCCGCCGACCATGTGGCGGATGTGCTCCTTCGCGAGCTCGTCGTGCGTGAGGTCGATGGCGCCGAAACCGTGCGCAACGAAGGTGTCGGCGATCGTCTTCGATTCGCCGCGCGCCGTCGTGGTCAGCCCCACGAACACGTGCGCCTCCCTGGCATCGCTGATGCGGTAGTTGAACTCCGTCACGCTGCGCGATGCGCCCGGCAACTGGCCGACCAGTTCGCAGAAGCGGCGGAAGCTGCCGCGTTCCTCGGGAATCGTCACTGCGAACAGCGCCTCGCGCTCCTCGCCCACCTCGGCGCGCTCGGCCACGAAGCGCAGCCGGTCGAAGTTCATGTTGGCGCCGCAGAGGATGGCCGCGTAGGTCTCGCCGCGCGTGCCGTGCGCCTCGACATACTGCTTGATCGCGGCCACCGCGAGCGCGCCTGCGGGCTCGACGATGCTGCGCGTGTCGATGAAGACGTCCTTGATGCCGGCACACACGGCATCGGTGTCGACCGTGATGAACTCGTCCACCAGGTCGCTGGCGACACGGAAGGTTTCTTCGCCGACCAGCTTGACCGCGGTGCCGTCGGAAAACAGGCCGACGTCGGGGAGCGTCACGCGCTGGCGGGCCGCGACCGATTGCATCATCGCGTCCGAGTCGTTCATCTGGACGCCGATCACCTTGATCTCGGGCCGCACGGCCTTGATGTAGTTGGCGACGCCCGCGATCAGGCCACCGCCGCCGATGGCGACGAACACCGCATCGAGCGGGCCCTGGTGCTGGCGCAGGATCTCCATCGCGATCGTGCCCTGGCCCGCGATGACGTCGGGGTCGTCGAAGGGGTGCACGAAGGTCAGCCCGTGCATCTTCTGCTGTTCGAGCGCGTACACGTAGGCATCCGAATAGCTGTCGCCGTGGAGCTGCACTTCGCCGCCGAGCGCGCGCACCGCGTCGATCTTGAGTTGGGGCGTGGTCACGGGCATCACCACCACGGCGCGCGCGCCCAACTTGTGGGCGCCGAGCGCCACGCCCTGGGCATGGTTGCCGGCCGACGCGCATATCACGCCCTTGGCGAGCTGGTCGACGCTCAGATGCGCCAGCTTGTTGTAGGCGCCGCGCAGCTTGAAGCTGAAGACGGGTTGCTGGTCTTCCCGCTTGAGCAGCACGGTGTTTCCCAGCCGCGCGCTCAAGGCGCGCGCCGGCTCGAGCGCGGACTCCACCGCGACGTCGTAGACGCGGGCGGTGAGGATCTTCTTCAGGTAATCGGCGGGAGTCAGTGGCGCTGTCGGCTTGGGCATAGGGCCGCGATCATAGGCCTGCGCAAGCGCCGCAGGCGGCCGCAAGAAAAAAGCCCCGGGCCTTGCGGCTCGGGGCTAAATCCACCAATTGGGAGGGTGGAGGAGACAACCGGTGCACATGCGTTCGTGTGCGATGAAATAAAGTATATCGGTTGTTTGTTGCGTTGCAACAAGCGGGTGACGCTTTTCCAACACAAATCTACGTCGGCGTGGTTTTTATCCCGCCGTGACCCTCTGGAGTCTGCAAAAAATGGAATGCACAGTGAGCTGGACCGGCAACTCGGGTGCGCGATCGGCGATGGGTTTCGTCGCCGAGACCGGCAGCGGCCATGTCCTGATGATGGACGGGGCGCCGGATGCGGCCAAGCCGGAGAACGGCGGACAGAACGTCGCGGCCCGGCCGATGGAAACCGTGCTGGCCGGCACCGGCGGCTGCACCGCCTACGACGTGGTGCTGATCCTGAAGCGGGGCCGGCACCAGGTCGAGCGCTGCAGCGTCAAGCTGACCAGCGAGAGGGCGGAAAAAGACCCCAAGGTCTTCACCAAGATCCACATGCACTTCACGGTGGCGGGCAAGGGGATCCCGGCCGCCGCCGTGGAGCGCGCGATCACGCTGAGCCATGAGACCTACTGCTCGGCCAGCATCATGCTAGCCAAGACCGCCGAGATCACGACCAGCTTCGATCTTATCGAAACCTGAGCGCGGGCCGGGCCCTATCCGCTCAGATGCGGTGGGCGACCGTCGTCATCACGCGGGAGGCCAGGCGCATCAAGGCCTTGGTCGGGGCCGGCAGTTCCTGGGCGCCGGCGCTCCAGGCCTGTGCTGCATGGCGCGCTTCGTCCAGCTTCATCTGGTTGATCACGGCCCGCGACGCCGTATCGCCGGCCGGCAGGCGGTCGAGGTGCCCGTCCAGATGCGCCTCCACCTGGCGCTCGGTTTCGGCCACGAAGCCCAGGCTCAGCGGATCGCCGAGCCGGCCGGCAACGAGGCCCAGCCCGAACGCGCCCAGATACCAGAGGGGATTCAGCACCGACGGGTGGGCTCCAAGCTCGTCGAGGCGCTGTCGCGTCCAGGCGAGATGGTCGGTTTCTTCCCGCGCCGCCGCGTCGAAATGCGCCCGCAGCACCGGATCCCGCGCGACGGCAGCCTGCGCTGTATACAAGGCCTGGGCGCACACCTCCCCGACGTGGTTCACCCGCATCAACGCGCCCGCTTCCCGGCGCTCGGCTTCGTCGAGCTCGCCTGCGGGGTCCGCCGGCTGCGGGGCGGCCCGCGTCGCATGCGGCCTGGCGAACAAGGTGCGCAAGGCCGCGTCTGCGACGGCCAGGACGGAGTCGAGCGAAGGATTCATGGGGCGATTGGAACCGATCCGAAATAGAGCTCATGCAGGGCAGGTCTTGTTTCGCATCGTGGTGTGGTGACGACTGCTAAAGCTTTGTTGCACTGCTGCAACGAAACGTCGAGCCCGGCCGTGATTTCGGGCGATTTGTTTTGCCCTGCTGGGGCGGCTCTGGTGCAATAGCGACAACTTCCCAAAAGGAGGTTGGCCCGGGGTCCGGTAGGAGCACAAATGTGCCAGTCACAGTGAGCCCTTCGCACCGGAGCCCTATGTTTAACCTTGGAGAAACTTGCAATGAAAAAATCTCTAGTTGCTCTGGCCGCACTGGCTGTCGCTGGTGTTGCCTCGGCTCAGTCGTCGGTCACGCTGTTCGGTGTGGTTGACGCCTCGGTCAGCGGCTATTCGAACAAGTCGGAATTCGTCCCGACGCTCGCTACTCCTGTCAGCCCCACGTTTACCGATAGCATCAAGGCCAGCCGGACCATCCTGAACAACTCGGCCTACAACTCCAGCCGTCTGGGCTTCCGTGGTACGGAAGACCTCGGTGGTGGCCTGGCTGCCAGCTTCTGGCTCGAAGCCCCGATCAGCAATGACGATGGCCAGACCGGCGTCTCGACCTTCCGTCGTCGTTCGACCGTGAGCCTGTCGGGTGGTTTCGGTGAAATCCGCCTGGGTCGCGACTACACCCCGACCTTCTGGAACGACACCGTGTTCGATCCGTTCGGCACCAACGGCGTGGGTACCAACCTGATCTCGACGGCCAACGACGCGTTCGGCACCTTCAACGGCGCTGCTCCTCCGGTGGTCGCCGGTGTCCCCAACGTTGGCGGCAACAACTACGTTCGCGCCAGCAACACCATCGGCTACTTCCTGCCCCCGAACCTCGGTGGCTTCTACGGCCAGGTGATGTACGGCTTCCACGAGCAGACCAAGTTCGATCCGGGTACCGTCACGCCGACCGCGCTGAACAACTCGCGCACCGGTCGTTACATTGGTGGTCGCATCGGCTACGCCAACGGCCCGCTGGACGTCGCTACCTCGTATGGCAACAGCACGATCGGCGACAACTTCTACGTTGGCACCACCACTTCGGTGAAGACGTGGAACCTCGGCGCTTCGTACGACTTCGGCGTCGTGAAGCTCTTCGGTGAATACTCGCAAGCCAAGAACGAAATCGACGTCGACACCCCGCTGTTCAGCGGCACGATCGGCAACGACATCGATCTGAAGGGCTACCTGCTCGGCGTGACCGTGCCGGTTGGCGCTGGTCTGATCCGCGCGTCGTACTCGCATGTCAAGTACGACTTCAACCAGCCGTTCTCGCTCATCGACGACCCGAAGGCCAACAAGCTCGCCATCGGCTACGTGCACAACCTGTCGAAGCGCACGGCTCTGTACGCAACGGTTGCTCGCATCCGCAACAAGGACGGCGCGAACCTGACCGTCGGCGGCCCGGCGAACGTCGTCACCACGAGCCTGCTGCCGGGTCAAACCTTCCAGCCGAAGACCTCGACCGGTTACGACATCGGTATCCGTCACGCTTTCTGATTTGACGCTGGCGCAAGCCGGCTTTAATGGGAAGTCTTGAAAGCCACCCGACGCAAGTCGGGTGGCTTTTTTCTTTGCTCGGGCTTTCTCGAACAGGGATATCCCTTGGGTCGGAGTTCTCCTGTGTCCGAAGCTGGCCCGGGTGTTGCATAGTCCGCGTTTTGACTTTGTGACGGATGGTTAATCATGGATTCCAAGCGCGTACTGATTCCTGTCGCCCTCGCGGCCTTTGTGCTGGCGGCGCCCGCACTGCATGCAAAGACCTTCAAGTGGACGAGCGCGAGCGACATCCCGACGCTCGACATCCATTCTCAGAACAACGCACTGGGCAATGGGGTCCATGCCGCCATCTACGACTCGCTGGTCTACTACAACAGCAAGACATTCAAACCTGAGCCCCAGCTCGCGTCCAGCTGGAAGCTCGTGACGCCGACCCAGATGCGCTTCACCTTGCGCAGCGGCGTCAAATTCAGCGACGGCTCGGCGCTGACGGCCGAAGACGTGGTTTATTCGCTGACCCGCGCGATGACCAAGACCTCCAACTACGCGGTCTACACCCAGGGCATCGACAAGGTGGTCAAGGTCGATGCGAGTACGGTCGACGTCCTGCTCAAGGGCCCCAATCCCGTGCTGCTGAATCAGCTGACGGAGCTTCGCATCATGAGCAAGGCCTGGGCGGAGAAGAACAAGTCGCTCGAGCCGAAGGACATCAAGACGCCTGAGGAAAGCTACGCCCATCGCAACGCCATGGGCACCGGCCCGTACATGGTCAAGGAATGGCAGCCGGACCAGCGCCTGGTTCTTGTGCAGAACCCCAACTACTGGGGCAAGAACGATACGAACGTGACAGAGGTGATCTACAGCCCGATCAAGTCCGAGGCCACGCGTGTCGCGGCGCTGCTTTCGGGCGAGATCGACTTCGTGCTGGATCCGAGCCCGCAGGATCTGGGGCGCCTGCGCCAGAGCGGCAACCTGAAGGTCATCGATGGCGTCGAAAACCGCACCATCTTCTTCGGCATGGACCAGTTCCGCGACGAGTTGCCCGGCTCCAACGTGAAGGGCAAGAATCCACTGAAAGACCAGCGCGTGCGCAAAGCGCTTTACCAGGCTATCGACAGCGGCAGCCTCAATCGCGTGACGATGCGGGGTCTGAGCCAGCCTACGGGTGGGCTGGTGGCGCCGCAGGTCAACGGCTGGACCGAAGGCGTGCACAAGCGCCATCCCTACGATGTAGAGGCCGCCAAGAAGCTGCTGGCGGATGCCGGGTACCCCAACGGCTTCGAGGTCGATTTCGCCTGCCCCAACAACCGCTACATCAACGACGAGGAAATCTGCCAGGCCGTGACCGCGATGTGGGCGCGCGTGGGCGTCAAGGCGAAGCTCCGCACGCTGCCGCTGGTGACCTATTTCCCGATGATCCAGCGTTACGAAGCCAGCATCTACATGTTGGGCTGGGGCGTGCCCACCTTCGATGCGCTCTACAGCCTGCAGTCGCTCACGCGCACTGTGGGCAGCGGGGGTGACGGCAACTACAACGTCGGCCGCTACAGCAATCCGAAGATGGACCAGATCATCGATCGCGTGAAGACGGAAACCGATCTCCCGGTGCGCGACCGCCTGCTGACCGAGGCGCTGCAGTTGCAGAACGACGACGTCTCCCACATTCCGCTGCACAACCAGATCATTCCCTGGGCCATGAAGAAGAACATCGATGTGGTCCACCGCGCTGACAATCGACTCGACTGGCGCGTCATCAAGGTGAACTGACGCGCTGCGAAAGCGTTTTGCTGCAGGCGCCTCGTCGCGCCTCTTTTTGGCTCGGCTTCGAGCAAGGCGCAACCCGGGGAACCACCTCTTGGGCACATACCTTGCTCTGCTAGCATCGTTGAACACATGCTTTGCTGAATGATTGCTTTCGTACTGCGCCGCCTGATCCAGGCCGTGATCGTCATGATCACGGTCGCCTTCATCGCCTTTCTTCTTTTCCAGTACGTGGGCGACCCCGTGGTGTTCCTGCTCGGCCAGGACGCGACGCCTGAACAGATCCGCGAACTGCGCGTCGGCCTCGGGCTCGACAAGCCCTTCTTCGTGCAGTTCTGGCATTTCCTCGTCAATGCTGCGCAAGGTGAATTCGGGCTGAGCCTGCGGCAGGGCAGCAAGGTCTCGCGGCTGATCGGCGAGCGCTTCCCGGCTACGCTCGAGCTGGCGTTGGCTGCGGCCTTCCTTGCCCTGCTGATCGGTATCCCGATGGGGGTCTACACGGCGCTGCGCCGCGGCACCTTCATGAGCCAGGTGTTCATGACGATCTCCTTGCTCGGCGTCTCGCTGCCCACCTTCCTGATCGGCATCCTGCTGATCCTCGTCTTTGCGGTGCTGCTTGGCTGGTTCCCGAGCTTCGGGCGCGGAGAAACGGTGCAGATCGGCTGGTGGAGCACCGGCCTTCTGCGAGTCGACGGCTGGCACCACATCGTGCTGCCGGCGGTCACGCTCGCCATTTTCCAGCTCACGCTGATCATGCGGCTGGTGCGCGCCGAAATGCTCGAGGTGCTGCGCACCGACTACATCAAGTTCGCGCGTGCCCGCGGCCTGTCGGACCGGGTCATCCATTTCGGCCACGCGCTCAAGAACACGCTGGTGCCGGTGATGACCATCACGGGCCTCCAGCTGGGCGGCCTGATCGCCTTCGCGATCATCACCGAGTCCGTTTTCCAGTGGCCCGGCATGGGCTTGCTGTTCATCCAGGCCGTGACCTTTGCCGACATTCCCGTGATGGCCGCCTACCTGTGCCTGATCGCGCTGATCTTCGTTGTCATCAACCTGGTGGTCGATCTGCTCTATTTCGTGGTCGATCCGCGCCTGCGCATCGGCCGCGCGGGAGGCCACTGATGAGCGAAGCACGTCTGCAGGCGAACGGCAGGGCGTTCGCGCACATCGCGCGCTTCTATCCGGAGATCACCGCCTTCCGGCGCGACCTGCATGCGCATCCCGAACTGGGTTTCGAGGAGGTCTACACGGCCGGCCGCGTCCAGGAGGCGCTTCGGGCCTGCGGCGTCGACGAGATCCACCCCGGCATCGGCAAGACCGGCGTGGTCGGCGTGATTCGCGGCCGGTCCACTGCCAGCCGCCGCATGATCGGCCTTCGGGCCGACATGGATGCCTTGCCCATGCGCGAGGAAAACGACTTCGCCTGGGCGTCGGCCAAGCAGGGCCTGATGCATGGCTGCGGGCACGACGGCCACACGGCCATGCTGGTCGGGGCCGCGCGCTACCTCGCCGAGACCCGCGACTTCGACGGCACCGCAGTCCTGATCTTCCAGCCGGGCGAAGAAGGCTTTGCCGGCGCGCGCGCGATGATCGAAGACGGCCTGTTCGACCGTTTCCCCGTGCAGTCGGTGTATGCGATGCACAACTGGCCCGGCCTGCCGGCCGGCACGGTTGGCATCAACCGCGGCGCGATGATGGCGGCCGCTGATCGCATCACGATCGAAATTGCCGGCAAGGGCGGCCACGGCGCGCATGCCTATCTCACGGTCGATCCGGTGCTGGTCTCCGCGCACATCATCACCGCGGTGCAGAGCATCGTGTCGCGCAACGTGCGCCCGATCGACGCGGCAGTGATCAGCATCTGCGCGGTCCAGGCCGGCGACCTCGGCGCCATGAGCGTGGTGCCGGGCAAGGCGATCCTGGTGGGCACCGTGCGGACCTTCAGCGCCAGGGTGCAGGCGCAGGTCGAGCAAAGGCTCGTGGAGCTCTGCGCGGCCGTCGCTTCCGGCTTCGGCGCCACGGCGCAGGTGAAGTTCGAGCGCATCTATCCCGCCACCATCAACACGGCGCCCGAGGCGATGTTCGCCGGCGACGTCGCGCAGTCGCTGGTGGGCGCGCACAACGTCGAGCGCAACATGGAGCCCAGCATGGGCGCCGAAGATTTCTCCTTCATGCTGCAGAAGAAGGCGGGCGCCTACATGCGCATCGGGCAGGACGCCCGGGGCGGTGCTTTCCTGCACAACAGCAAATACGATTTCAACGACGAGATCCTGCCGCTCGGTGCCGCGTTGCATGCCGGCCTGATCGAGCAGGGCATGCCACTGGCCGCTGCCGGCAAACCCACCAAGAACAAAGTCGCCTCGACGGCGTCATGACCCTTTCAACCCGAGGAGTGCTTCTCATGAATCCGAAGAAACAACTGGCCGCAGCGGCCGTCCTGTCCGTGCTGAGCGCCCTGAGCCTGGTGGCCGGCGCACAGACCATCCGGATCGCGAACCAGGGCGACGCGCTCTCGCTCGATCCGCATTCGCTCAACGAATCGTTGCAGCTCTCGGTGACTTCCAACGTCTACGAGACCCTGGTCGGACGCAACAAGGACCTGAGCCTGGCGCCCTTGCTGGCCACCTCCTGGAAGCAGAGCTCGCCGACAGTCTGGCGCTTCGAGCTGCGCAAGGGCGTGCAGTTCCATGACGGCACGCCGTTCACCCCCGACGACGTGGTGTTCAGCTTTCGCCGCGCCGCGGGCGAAGGCTCCGACATGAAGGCCCACGTGAGCGAGATCAAGGAGGTCCGCAAAGTAGGCGATTCAGCCATCGAGATCGAGACCATCGGCGCCTTTCCGATCCTGCCGGACGTGATCACGCAGATCATGATCATGAGCAAGAAGTGGTGCGAGACCAACCAGGCGGTCAACCCGGTCGATCGCCGCAAGGGCATCGAGAACACGGCCTCGTTCAAGGCCAATGGAACGGGCCCGTTCCGCGTGCGCGAGCGCCAGCCGAACGTGCGCAGCGTCTTCGTTCGCAACGCGAGTTACTGGGGCAAGATCGAGGGCAACGCGCAGGAAATCATCTTCACGCCCATCGCCAATCCGGCGACGCGCGTCGCGGCGCTGGTCTCAGGCGAGGTCGACGTGATGGAGCCGGTGCCCGTTCAAGACGTCGCGCGCATCAACAGCAGCCCCAGCGCCCGCGTGATCGCAGGCCCCGAGTTGCGCACCATCTTCCTCGGCATGGACCAGAAGCGCGACGAGCTGCAGTACTCCAGCGTCAAGGGCAAGAACCCGTTCAAGGACAAGCGCGTGCGCCAGGCCTTCTACCAGGCGATCGACATCAACGGCATCCAGCGCACGGTGATGCGCGGCGCGTCGCGCCCCACCGCGCTGATGGTCGGCCCCGGCGTCAACGGCTGGAACGCCGATCAGGACAAGCGCCTGCCCTACGACACCGAGGCAGCCAAGAAGCTCCTTGCCGAGGCCGGCTACCCGAACGGCTTCGAGGTCACGATGAACTGTCCGAACGACCGCTACGTGAACGACGGCCAGATCTGCCAGAGCGTGGCCGCGAGCTTGGCGCGCATCGGCGTCAAGATCAACCTGGCCACCGAAACCAAGGGCACCTACTTCCCTAAGATCCTGCGCCGCGACACCAGCTTCTATCTGCTGGGCTGGACGCCAACCACCTACGACGCCCACAATGCCCTGAGTTCGCTGACGGCCTGCCCCGACGACAAGGGTACCGGACAGTTCAACCTGGGCGCCTACTGCAATCCGAAGCTCGACGAGGTCACGAAGAAGATCCAGTCGGAGACCGACAAGGCCAAGCGCAACGAGCTAATCAAGGAGGCCTTCAAGATCCACGCGGACGACATCGGCCACCTGCCGCTGCATCAGCAGTCGCTCGCCTGGGGCGTGAGCAAGAAGGTCGAGCTCACCCAGCTGGCCGACAACTTCATGTTCTTCAAGTGGATGAGCATCAAGCCATAAGGGCTTGATCGCATGACCCTGCGGACCCGCCCACGATGCGGGTCCGTTCTTTCCGCTCCCCGATGAAAAAAACCTTTGCCCGATGGCTGGACAGTGATGTCGGCCACAGCTTTCGCAACTCGCCGGTCGCGATGCTGGCCGCCGCGATCGCCTTCGTATGCATCTTCTGCTCCGTGTTCGCCGGCTGGGTGTCGCCGCACAATCCCTTCGACCTGGCCGCGCTCGAGCTGGGCGATGCGCGCCTGCCGCCCGCCTGGGAGGCCGAGGGCACACGCAAGTACCTGCTCGGCACCGACGACCAGGGCCGAGACATCCTTTCGGCACTGATCTACGGCGCCCGCATCTCATTGGTCGTCGGCCTCGTGTCGGTGATGCTTTCGGTCATCGTCGGCGTGCTGTTCGGACTTCTTGCGGGCTTCTGGGGCGGCTGGCTCGACGCCTTCCTGATGCGGGTGTGCGACGTGATGCTGTCCTTCCCGCCGATCCTGGTCGCCTTGCTGATCGCCGGCGTCGGCCGTGCCTTGTTTCCGAACGCGCACGACTCGGTGGCCTTCGGCGTCCTGATCATTTCGATCTCGCTCACCGGCTGGGTGCAATACGCGCGCACCGTGCGCGGCTCCACGCTGGTCGAGCGCAACAAGGAGTACGTGCAGGCAGCGCGCGTGACCGGCGTGTCGCCCTGGCGCATCATGGTGCGGCACGTGCTGCCGAACGTGATGGGCCCGGTGCTGGTGCTGGCGACCATCCAGGTGGCCACGGCCATCATCACCGAAGCCACGCTGTCCTTCCTGGGCGTGGGCGTGCCGCCGACCTCGCCCTCGCTGGGCACGCTGATCCGCGTCGGCAACGACTACCTGTTCTCGGGCGAATGGTGGATCACGGTCTTCCCCGGCGCGATGCTGGTTCTCATTGCGCTGAGCGTGAACCTGCTGGGCGACTGGCTGCGCGACGCCCTCAACCCGCGCTTGCGCTGAAGAAGGTGGAGCACCGCATATGAGCCTGCTTCAAGTCAACCATCTGGTCGTCGAATTCCCGCACCGGCGCGGCACGCTGCGCGCGCTAGACGACATCTCCTTCGAAATCGCGCCCGGCGAGATCCTCGGCGTGGTCGGCGAATCCGGCGCCGGCAAGTCGCTCACCGGCGCGGCCATCATCGGCCTGCTCGAGCCGCCGGGGCGCATCGCCAGCGGCGAGATCCGGCTCGAAGGGCAGCGCATCGACAACCTCGACCACGAGGCCATGCGCCACATCCGCGGCCGCAAGATCGGCGCCATCTTCCAGGATCCGCTGACCTCGCTGAACCCGCTCTACACCATCGGGCGGCAGTTGATGGAGACCATCCGCACGCACCTGCCCGTGGGCGAGGACGAAGCGCGCCGGCGCGCCATCGGCCTCTTGCAGGACACCGGCATCCCGGGTGCCGCGCAGCGCATCGACCACTACCCGCACCAGTTCTCCGGCGGCATGCGCCAGCGCGTGGTGATCGCGCTCGCGCTGGCGGCGGAGCCGAAGCTGATCGTCGCCGACGAGCCCACCACCGCGCTGGACGTGTCGATCCAGGCGCAGATCATTCAGCTGCTCAAGAAGGTCTGCAAGGACCGCGGCGCCGCCGTCATGCTGATCACCCACGACATGGGCGTGATCGCCGAGACCTGCGACCGCGTCGCCGTGATGTATGCCGGGCGGATCGCCGAGATCGGCCCGGTGCAGGAGGTGATCCACCAGCCCGCGCACCCGTACACCTCGGGCCTCATGGCCGCCATCCCCGACATGACGATGGACCGCGAACGCCTCAACCAGATCGACGGTGCCATGCCCCGCCTCAATGCCATTCCGCGCGGATGCGCCTACAACCCGCGCTGCCCGCGCGTCTTCGACCGCTGCCTGGAAGAGCGGCCCGACCTGCTCAACGCCGGGGCGACCCGCGCTGCCTGTTGGCTGCACGCTGCGCACAGCGCGGCGCCGATCGACGGGATTGCTGCATGAGCGCACTGGTCCAGGCGAACGATCTCGCCAAGAGTTTCGACGTCTCCCCGCCCTGGCTCAACCGCGTGCTCGAACGCAAGCCGCGGGTGCTGCTCAATGCCGTCGACGGCGTGAGCTTCTCCATCGAGCGCGGCAAGACGCTCGCGCTGGTGGGCGAATCGGGCTGCGGCAAGAGCACCGTCGCGCGCCTGCTGGTGGGCCTGTACGAGCCCACCCGCGGCGGCATGCACTTCGACGGCCAGGACGCGCATGCGGCCTTCAAGACCGCCGAGGGGCGCAAGCTGCGCCGGCGCATCCAGATGATCTTCCAGGACCCCTACGCGAGCCTCAACCCGCGCTGGATCGTCGAAGACATCATCGGCGAGCCGCTGCGCGAGCACGAGATCCTCAAGGAAGGCCCGGCGCTCAAGGCGCGCGTGGGCGAGCTGCTGCAATCGGTCGGCCTGAGCCCGCTGGACATGGTCAAGTACCCGCACCAGTTCTCCGGCGGCCAGCGCCAGCGCATCTCGATCGCGCGGGCGCTGGCCACACAGCCCGAATTCCTGGTGTGCGACGAGCCCACCTCGGCGCTGGACGTGAGCGTGCAGGCCCAGGTGCTCAACATCATGAAGGACCTGCAGCGCGAGCGCGGTCTGACCTACCTCTTCATCTCGCACAACCTGGCGGTGGTGCGCCACGTGGCCGACCAGGTCGGCGTGATGTACCTGGGCCGGCTGGTCGAGGTGGCGGACAAGAGCAAGCTCTTCAGCGAACCGCAGCACCCCTACACGCGCATGCTGCTGGAGGCGATCCCGAAGATGAAGCACGCCGGCGAACGGCGAACGCCGGTGCAGGGCGAGGTGCCGAACCCGCTCAATCCGCCCACCGGCTGCACCTTCCATCCGCGCTGCCCGCATGCCAACGCGCGCTGCAAGGCCGAGCGGCCGCCGCTGCAGATGCTGCGCGGCGTGCAGGTGGCCTGCCACGCGGTGGAAGAGGGACGGATCTGAACTACTGCTCTTCGCTCCAGGCGAAGCCGTCGCGCGCGATCATCGCGCTCGATGCGCTCGGCCCCCAGGTGCCCGCTGCGTAAGGGCGCGGCACGCCGTCCGCGGCCCAGCTGTCGATCAGCGGCTCGACCCAGCGCCACGCCTCTTCCTGCTCGTCGCTGCGCACGAACAGGTTGAGCCGGCCGTCGATCACGTCGAGCAGCAGTCGCTCGTAGGCGCCCACGCGCTCGGCGCCGAAGCGCTTGTCGAAGTCGAGGTCCAACTGCACCGGCGCGAGCTGCGGGCCGGCACGGCGGTTGCCGTTGCGCTGGCGGTTGTCCTGCGCCTGCGCGAGCATGTGCAGCTCCAGGCCGTCCTTGGGCTGGAGGTTGATCACCAGCTTGTTGACCGCGCTGGGCGGCGCGCGAAAGATCGCATGCGGCGTCGGCCTGAAGTTGACTTCGATGCGCGCATCGCGCGAGGCCAGCCGCTTGCCGGTGCGGATGTAGAGCGGCACGCCGGCCCAGCGCCAGTTGGCGATCTCGGTACGCAGCGCCACGAAGGTCTCGGTGCGGCTTTCCGGATCGACGCCCGGCTCGTCCCGGTAGCCCGGCACGCGCTCGCCGTAGGCCGTGCCCGCGGTGTACTGCCCGCGGATCGCGTGCAGGCCGATCGACTCCGCGGTCCACGGCTTCAGCGCGCGCAGCACCTTCAGTTTTTCGTCGCGGATCGCGTCGGCGTGCGCATTGATCGGCGGCTCCATGCCGATCGCGCAGACCAGCTGCAGCGCATGGTTCTGCACCATGTCGCGCAACGCGCCGGTCTGGTCGTAGAAGGCACCGCGCTTCTCGACGCCGAGGTCCTCGGCGATCGTGATCTGGATGTTGGCGATGTGCTCGCGGCGCCAGATCGGCTCGAACAGCGCGTTGCCGAAGCGCATCGCGAACAGGTTCTGCACCGAGGGCTTGCCCAGGTAGTGGTCGATGCGGAACACCTGGTGCTCGTCCAGCACCTTGCAGACCGCCTTGTTGATGGCCCGGTTCGAGGCCAGGTCGTGGCCCAGCGGCTTCTCGAGCACGACGCGCGTCTGTGGGCCGTTGAGGCCGGCCGCGGCGATCTGTTGCACCACCTGCGTGAAGAGCGCCGGCGCCGTGGCGAGGTACATCACGACGGTGCTGGCGTCGCGGGTCTTCAGCAGGTCGGCGAGCTTGGCGTAGTCCTCGGCCTTCGACAGGTCCATGCGCAGGAAGCACAGCATCGAGGCGAACTTCTTGAATTCCTCGGGCGTCGGCCGCTTGGCGCCCTCGACCGCCTCGAAGCGCGACTGGATAAGCTCGCGGTACCCGTCGTCGGAAAGATCGTCGCGCGCCACGCCGATGATGCGGCCGTCTTCGGGCAGGCTGCCGTGCCGGAAGGCCTGGAACAGCGCCGGCATCAGCTTGCGCCATGCAAGGTCGCCGGTACCGCCGAAGAGGACAAGATCGAAACTCATGGATACATCCGTGTTGTCATGAATGAAATGCCGAGCAGGAACGCCGCCTGCGAATGGTAATGGACGGCTCGGGCCCCTACGGCTTCGCGTAAGCTCCGGGTCGGCCCCCGGGGCCCTTTTTCTTGGACTCGACGGTATGAAGAATGTGGTGTTCGATCTCGGCGCGGTATTGCTGAGCTGGGAGCCGGTGTCGCTGGTGCATGCGGAGTTCACGCACCTGGCGCCCACGGCCGAAGCCGCGCACGCGCTCGCGCGCGAGATGTTCCATCATGAGGACTGGCTGGGTTTCGATCGCGGCACGCACAGCCTCGACGATGCCATCGGTCGCATGGCGCTGCGCCTTTCGCTGCCGGTCGACCGGCTCAACGAGGCACTGGCGCCCATGGGCGAGCGCCTGGAGCCGATCGCCGTCACCATCGATCTGCTCGACGGGCTGCGCGCGCGCCGCGATGCGGGTGAGCACCTGCGGCTCTACTACCTCTCGAACATGCCGGTGCCCTATGCGCGCGTGCTCGAAGAGCGCCACGCCTTTTTCCGCTGGTTCGACGGCGGCATCTTTTCGGGCGACGTGCGCATCATCAAGCCGCAGCGCGCGATCTACGAGCTGTTGGCCGCCCGCTACCGACTCGCGGCTGCCGACACGGTCTTCATCGACGATTCGCTGCCCAACGTCCTCGCGGCGCGCGAACTCGGCTGGCAGGCCATCCATTGCGAACGGCCCAGCGCCTTGCCGGCGCAGCTCGCGGCCTACCTGCCGATCAGCTCGACCTTGTCGACGTCGAAGCCCAGCGAGCGCGCGTAGTCGAGCTCGGCGCCGAGCTCGGCATCGTCAAGCCGCGGCGCGCGCGACAGCACCCAGAGGTACTTGCGGTCCGGCGTGCCGACCAGTGCCACCTGGTAGTCGCGATCCAGCTTCAGGATCCAGTAGTCGCCCCAGACCAGGGGCAGCCAGCCGAGCCATTCGGGAGCGAAGCGGACCTCGAGCCGGCCGGCGCCCGGCTGGCCGGCCACCGGTGCCACGCGCGCCACGCCCACCGCTTCGTCGAAGCTGCCGTCTTCGCGAATGCAGCGGTTGCGTACCTCCATCTGACCATCGCCCAGCAGCATGTACTCGGCGGTGGCCGGGCCCGCGCACTGCTTCTGGAAGCGATTGGGCAGCCGAGCTTGTTCGTGCCACAGGCCGGCATAGCGCTGCAGGTCGACCGGCGCCACCACCTGGAGCGGCGCGCGCATCAGCGGCGCGCCATCGGCGGGGCCGGCCAGACGTTCGGTGCGCGTCGCCCTGGCGGTCTGGAGCGCGAGCAGGGTCAGCACGCCGCCCACGCAAAAGGCCGTGGCAAGGGTACCGATCGACGCGCTGTGCGCGCGATCGTCGAACACGTCGGTCGATGGCGGTGCGTGGCGTCTGCGAAAAAGCATGGGATTCCTCCGGCGGGCGATCAGCGAACGCTAGTCGCTGGCCTTGCCGGGGCCCGTCAGCCGAGGACCACACGGACTGTAGTTTTGCGGCTGGATAATGGCTGCATGAACCAACTCGATGCCCTCCGTCAATGGACCACCGTGGTGGCCGATACCGGCGATTTCCGCCAGCTGGCCCAGTTCAAGCCCCAGGACGCCACGACCAACCCCTCGCTCATCCTCAAGGCCGTGCAGAAGGCGGAGTACCGTCCGCTGCTCGACGAAGCGGTGAAGAAGCACGCCGGCCTGGCCGTCGACGAGGTGATCGACCGGCTGCTGGTGCGCTTCGGCACCGAGATCCTCTCGCTCATCCCGGGCCGCGTCTCGACCGAGGTCGATGCGCGCTTGAGCTTCGATACTGCGGCCACCGTCGAACGCGCCGAGCGCATCGTGGCGCTCTACCGGGCCGAGGACGTCGAGGTCGAGAAGCGCGTGCTGATCAAGATCGCCGCCACCTGGGAAGGCATCGAGGCCGCGCGCCGGCTCGAAGCAAAGGGCATCCACACCAACCTGACCTTGCTGTTCTCGTTCGCCCAGGCAGTGGCTTGCGGCGCGGCGGGCGTGAAGCTGATCTCGCCCTTCGTCGGGCGCATCTACGACTGGCACAAGAAAACGGCGGGCGGCAGCTGGGACGAGGCAGCGCGTTCGGGGGCCAACGATCCGGGCGTGCAGTCGGTGCGCCAGATCTTCGACTACTACAAGAAGCACGGCATCGCGACCGAGGTGATGGGTGCGAGCTTCCGCAATGTGGGGCAGATTGCCGCGCTGGCAGGGTGCGATCTGCTGACCATCAGCCCCGAGCTGCTGGCCGAGCTCGCCGCCAGCGAAGCGCCGCTCGCGCATGCGCTCGACGCCGAGGCCGCGAAGGCGCTCGACATTCCGCAGCTCAGGCTCGACGAGCCGGCCTTCCGCTTCGCCCTCAACGAAGACGCCATGGCCACCGAGAAGCTTGCCGAGGGCATTCGCGCCTTCGCGGCCGATGCGGTGAAGCTGGAGAAACTGATGGAGGAGGCCGCATGACGATGAAGACGCGTTGCGATCGCACCGCGGCCTGGGGCCGGCTGCAGGCGCACTACGATGCTGCCGGCCGCGGCTTCGACCTGCGGCAGGCCTTTGCCGCCGACCCGCAGCGTTTCGACGCGTTCAGCCAGTCGGCGCCCCATCTTTTTGCCGACTTGTCGAAGAACCTGATCGACGCGAAGACCGAAGAACTGCTGCTGGCGCTCGCACAGGAAGCCGGGCTGGAAGCGCACCGGGATGCGATGTTCGCCGGCGAGCACATCAATGCGACCGAAGACCGCGCGGTGCTTCACGCGCTGCTGAGAAGTCCGGCCTCCGCACCGGTGTCCGCGCGGGTCGCCGGCGCGCTGGCCGATGTCCATGCCACGCTGGCCGCGATGCTGGCCTTTGCCGAAGAAGTGCGCGCCGACCACACGATCACCGACGTGGTCAACATCGGCATCGGCGGCTCCGATCTCGGTCCGCAGATGGCGGTGCGCGCCCTCGACCAGTTCGTGGCGCCGGGCAAGCGCTTCCATTTCGTCTCCAACGTCGACGGCCACGAACTCGCGCGCGTGCTGCGCGACCTGGCGCCCGAGCACACGCTGTTCCTCGTCGCCTCGAAAACTTTCACCACGGCCGAGACCATGGCCAATGCGCAGTCGGCCAAGCGCTGGTTCGAGCAGTCGGGCAGCGTTGACATCGCGCGCCATTTCGCTGCGCTCACCACCAATGTCGAGGCCGCGCGCGCCTTCGGGATCGAGACGACCTTCGGCTTCTGGGACTGGGTGGGCGGGCGCTATTCGCTGTGGTCGGCCATCGGGCTGCCGATCGCGTTGGCGATCGGCGCCGACGGCTTCCGCCGCCTCCTCGCCGGCGCCCACGCGATGGACGAGCACTTCCGCACTGCCCCGCTGGCGCAGAACCTGCCGGTGCGCCTCGGCCTGCTCGATGTCTGGTACCGCAACTTCCATCGCTTCGCCAGCCGCGGCATCGCGCCGTACCACAGCGCGCTGCAACGGCTGCCGGCCTACCTGCAGCAGCTCGAAATGGAGAGCAACGGCAAGCGTGTCGATGCCGGCGGTCAGGCGCTGCCCTTCGGCACTTCGCCGGTGCTGTGGGGCGAGCCCGGCACCAATGGGCAGCACGCCTATTTCCAGATGCTGCACCAGGGCACGGACGTGATCCCGCTGGAATTGATCGCCGTGCGCGATGCGGCACATGAGCTCGAAGGCCACCATCCCAAGCTGCTCGCCAACGCGCTCGCGCAGGCGCAGGCGCTCATGGTCGGGCAGCGCGACGAGGGCGGGCACCGCAATTTCCCGGGCAACCGGCCGAGCAGCTTCTTCGTCTTCGAGCGGCTCACGCCCGAGTCGCTCGGCGCCTTCCTCGCGCTCTACGAGCACCGGGTGTTTACCAGCGGCGCGCTCTGGGGCATCAACAGCTTCGACCAATGGGGCGTCGAGCTCGGCAAGGTGCTGGCGCGGGACATCGAACCGCGCCTGGCCTCGGGCGACACGCAGGGTCTGGACGCTTCCACGGCCGGCCTGCTCGCCCGCCTGCGCTAGCGAAGAAGGTCACCAAAGCCGGCGAATGGCCCTTTATGATGGCCGCGGGAGTTTTCCCGGGGAACTATCGAGAGGAGTTGTTCGATGAATTTTCAACAAGCCATTCAGACCTGCTTCAGCAAGTACGTCGACTTTTCGGGGCGCGGATCACGCTCCGAGTACTGGTGGTTCGTGCTCGCCTACGTCATCGTGGCGGTCGTGGCGGGCTTCATTCACGAGATCGTCTATCTCGTGGTGATCCTCGCCTTCCTGCTGCCGCTGCTGTCGGCCGGCGCGCGCCGCCTGCACGACATCGGCAAGAGCGGCTGGTGGCTGCTGATCGGCCTGATTCCGCTGGTGGGCCTTGTGCTGCTGTACTTCATGGTCCAGCCCAGCCAGTCCGAGAACAACGAGTACGGAGCGCCACCGCTCGCCGCTGCCTGAGCCTGGCTTCGCAAACGTAAAAAAAACCCCGCGGCGCAAGCCGCGGGGTTTTTTATTTGGCCGGAGGCCGGGCAGGCATTACATGCCCATGCCGCCCATGCCACCCATGCCGCCCATGTCGGGCATGCCGCCGCCGCCGGCGCCGGACTCGTCCTTCGGTGCGTCGGCGACCATCGCTTCGGTCGTCAGCAGCAGCGAAGCGACCGATGCGGCGTTCTGCAGAGCGGTGCGGGTCACCTTAGTCGGGTCCAGGATGCCCAGCTCGAGCATGTCGCCGTAGGTGTCGTTCTGGGCATTGAAGCCGTAGTTGCCCTTGCCGGCCAGCACGGCGTTCACCACCACGCTGGCTTCGCCGCCGGCGTTGTTGACGATCTCGCGCAGCGGCGCTTCGACGGCCTTCAGCACCAGCTTGATGCCGGCGTCCTGGTCGGCGTTGTCGCCCTTGAGCTTGTCGCCCACGGCTTGCTTGGCGCGCAGCAGCGCCACGCCGCCGCCGGCCACCACGCCTTCTTCCACTGCAGCGCGGGTGGCGTGCAGGGCGTCTTCGACGCGGGCCTTCTTTTCCTTCATTTCGACTTCGGTCGCAGCGCCGACCTTGATCACGGCCACGCCGCCGGCCAGCTTGGCCACGCGCTCTTGCAGCTTCTCGCGGTCGTAGTCGGACGTGGCTTCCTCGATCTGCACGCGCACTTGCTTCACGCGGGCTTCGATGTCGCCCGCGGCGCCGGCGCCGTCGATGATGATGGTGTTTTCCTTGCCCACTTCGATGCGTTTGGCCTGGCCCAGGTCGGCCAGCGTCACCTTCTCGAGCGTCAGGCCTACTTCTTCAGCGATGACCTTGCCGCCCGTCAGGATGGCGATGTCTTCCAGCATGGCCTTGCGGCGGTCGCCGAAGCCCGGTGCCTTGACGGCCACGACCTTCAGGATGCCGCGGATGGTGTTGACCACCAGCGTCGCCAGGGCTTCGCCCTCGACTTCTTCGGCAATGATCAGCAGGGGGCGGCCGGCCTTGGCGACTTGCTCCAGCGTGGGCAGCAGGTCGCGGATGTTGCTGATCTTCTTGTCGAACAGCAGCACGAAGGGGTTTTCCAGCAACGCCGATTGCTTCTCGGGGTTGTTGATGAAGTAGGGCGACAGGTAGCCACGGTCGAACTGCATGCCTTCGACGACGTCGAGTTCGCTGTCAAGCGACTTGCCGTCTTCGACGGTGATCACGCCTTCCTTGCCGACCTTGTCCATCGCGTCGGCGATGAGCTTGCCGATGGTGTCGTCGCTGTTGGCCGAGATCGAGCCGACTTGCGCGATTTCCTTCGAGGTGGTGGTGGCCTTGGAAGCCTTCTTCAGCTCTTCGACCAGGGCGGTGACCGCCTTGTCGATGCCGCGCTTGAGGTCCATCGGGTTGATGCCGGCGGCCACGTACTTGAAGCCTTCACGAACGATGGCCTGGGCCAGCACGGTCGCGGTGGTGGTGCCGTCGCCGGCGTTGTCCGAAGTCTTGGAAGCCACTTCCTTCACGAGCTGGGCGCCCATGTTCTGGAGCTTGTCCTTGAGTTCGATTTCCTTGGCCACGGACACGCCGTCCTTGGTCACGGTCGGGGCGCCGAAGGAGCGCTCGAGCACCACGTTGCGGCCCTTGGGGCCCAGGGTTACTTTGACGGCGTTGGCCAGGATGTTGACACCCTCGACCATGCGTGCGCGGGCTTCACCGCCGAAGACTACGTCTTTTGCTGCCATTTTGATTACTCCAGATTCGGTTGAATTACTTCTCGACGACCGCGAACAGGTCGTCTTCCTTCATGACCAGCAGTTCGTCGCCATCGACCTTGACGGTCTGGCCGCTGTACTTGCCGAACAGGACGCGGTCGCCGATCTTGACGCTCATCGCGCCGAGTTCGCCCTTGTCGTTCTTCTTGCCAGGGCCGACGGCCAGCACTTCGCCCTGATCGGGCTTCTCGGCGGCGTTATCGGGGATCACGATGCCCGAGGCGGTCTTGGTTTCGCTTTCAATGCGCTTGACGATCACGCGATCGTGCAAAGGACGAAGTTTCATTGCATCTCCTGGATAGAAACGGGGTTTGGTTCGGGCGCTTGCATGATGCCGGCAGCCCAGCCACTGGAAGCGGGTGTTGTTAGCACTCCTCTTCAGCGAGTGCTAATCATAAGGGCATTTGGCGGGGTTTCAAGGGCCTCGCTACGCCCGGGGCGGCCAGACCGCTCGGCTGGCTGCCTGCTGTCAAGAGAGATGAGTGGGCGCAATGTTCGCGCCATCAGCGCCGCAGAACGTCACAGTCCTGAGACTCGACCGGTCGCCCTACTGCCGAGGCTCTATTCCGTGTTGGTGCTGCTCAACGTAGATTTATTGGTCAGGACAGGTGGGCGCTCAAGGGGTATGGAAGGAAGATCCTCTTCCAGCTGCGCCAGCGTCTGGCGAACGCAATGCCGCGAGGTCCCCTACGAGGTCCTGGTGCGGCAAACCTTCCGCGAACGCGGCGATCCGGTCTACGCCGCCGTCGCGAATCCGGTGCACAAGGAGGCCGTCGGCCGCTGGCGGCGCTATGCGGCGCTGATCGAGCCGTTGGAAATGCAGTTGGCCGAGGTTGTCCGGAAAGTTGGGGTGAATTTGTGAGCGTCACGAAGAGCCTGCCTTTGCTTTTGAGAGAGAGGGGCTATGAATCGCGTTTCAGCATCATCTGGTCCCAGGCGCGGCGTGCCTGGGTGGTAGCCTCCGAGCTGACGAACCACTGCGGCAAGGGTGGTGGTGGCGCCGTTGACAAGCGGAAAGCCCTTGGCGAGCTCATGCTCCACTCTGTCGCGGCCGAGGGCTTGCCGCCGGCCTGGCCGCTGCGGCTGGGCATCCTGCTGACGCTGCTTGCGCTGAACCCGCCGGCCCGGGCAGTCGACTACCACTGGGACATTGACGGCGCTACGGCAGGTGCCGGCGGTGCGACGCCGGGCGGGACCTGGAGCGCCGGCGGCACGACGCTGTCCACGGACGCCAACGGCGCCGCGGCTGCGGCAGCGGTCACGACGACCACGGCGGACCGGCTGTTCTTCTCGGCGGGAACCAACGCCACCGGCGCCTACACGGTCACGGTGAGCGGTACGCAGAACATCGGCCGGCTGACCTTCCAGGAAGGCACGGCGAATCTGACCGGCGGCACGATCAATTTCGGGAGTGCGTCCGGCCTGATCGAGGGCGATGCCACGCCCGACACCGTTTCGTCCGTCATCACCGGAACCAATGGTGTGCGGTTCAGTGGCGGCACGGTCACGCTGACCGGCACCAACACATTCACCGGCTTGGCGGTTTTGGGTGGAGCACTGACTCAGGGGGCGGTCATTCTTGCGGCACCGGGGGGAAATGCCATCAGCGGGAGTTCTCTGCAAATGGGCTCCGGCAACCAGAGCACCCGAGGGGGCACCGTGACTCTCGGCGCCGCCGAGCAGATCAATGACACGGCCACCCTCACCATCGCTTCCGGACACTTTTCCGGCAGTTCGGTTTTCTCACTGAACGGGTTCAACGAGACTCTCGGCGGCATCAATCTCACTCATTTCGGAGAGGCGTCGGGGGTGACTGTCCGCAATGGCGCGGCGACGGATGCCACCCTGACCCTGACCGGATCAGGTACCTATACCACCGCCAGCGGCGACCGCACCTTCGGCCGCTCCATCCAGAACGGCGGCGCGGGCAGACTACATATCGTCGTGGCGCTGACCGGTGCGGGCATGCAAACTTTTTCCGGAACAGCCCCCAGCTATACAGGCGACACGACCCTCCACAGCGGCACGCTGCAGCTCTGGAACACCTCCCTGTGGGCCAGCAACGCGATCTTGAACGGTGGGACGCTGCGACTGCATCAGACGCCCACGGCCACAGGCAATCTGGCAGGCGCGGCGACGCGTACCCATGCCAATACGATCGGTGGCACGGGCGGCACGCTGCGCAAAACCGGCGATGGCACGATCATCCTGAGCGGCGCCAACACCTACCAGGGCGCCACCGCGATTGACGCGGGCACGTTGCGCGCAGGCTCGGCCACCGCATTCGGCAACAGCTCGGCAGTGACGCTCGCGAATGTCGCGGGCGCAACGATGGACCTCAACAATTTCAACATTTCCATCGGCTCGCTCGCTGGCGGCGGCGCGACGGGCGGCAACGTGACGCTGGGTTCTGGCACCCTGACCACCGGCGGCAACGAAACCAGCACCATCTACGGCGGTGTCGTCAGCGGCACCGGCGCGCTCGTGAAGACCGGCATCGGCAGGCAGACGCTGACCGGCGCCAGCACCTACACGGCCGGCACCACGATCGCGAGCGGCACGTTGCAGCTGGGCGACGGCGGCGCGACCGGGAGCATCGTCGGCGACGTGGTCAATGATGGCGTGTTGGCCTTCAATCGATCGGATACCTTCACCTTCGGCGGCGTCGTCTCAGGCACGGGCTCTCTAAGCCAGGTTGGCCCCGGTACGACCGTTTTGACCAGCGCCAATAGCTACACGGGCGGGACGGCGATCGACGCCGGCGTGCTGCAGATCTCGAGCGACGCCAACCTCGGGAATGCAGCCGCAGGCTTGAGCTTCGACGGTGGCACTTTGCAGAATACCGCCCCGTTCAGCGCGGCGCGCGCCGTGGCGCTGAATGCCGGCGGCGGCACGTTCCAGACCGATGCCAATCTTGCGCTGCTGGGCACAATCAGTGGCACCGGCGAGCTCAGGAAAACCGGAGGAGAGGCGCTGGTGCTGACGGCCGCCAACACCTACACCGGCGGCACAACGATCTCCGCCGGCACCTTGCAACTCGGCGCCGGAGGCACGAGCGGCTCGATCATGGGCGATGTGGTCAATGACGGTACCCTGGCTTTCAACCGCAGCAACACGCTGAGCTTCGGTGGCGCTATCACCGGCGCAGGCGCCATCCGCCAGATCGGATCGGGCGTGATCAACCTCACCGGAAACAGCGCGGCATTTACCGGCACAACCTCGGTCGAAGCCGGGACCCTGGCGGTGAACGGCCGTCTATGCGGCACCTTGAATGTGCTATCGGGCGGAAGGCTCCAGGGCACGGGGAGGGTCTGCGACACGACCAACTTCACCGGCGGCACAGTGGCGCCAGGAAACTCCATCGGCACCCTCAGCGTCAACGGCAACTTCGCCCAGCTGACGGGCTCGACCTACCAGGTCGAAGTCGATCCGGCCTCCGCCGCGTCCGACCTCATCCACGTGAGCGGCAGCGCCAGCATCGCAGCCGGTGCGCGACTCGAGGTCGTGCGAGCCGGGGCCGCCAACTACAGCGTGGGCACCCGCTACACCGTGCTCAGCGCCGATGGCGGCGTCACCGGCACCTACAGCCTGGCGGGCGACACCGAGAGCGCATTCGTGCGTCTGGCCGACAGCTACGACGCAAACCATGTCTATCTGACCGCTGAGCAATTCCGCAGCATCACCGATGCGGCCGGCACGCCGAACCAAGCGGCCGTCGGCGCGGCACTCGACAGCCTCCCCGCCAGCAACGGGCTGGCCAATGCGGTGGTGTGGCTGCCGAACGACTTCGCGGCGCGCGATGCACTGAACCAGCTGTCGGCGGACATTCATGCCTCCACGAAGACGGCATTGCTGGAAGACAGCCGCTTTGTGCGCGAAGCCGCGATCGACCGGCTGCGCGGCTCGTCCTGTGCGCCGGGCAGTGCAGCCGCTCGCCCAACGCAGACGACGGAGCAGTTCCGCGCCGGCTGCACCCCGAAGGACCGCCGGAAGCACTCGGCCTGGACCCAGGTGTTCGGCTCCTGGGGCAGCATCGACGGCGACGGCAATGCGGCCAAGCTCAAGCGCGACATCGGCGGCTTCATGGTCGGCGCCGATACCGGCGTCGGCGCAGGCTGGCGCGTGGGCGCACTCGGCGGCTACAGCCGCGCGAGCGCGGACACCAGCGCGCGCAACAGCAGCGGCAAGACCGACAGCTACCACCTGGGCGCGTACGGCGGCACGCAGTGGGGCGCCACGGCGCTGCGCCTGGGCGCAAGCCACAGCTGGAACAAGACGGAAACGAACCGCTCGGTCGCCTTCGCGGGCTTCGCCGGCGGTCTGGACGCCGAGTACGACAGCACGACCACGCAGGTGTTCGGCGAGTTCGGTCACCAGATCGACTTGGGGCGCACGACGCTCGAGCCCTTTGCGGGGCTCGCCCATGTGAGACTGAAGAGCGACGCGTTCTTCGAGCGCGGCGGACCGGCTGCGCTGCACAGCACTGGCGACAGCCTTGATGTGACCTTCTCGACGCTGGGCCTGCGCGCGAGCATGCAGGCGAGTGAAAGCACGCGCCTGCGCGGCATGCTGGGCTGGCGTCATGCCTTTGGCGACACGGCGCCCGCGAGCACGCACACCTTCAGCGGCAGCCTGCCGTTCACCCTGGCCGGTGTGCCGCTGGCCAAGGATGTCGCAGTGCTCGAAGCAGGCATCGAGACGCAGCTGCGGCCGAACCTGACGCTCGGGGCCTCCTATTCAGGTCAGTTCGGTGACGGCCTCGAGGACCATGGTTTCAAGGCCAGCCTGATCTGGAAGTTCTGAAGCACGATCGTCGCGTGAGCGTTCCGGGGATGCCGCACTGGGCGCAGCGGAATCTGTTCCGCAAAACGAAAGAGGCCCGCATGCGGTTTCGCGTACCTTCTCTCAATTCGGTTTTGCGGAACGGGAAAATTCAAGGTAGGTTGAAAAAAGTGCCGAGGAATTCAAAGTACCGTGAACAAGCAGCTCAAGGTGTCGTGGCTCGGCAAGCGGTAAGTGCTTGGTCTATCGAGACCACCGATTCAAGATGGGCTGATCATCGACAGTGGTCACGGCAGTCGTCGCGCGCCGCCCCAAACCGAGCGCGGTGCCGCCTTGCCGAGGCCCGCGCGGCGGAATCAGCCCTTAACCGTGACATTGCTCCCGTTGCGTCCCCGCAGGAGGAGCGCATACTGGGTTGAAGCCTTACTTTGACCACCGATGAACATTTCCCCGGCGCGCGACGACGCCGATCCGCCTGCAGCTCCGCCAGACTGGACGATCGAAGTTGGATCTGAACCGGTTGGCGAGGGCGAATATTTCTTTGCCGATGTGAAGCGGGCCGGGCAAGTGATGTTTCGGGTTGGACTTGGCGGCATCGCCGAAGAAGCGTGCTTGGATCGACGAGTTCCTCATTCGAGAACAGCAATCGGCGCTTCGTCCCAAGGCAACTGAGCTGGTCCCTGTTCAGTCCTTGTCGTCGAGTAGCTCCAGTTTGGGATCTTCCATGCGTGATTGAAGTGCCACGCACCCGGCATCCCAGGCGCTCTTGTATGTCGTGAAGCTGAGCTCCGAGCGCGCCAAGGGCTCAAAGCGGGGCACGCCATCGAAGGATTCGAACAGCACCCATTCGAACGCTCCTGACGGGAGTGCTTCGACGATCAGTACAAGAAAGCGGAAGCGGCTCATGCAGTAATGCTGGGCGTGGGCATTGCTTTTGCAGTCGGCCGGCGCCTGCGTTTGATGGAAGGAAAGCTCGCCGCCGAAGTGCTCCACTAACGCACTGCCGACACGCCGGGCGAGGGATCGGCGGGGATGTGTGCGCCAGGCGAGCGGAGCATCGGCCGAGTGGGGCCAGGCCGAATGTGGCGCGGGCAGATCGCCCGGCGTGTAAAGGTGCAAGCCCACTGCCCCAAGGTGACCATGATGGCAACAAAGCGGCCAGCACCTGCAATCGAGAAAGAGCTCGCCGAAATGCGCGAGCAATTGGCGAGTCTCGGGAAGGCGGATTCCCCGGAGCCCAAAAAAAGCGGCCATGCGCCTTCAAAGGCGGTTGGAGACAAGAAGCTCACCGGGGCGAAGATCGCGGAACTCGAAGCCGAGCTGAAATCGCTGGGCGACCAACCTCCCCCTTGAGTAGAAGCGATGCTGCACCCGTGAGGGCCGTCAGAAGCGCTCGGCCTGGACCCATGTTTTCGGCTCCTGGGGCAGCATCGATAGCGACGGCAATGCGCCAAGCGCGAGCGCGACATCGGCGGCTTCATGGTCGCTGCCGATACCGGCGTGGGTGGGGGAAGCTGACGAGCAACACGCCTTCGCGGCGGCGTGGCGGAACCAACCGAAATGGGTGGTTTCACGCTCGTTGAAGTCGGTCGGCCCCAACGCCAGGCTTGTCGAGGATGATCTTGAGGGCGCGATCCGTGAGCTGAAGGCCGAGCGCGACGGGGAGATCGAAGTTGCTGGCCCGGACTTGGCGCAAAGCCTCACCGAACTTGGCCCGATCGACGAGTATCGGATCTACCTGCACCCCGTCGTGCTTGGTCACGGCAAGCCATATTTCGCCGGACCCCGGCCGCCTCTCCGCCTTGTGGCTCATGATCGGATTGGCGAGGATGTGATCAGGTTGGCCTACGTTCCTGCTTAGTCTCGCGACTCGCCGGATCGACGCGTGGCGACATGAGCGCGAGCCCTCGCCAGCGCTGGGAGTGCGGGCGGCGCGCGCATGCGCCAGCCGCACTCCGCGTCCGGTGCGCCTTTACGACAATGAATCCGCGGGCTTGCTCGTCAAGCCAGTCAGCTCCTTCGGAATGGGCGCAACGATCAGCTTCCTGGTGCCCAGGATCAGCAGGTTGTTGCCATCCGGCGTGAGCCGCATCTTTGGCCGGTAGCAGTCGTAATTGGGATAGCTGGCCGTCTGGCAGCCGGGCATGTCCGGAATGGTGAGGCTCCCGACCTGGGGCAGGTTGAGCTGCGTGCCGGCCTGCACACTGGTGTCGAAGACCTGGGCGACAGGCGGCGACGAATCACCGGGCTCGACCGCGTAGGTCAGCACGTACGCACGGCGCCCATCCGGGGACATTTGCGCTGCCCTGACGCCCTTGGGCGGAGGAGGGATCCTGCCCACCGTGCCGAAGGCCCGGTCATAGACCGTGTTGCCCATCATCAGGAAACGATCGCCGTTGGCGCTCAGGCTCGTCAGGTAGTAGAAGAAGGTCAGCCCGGCGGGATTCGGTCGCATGATGTCGTCGGCCGCATCCATGTAGAGCATCGGTGGCTGCGGCGATATGGCGGCCGACTGCGTCACCATCAACCGGGATCCATCGCCGGACACTGCAAAGAACTGGCTCCCGTAGCAGTGGGCGCAAGCGGGCGTTGCGTTTCCGAAGGTGGAAGTGCGCAGATCGAAGTAGCCCAATCCGTGCCAGCCGGTGCCTGTGCCCGTGGACATCCACAGCTTGCCATCGTTGGTGAAGGCGATGCCCACTTCCTCCATGTTCCCCTGGTCGCCGATGCCGGCAGGAGAGGCATGGCTGCTTTTCACGCTGAAGCTGGCCAGGTCGACCAAGTTGACCTTGCCGCTGGCATCGGTCGCAGCCAACACGCTGCCATCGGTCGCGAGAGCGATGTCGCGCAAGCCCGGAATGGAGAGTGCCGAGCCTGTCCAGCCCGCGGCGCCCGAGCGGAATCGCACGATGGCACTGAGACCGGCTCCGCCGTAAGGAGTCGGGTACGAGGCGTAGATATCGCCATGCGCGGCGTCGTACACCATGGTCTTAGGAACGCCGAAGCCACTGGTGTCCAGCGCGGCGTACACCATGGTCACGGTGAGCGTGTAGCTGACCGTCCAGGGCGAGCCGACGTAGTTCACCGCGCAGGCCGAGTCAGGACAGGCCTGAAAGACCAGCGTGCCCTTGTAGACGCCGGGAGGCAGGCCGGCCTTGGGCTTGATGGCGATGCGCGCAGACCGGCCCGTGACGGACACCTGTGCGTTCTCGAGGTTGGGATCTGATTGCCCATCGGGCGACGTCGCGCGCACGAACAGGCCACTGGACGGCGTGCCTTCGGCAACGGCATTGACGACCGCCTCGCTGGGCGTGGTGGCCCCCATCTGGTAGGTCATCGTCAGCGTGGCCGTGTCGAAGGTGACCTTTAGGCTGCTGTCCGGCGACGTCGGCGTCGGCGTCACGCCCGCCACCGGAACGAAGCCGCCACCCCCGCCGCCTCCGCCTCCGCCGCCGCACGCGCTCGCCAGGAGCAACGCGCCGACGCCAAGCAACCGGATCAGCACGGCCGAGGCCCGGCCACGCCTGAGCCCCCAAGTCATCTGAACACTCAGATACATCTCCATACCCTCCAAAGCAACATTTAGTCTTTAATTCTTACATATAACGATTGCTCTGAATACGTAGGTACTACGAAAGTCGAAGGTGCTGTGCGCGTGCACCGTAGAAGAAGAGTACAAAAATGTGACTTTTTCACATTTAGTGGCAGTACCGTGCGTTACAGGAAGTACCAAAGTACTACATAAGACCGAAGATTTCGGTCATGAAAGACGCACAGGACTTCGGTGGGCAGCCCGGGCCGCCGTCGGCGAGGTATCGCGTGTGGGCAGACGATCCCGCGCACTTCTCCACGCACCGGATCACCACCCTGCATCACAACTTTCACGAGCATGCCCTCTTCCAGGTGCCTGAACTCGTGAAGCTCGGCAAGGAGCTCGCTCCCCTGGGGCAGTGTCGATTCATGAGGCCTGGTCTCACAGTCGCTTCCACCATTGCGCACGACAGCCGGCATCCGGACGGGCGCAGCATCGAAGAACACTTCGAGCGCATGGAGGAGCCGGGTTCGTCGGTCGCCCTCTACAACATTGAGGCCATTCCACGCTACCAGGCGCTGCTTCTCGCCGTCGTGGACACCTTGCGGGGAACCGTGGAGCGCGAGCAGCCCGACATCTTCATGGTGAACGGTTTCATCTTCATCTCGGCGCCGCCTTCGGTGACGCCCTTCCACATCGATCGCGAGAACAACTTCTGGCTGCAGCTGCACGGGCGCAAGATCCTCAACGTATGGGACCACCAGGACCGCTCCATCGTGCCGGCCGAGGCGGTGGAGGATTTCATCGTCACCCATTCGCTCAGGAAGGTGCGATTCAGCGAAGAATTTCGGTCTCGCAGTCAGGAGTTCCACGCACATCCCGGCGATGGCGTCTACTTCCCGAGCACCTCGCCGCACATGACGCGTTCCTTGCCTGATTGGACGGGTCCCGGCGATCGCGTGTCGATTTCGATCGGAGTGACCTTCTACACCTCCGTCACGCGCAGAACCGCTCGCATCCACCAGGTGAACCGGGTGCTGCGCAAATGTGGGTTGTCGCCCGCCTACCCCGGCGAATCAACCGCCGCGGACGCACTCAAGGCGTCGGTGGGCGGGCTGGTCGGTGCGACGCGATCCTGCCTCGTCGGCGTGAGCACATCGGCGCAGCGCTTCAAACCGGTGACGACACCGCCGCCGGGCTCCTATTGAACATGAAGCCCCAGGGCAGCGCATGCGCGCGCGGTCATGCGGCCGGACCCATGCTCAGGGCTTCTTGCTGAGCTCCATCACCATGCGGGTGAGCAGGTAGAAGCGCGGCACCACGCTCTCGACCTCGGCATACTCGTCCGGCGTATGGATGCCGCCGCCGACGATCCCGAAGCCATCGAGCGTGGGAACCCCGACATCGGCGGCCAGGCTCGCGTCGGCGGCGCCGCCGGAGCCCTCGATGGTGAGCTTCTTGCCGATCTCGGCGTAGATCGATTCGGCCGTCTTGACCAGTGCGTCGGACTGCGGCGTGCGCGGCATCGGCGGCAGGCCGCGCGACAGCGTCGTCTTGACCTGCGTGTCGGCGATCAGCTTGTGCTGCGAGACGCGGGCCAGGTCGCGCTCGATGCGATCGAATTCCTCGCGCGTCGCCGCCCGCACGTCGCCCCTGGCGGATGCGTTCTCGGGGATCACGTTGGTGGCGCCGTTGGCATTCAGCACGGTGAAGTTGATGGTGGTGAGCTTTTCCGCATCGCCCAGCTTGCCGAGCTGCAGGATCTGGTGGGCCACCTCCATGGCCGCGTTGCGACCTGCGTCCGGCGCCACGCCGGCATGGGCGGCGCGACCCTTGACCTCCACCGTGGCCGTGGCGCTTCCCTTGCGCCACACGACCAGGCCGTCCGCCGGGCGGCCGGGCTCCAGGTTGAGGGTGACATCGTGTTCCCTGGCAACGCGGCGGATCAGCGTCGTGGTGTCGAGCGAACCCACCTCTTCGTTGGTGTCGATCAGGAAGGTGATGCGACCGTAGTCCATGAAGTTCATCGCTTTCAGGATCTTGATCGCGTACAGCCCGGCGACCACGCCGCCCTTGTTGTCCATCACCCCGGGGCCGTAGGCGCGGCCGTCCTTGATGTAGAAGGGCTTGGCTTTCGCCGTACCGTCGGCGAACACCGTGTCAATGTGCGCCATCAGCAGGATCTTGCGGGTGCCCGTGCCCTCGAAGGTCGCGACCACGTTGGTTCCGGGATGCGGCGTCGCCGGAAAGGTCTCGATCTTTGCGCCGAGCTTTTGCAGCTCTTCGACCACCACACCCCGCACCTTCTCGAGACCTGCGGTGTTGGCCGAGCCGGAGTCGATGTTGACCAGGCGTTCGAGCAGCAACAGCGCTTCGTCCTTGTAGCCGGCGGATCGATCGAGCACCTCCTTGTGGGGCTGGGCATGAAGTGCGGACACCAGCATGGCCGCGCCGAGCCCCAACACGAAACGAGGCAGCCAACATGCCGCAGGCGCACTGATGATCGATGCGAATGTCATCGGAAGATCCTTCGTTGAACACAGACGCGGCGAGTCTAGGCCAGGTTCCGCCATGGCAGCTACGATGCGTCCGCGCCGGTGAAGGTCGTGGCATGGTCAAGGACGTATCGCCCGGAGATATCCCCGGGTGACAAGTCGTCGGCGTCAAGCTACGCGTGTCGCCTCTCGCAGTCATAGAGGCGGCTCGTTGGCGTTGCCGGTGCTTATGCTCTATAACGATATCGGCCGACTGTGAAGTGAGGCACATTGTGCGCTTCGATCACCGGAACGCGCGACCCTTGCCCGAGAGAGGATGTGCCATCCTCGGTATGTCGTTCAACCGCCGGATGACTTGAAATCGACCCAGACGAATCTTGATCTTTGAGAAACTGCACCTCGCGGGCCCGGACCTGTCGAACTATGAGCTGGGCGAACCCGTGTTCGTCTATGACCGGGGCCGCTTTCTTGGCTCGCTCGACCCGATCGAAGTCAGCGCCGACAGGTCGGATGTTCACATCAGCCGCTTCTTGGCTTCGCCGTCCCTGGGCAGCGAGCAACGCAACTTCGGCCCGCTCTTGCTGGTCGAGGTGACCATGTTTCTGGCGCAGCGCTTCCCCAGCATCCAGACCGTGTGCTTCACCTTGACGCGGGAGATCGAGATGTATGGCGAGGGCATGATGGTTGCCGCAGCCCGATCCGACCTGTTGCGAAGCATCGGCGCCACGGACATCCATGTTCGACCGAAGCCGGACTCGAGCAAGCCAGGCAACTTCGTGCTCCAAGGCGTTTGGCTGTACTCGGAGGACAACCTTGGCGCTCTCCGGGCAGCACTGACCACCCAGCGTGCGCTCTATCGCGAGCACCTGGGCCGCATTCGAGCGGACAAGCGTCCGGTTCAGCTGCTGCGCCGCCTGAAGCAGTGGTGGTGGGCGCACGATGGTCACAGATGAGGTGGCGCGCCTTCGTTGACCACGGCGGCCGCACAGGCCGCGCGCCATGGTCGCGATGGTCATACTTGTGGCTCAATCCCATGGAAGTACTTATGGCGGAGCTGGAGACCGAGTTCCACTACAACGGTCACGACGTTGCGATCACACTGGTCGAGCGAGAAGGGGCCTGGCACTGGTCGTATGTCATGGATGCCACGTCGCGCTTCGAACTGCAAAAGTCAGGGTTGCCGTCGAGCGAAATTGCGCACCTGGACGCGATCAGAGATGCGAAGGAGCGCATCGACAGATTGCCTTAACCCGAACCGGCGCATGCGCTTCGGCGCCACCGGCCAGAATCCGGGCACACACTGGCGCGTGCGCCGTTCAGCCAGACCTGCTCTTCATCCAGTTGTAACGAGGTCGAAGGGTCGATGTCGAAGTCGATCCGAAGTGCGCGCTCCACAACGGGATTCTCGATGGGAAGCTCCCACGTCAGGAATACCTGGGTGCAATGCTGGTCGGGCGCGAAGTCGGCCGCATTGAAGCCGCTGCTGCCGCGCTTGATCACAGCGTGAGGCTGGCCGGTATCGAATATCACAGCCGTCCCCCTGGCAAGGGGGATTCGATGACCCGTAGCGGGAAAATGCAGGTCCAGACCCCTGTCCTCGCTGAGGAAGAGATTGCAGAAGGCTGCACCGCCATAGCGTGCGCCGTCATGGTGGTACTTCGCGCCGCGGCAGGCCATCAGGGCTACGTCGCAGGAGGCAAGCACCTCGGGCAGGCCGAGCGTGCGTGTCCAATCGGACACCGACTCCACGCATTGCCTGTAGTCCGGCCAACGCGCACGCGCTCGCGCCAGAGGCAATGCCTCGACCTCTCCGGGTTCCAAGCCCAGGCGCAACGATGTCTCCCTTTCCCAATCTGCCAACAGCCTCGCGGGGGGCGCAGGCACGTCGACCGTGCCTGATAGCACGACATCACTCACGCTTCGGCTGCGGATGACATCGCCACTCCAGAAATAGGAAGCAAGGAGGTCTCGCACGCGATGCGGTTGAGGGGGATGGCTCATTGGGACCAGTGTAGTAAGGCTGCGTGACCCAGCTTGACGCTGGCTCACCCACGCGCCACGTCGATCACGGCCTTCGCGAAGGCCTCGGGCGCTTCCTGCGGCAGGTTGTGGCCGATGCCGCCGCTGACCAGCCGATGCTCGTAGCGCCCCGAGAACTTCTTCGCATAGGCGCTGGGTTCCGGATGCGGCGCGCCGTTGGCGTCGCCTTCGAGCGTGATGGTCGGCACGCCGATCACCGGCGCCTTCGCCAGCCTGGCCTCGAGGTCGAGGTATTTCGCCTCGCCTTCCGCCAGGCCGAGGCGCCAGCGGTAGTTGTGGACCGTGATGGCAACGTGGTCGGGGTTCTCGAATGCCACGGCGCTGCGCTCGAACGTGGCCGCATCGAAGTTCCACTTCGGCGAGGCGAGCTGCCAGATGAGCTTGGCGAAGGCGTGGCGGTTCTTCTCGTAGCCCGCGCGGCCGCGCTCGGTCGCGAAGTAGTACTGGTACCACCACTGCAACTCGGCCTGCGGCGGCAGGGGGATCTTGCCGGCCTCCTGGCTGCCGATCAGGTAGCCGCTGACCGACACCAGCGCCTTCACGCGCTCCGGCCACAGCGCGGCCATGATGCACGCCGTGCGCGCGCCCCAGTCGCAGCCGGCAACGGTGGCGACCTTGATCTTCAGCGCATCCATCAGCGCGATGATGTCGACGGCGACCGCCGACTGCTGCCCGTTGCGCGGCGTGTCGGCCGACAGGAAGCGGGTGGTGCCGTAGCCGCGCAGATACGGCACGATGACGCGCAAGCCCGCGGCGGCAAGCAGCGGTGCGACGTCGACGAACATGTGGATGTCGTAGGGCCAGCCGTGAAGAAGAATCACAGGGGCACCGTCGGCCGGCCCTGCCTCGAAGTACCCGATGCTGAGGCTGCCGGCATCGATGCTCTTGAGCGGCTCGAGGCGCTTGATGCTGCCTGTGCCGGCGGATTGAGCGAAAGCGGGCAGGATCGAAGCCAGCTGGGCGGCGGCGATGCCGAGCGCCGCCTTGCCGAGGAACGCGCGGCGGGGCCACTGTGGGGAAGCGGTCATTGAGATCTCCTGGAATCCGAAGTGATTGAAACGCACCTGTGAGCGCTTACAGCGTTCCCTCGGTCACACCGTGCGCCGCCGTTGCGCGCGCCTGCGCGCGCACTGCCGCGCGGTCGAGCGTGCTGGCGAATGCATGCGGCACCCCAGCATCGGCGCCGTCCGCATAGAGGTTGCCGACACGGGCAGCGGCCACGCCTTCGGCGCGTGCGTCCGCGCGCACAACGACGGCCGGCAGCATCGCAGCGACGCCTGCCGATGCGCCTTCGCGGTACGGGTCGGCGCTGTGCGATGCAACGACCGCCTCTGCCTTGACGCTGGCGCGGCTTGCGCCGGCATGGAACTGCAGCACGCCCTGGTACTGCTCGGCGCTCGCGCCCAAGGCGAACAGCGAGGAGAGGGCGGCGGTGGCGAGGAGGACGGAAGCTTTCACGATGATTCCTTTCGGGTGGGTGATGGCAATCTGGAAGAGTGGTTGTCAGCCGGATCGCATGCGCTGTCCGAGCTGATGGAGCGATTGTTCGGCGGCGAGGCGGCCTGGCGATCAGCTTGCGTATGCCTCTGTATCTGGGCCGGCTTCGTCAACACTAAATTTCAATCGCAGGCGCTCGCCAGGGCGCAAGTCGTTTGCAAAGCGATGTCGCGAGCCGGCCGAGGCGCCGGCCTGGAAGTCGGTGCCCTCGTGGTTCGTCTACGGTGATCGCGACAGGAACATTCCGCCCGCGGCGATGGCCTTCATGGCCGAGCGCGCGAAGGCAGTGAGGACCGTGGTGGTCAAGGGTGCGTCGCACGTGGTGATGACGTCGCAGCCCGATGCGGCGACGAAGGTGATTGCCGAGGCGGCGGCGCACTGAGCGCGACGGCCGCGTTGCCAGGCTCGCCGATAGGAAGGCAGCGTCAGCCGCGCCGAGCCGCTTCGATCGCAGCGATGTCGATCTTTTTCATCCCCATCATGGCGTCGAACGCGCGCTTGGCCGCCGCTCGATCGGGATCGGCGATCGCGTCCGTCAGGGCGCGTGGCGTGATCTGCCAAGACAGTCCCCACTTGTCCTTGCACCAGCCGCATGCGCTTTCCTCGCCGCCGTTTCCGACAATCGCGTTCCACAGGCGGTCGGTTTCGGCCTGGTCGTCGGTCGCAATCTGGAACGAGAAAGCCTCGTTGTGCTTGAACGCCGGGCCCCCGTTCAATCCGAGACAGGGGATGCCTATCACCGTGAACTCGACCGTCAAGATATCGGCCTGCTTGCCCGCGGGATAGTCGCCAGGCGCGCGAAGGACGGCGCCCACCGCACTGTCCGGGAAGGTCTCGGCGTAGAACTTCGCGGCGTCCAACGCGGTGCCGTCGTACCAGAGACAAATCGTGTTCTTGCTGACCATCTTGGTTCTCCTGAGTTGGGACAGACAGGTGCATTCAAGCCGCGCAGGCAGCCTGACCACGTCGGCAACTTGCACCCCATGGGGTGGTGCGCATCGCGAATAGTCCGCCGCGGCGCCGACCGAGTGGAATCGTACCGGCAGAGCATGCAGTTGTCTTGCCGGTTAAGACTGTGTTCAGGGCCCGTACCTAGAATCCCGCCGTTCATTCAACGAGGATCTATGAAATCGAAACTGTTGCTTGCTGCGGCATGCGTGCTGAGCGTCGCACCCCTGGCCTTTGCCCAAGGCAATCCCCATTGGAGCTACCAGGGGCACGGCAGCGCGGCGCACTGGGCCGAGCTGGATGAAAGCTTCAAGACCTGCAAGCTGGGCAAGCATCAATCGCCGATCAATGTCGTCACGCGGGCGGCCGAGAAATCGGCTGACGCCAAGCCCATCGGCTTTGCCTACGCGGCCGGGCCGGGCCAAGTGGTCAACAACGGCCACACGATCCAGGTGAATCTACCCGCGGCCGGCTCGGTCACTCTCGATGGGGTCGAGTACGGGCTGCTGCAGTTCCACTTCCACACGCCGAGCGAAGAGAAGATCGACGGCAAGGCCTACCCCTTGGTCGCGCATCTCGTCCACAAGAACGCAGAGGGACAGCTCGCCGTTGTTGCGGTGCTGTTCAAGGCGGGCAAGGAGAACGCCGCGCTGAAGCCCGTGTTCGACCACCTGCCGGCCAAGGAAGGCGAAACCCTGAAGCTGGACGCCGCCATCAACCCGACCGATCTGCTGCCTGCCAATCGCGCCTACTACGCCTTCACGGGATCGCTGACGACGCCGCCGTGCAGCGAAGAGGTGCGTTGGCAGGTACTGAAGACGCCCGTCGAGCTCTCCGCCTCGCAGCTTGCCGCGTTCAGGAAGCTCTACAGGATGAATGCACGGCCCGTGCAACCGTTGAACGACCGCAAGGTATTGATGGTCGGCTCGACTTGAGACCTTCTCGGCGCAAACGCGGAGCGTGACGCTTTTCGCCAATCGATGGGACCGCTGCCGCCATTGCCGCGGTGGCGAGGGCCGCCTAGATTGCAGGCCTCATGAGCCCTTCCCCTGATTCCCCGGCGCGCGCACCCGCCGGCGCCCCGCTCGCAGGCGTGCGCGTGCTCGACCTGACCCGGCTGCTGCCGGGCCCGCTTGGCACGATGCATCTCGCCGATCTCGGCGCCGACGTCGTCAAGATCGAGGACACCGGCGCCGGCGACTACGCGAGCCCCGCCGTGCGCGCGCTCGTCAACCGCAACAAGCGCGCGATCCGCATCGACCTCAAGCACGCCGATGGCGTGGCCACGCTGCTGCGCCTGTGCCGCGATGCCGACGTGCTGGTGGAAGGCTTCCGGCCCGGCGTGATGCAGCGGTTGGGGGTGGGCTACGAAGCGGTCGCGGCCGTCAATCCGCGCATCGTCTACTGCAGCATCAGCGGCTTCGGCCAGACCGGGCCGTTGCGCGACACGCCGGGGCACGACTTGAACTATGCGGCGCTCGCCGGCGTGGCCGACCAGATCGGCAACGCCGCGGGCCCAGCGCTGTCGAACCTGCCGGTGGCCGATCTGCTGGGAGGCACCATGACGGCGGTGGCAGGGATCCTTGCCGCGCTATTCGATGCCTCGCGCAGCGGCCGCGGTCGGCATGTGGACATCGCGATGGCCGACGGCGTGCTCGCCCATGCGGTGCTGCCGCTGGCCGGTCTGCACCAGCACGGCCAGGTGCCGCAAATCGGCCACAGCGCGCTGACGGGTGCGCTCGCCTGCTACGGCTTCTATCGCACCGCCGACGGCCGGCAGCTCGCGGTCGGAGCGCTGGAGGCGAAGTTCTGGCACGAGCTGTGCCGCACGCTGGAGCGCCCCGATCTCGCGCCGCTGCACCGCAGCGGCGACCCCGCGACCGAGGAGCGCCTGCGCACGGAGCTGGCCGCCATCTTCGGCGCGCGGCCGCTCGCGCACTGGCGCAGCCTGTTCCACGACGGCGTCGGCTGCGTGACGCCGGTGCTGCGCATCGACGAGACGCTCGCGCATCCGCACTTTCGCGCGCGCCGCATGCGCGTCGCCGCCGACGATGCGGCGCCGCCGCAGCTCGGCTGCCCCATCAAGATGAGCGGGTTCGAGCCCTCCGCCCCGCGGCCGGCCCCGCGCGCCGGCGAGCACACCGAGGAGATCCTGCGCCAGGCCGGGCTCGAGGCGTCGGCCGTGGCCGCCCTGAGGGCTGCGGGCGTCGTCGACTGAGTTGCGCTGCCTACAATCATCGGCCGAGCCGCGGCGGCCGCCATCGATGACGCTCACCCACCACACCGTTGCCATCCAGCAGGTGCACAGCATCCTGATGGGCGCGCGCCATCGCGGGCTCGATACGGCGCCCCTGTTGGCACGCGCGGGCATCGCGCCCTCGCTGCTGGAGTCGCCGCTGGCGCGCCTCTCGCAGCGCCAGTACGCGCTGCTGATCCGCGCCTTGCGGCGCGAACTGCGCGACGAGATCTGGGGCCTGCTGAGCCGTCCCCTGCCGCCCGGAAGCTTCGGCCAGTGCATGCGTCAACTGGTGCGCTGCGCCACGTTGGGCGAGGCCCTGCGCGACGGCTTCGCCATGTATCACCTGCTGGTGCACGACTTCGTGCCGCGCCTTACGGTCCGCGAGGGCAGCGCGCATGTGCAGTTCGTGCTGCGGCGTGCCTCCGATGCGCGGCTGGACTATGCGGTGAAGGCTTTCATGCTGCTCGCCTTCAACGCCTTCTCCTGGCTGGTGGCGCGCCGCATCCCGCTGCTGGAGGTGGACTACACGGCGGAGCAGACGAGCACCGACACATCGCGCGTCTACCAGGTGCCGATCCGCTACGGCCAGCCGCATGTCGGCCTGTGGTTCGATGCGCGCTGGCTGGCGCTGCCGGTCGTCCAGTCGCCGCAGAGCCTGCGCGAATTCCTCGCCGGCTCGCCCGCCAACCTGATCGTGAAGTACCGCGACACCAGCAGCCTCACCGAGCGCATTCGCCGGCTGCTGCGCAAGCGGCTGGGCGACGACCTGCCGTCGCTGGAGGAAGTGGGCGAGGCGCTCGCGGTGACGCCGCAGACGCTGCGCCGCCGTCTGCGCGAGGAGGGCCGCGGCTTCCAGCAGATCAAGGACGAACTGCGGCGCGATGCCGCCATCGAGTACCTGCTGCACACGCCGCTGCCCTTGCTGGACATCGCCAACCGCGTGGGCTTCTCGGAAGCCAGCACCTTCCATCGCGCCTTCAAGCAGTGGACCGGCGTGGCCCCGGGCGAATACCGCCTGTCGCACGGGCCGGAACGCTGAGCGGCTTGCTGGGGCTTGGTCGGCTCATTCGGCGCTGGGGCGGGACCAGGCCGGCCTGATGCATCAAGCGCCGCGGGTGTTCATGGATTGAACGACCGTCCCGACCGTCTCAAGCACACGTCTGCATGAGCGCTTTCGCCAAGACATTTGGCGCTTCTCGCCATGGGTCCGGGCCGCAGCCTTGCCTAAGCTTGCCTGCACCACAACAAGCCTGGGGACTCCATCGTGTATCTCACCCAAGGCCTGCATCGTGCGCTGCAGCGCTGCCCCGACAAGACCGCACTCACGCACCTCGACGATGCCGGCACGCGCCGTCATACGCATGCGCAGCTGATGAAGGGCGTGGCCCTGCAGGCGGCGGCGCTGGCGAAGCGCGGCATCGGGCGCGGCGACCGCGTGGCGCTGCTCGCGCCCAACAGCGATCGGCTGGTGCGCGCCATCCTCGCCTGCTGGTGGCTGGGCGCCGCCGCCTGCCCATTGAACATCCGCTGGAGCACGCCCGAGCTGGCGCACGCGCTGCAGGACAGCGAAGCCGCGCTGCTGCTGGTCGACGCATCGCTGGCAGCGCTCGCACCCCGCAACGGGCCCGCGCTGGTCGAGCTGAGCGCGCTGGAAGAAGAGGGCGCCAGGCTGGAGCCGCTGGCCGACACGCGCACCGGCGGCGACGCGCTCGCCGCCATCCTCTACACCGGCGGCACCACCGGGCGGTCCAAGGGCGTGATGCTGAGCCATGCGAACTTCTGGACCGCCTCGATGGCCCGGGCCGCCGAGTTGAACAACGCGCCCGACTCGGTCTCGCTGCTGGTGGCGCCGCTGTTCCACGTCGCCGGCCTCGGCCGCCTGGTGGGCCAGCTGATCGCCGGCGGCCACTGCGTGACGATGGCGCAGTTCCGCCCCGCTGCGGTGATCGAGGCGGTCGCGGAGCACCGCATCGGCGACATCATCGTCGTGCCGAGCATGCTGCAGTCGCTGCTCGACGATCCCGCCTTCACGCCCGAGCGTGTGCAGAGCCTGAATCGCATCGCCTTCGGTGCCGCGCCGATGCCGCCGGACCTGCTGGACCGCGCCCTGGCCGCCTGGCCGCACGCCGAGTTCTTCCAGGCCTATGGCCTCACTGAAACCGCAGGTGCCGTGTGCATCAACCTGCCGGCGAACCACCGGGCCGAGGCACGCGCGCTTGGATTGCTGAACGCCGTCGGCCGCGCCGGCCTCGGCGCCGAGATCATCGTCGCCGACGAGCGCGGATGCGAGCTGCCGCGCGGCGAAGTGGGCGAGGTGCTGGCACGCGGGCCAATGGTCATGCAGGGCTACTGGCGCAACCCCGAGGCGACGGCCTCCGCCTTGCGCGACGGCTGGCTGCACACCGGCGATGCGGGCCGCATGCTGAGCGACGGCCATCTCTTCATCGTCGACCGCCTGAAGGACATGATCATCAGCGGCGGCGAGAACGTCTACTGCGCCGAGGTGGAGGCAGCGCTGCGCAGCCATCCCCGGGTCGCGCAGGCGGCGGTCATCGGCGTGCCGGATGCGCGCTGGGGCGAGGCGGTACATGCGGCGGTCGTGATGGCCGGCGATGCCAATGCCACAGAGGATGAACTGCGCGCCTGGTGTCGCGAGCGCCTGGCCGGCTACAAGTGCCCGCGCGGCATCAGCTTCCTGCGCGAGCTGCCGATGTCGGCCGCCGGCAAGGTGCTGAAGAACGTGCTGCGCGAGCAGGTGCGCGCATGAAGCCGGTCGCGGGCGGGGACCGGCGCAACCTGTTCGGCCGCGTGCCCTTCATGCAGCTGCTGGATGCGCGGCGCGAGTTCGCCGAAGCCGGCCGCGCGCGCGTCGTCATCGACGAGCGTCCGGAGCTCGGCAACGTCGTCGGCGCGATGCACGGCGGCGTGCTGGTCACGCTGCTCGACGTGGTCATGGCCAGCGCCGCCGTGTCGGTGTTCGACTTCGCCCGCACGGCGGTCACGCTCAACCTCAACACCAGCTTCCTCGAGCCGGGCCGCGGCCGGCTCAGGGCCGACGGCGAGGTCGTGCAGCACGACACCGGCGTGGCCTGGTGCCGCGCCTCGATCACCGATGCGGGCGGGCGCGTCGTCGCACAGGCCCAGGGAACGTTCCGCTACCTGCCGCTGCCGCAGGCTTCTTGAACCGCCAACCCGATAACCAGGAGACACCATGAACATGCTCAACCGCTCCCTGTACCGGCGCTCGGCGCTCGGCGCCTTGTTCGCGCTCGGCGCCGCAGCCGCGGCCAGCCCCGCGCTCGCCGCCGACCCGTTTCCCGCCAAGCCGATCACGCTGGTGATGCCGTTCCCGCCCGGCGGCTCCTTCGATCCGATCTTCCGCCCGCTGGCCGAGGCGGCCTCGCGCGAGCTCGGCCAGCCGGTCGTGCTGATGCACCGCCCGGGCGCGGGCGGCATCAACGGTCCCGGCTCGGTGGCCGTGATGAACGAATCCGACGGCTACACGCTGGCCGTGATCCACAACTCCGTGATCCGCGCGCCGCTCTTGCACAAGATCAACTGGCATCCGCTGCGCGACTTCAGCTACATCGCCGGCCTGTTCGGCATGGTCACCGGCATCGTCGTGGCCAACGACGCGCCGTGGAAGACATTGGACGAACTGCTCGCCGATGCGAAGAAGCGCCCCGGCGCGATCAGCTGGGGCACGGTGGGCGCCACCAGCATCAACCGCATCTACGGCGAGCGTCTCGCGCGCATGAACGGCACCACCTTCAACATGGTGCCCTTCAAGGGCGGCGGCGAAGCCTTCAACGCCGTGATCGGCCACCACCTCGACGTCTACGGCGACCCCGGCTTCGGCGCGCAGGTGCAGGGCGGCAAGGTGCGGCTGCTCGCGACATTCACCGCCGAGCGCCTCGCGCGCTATCCCGGCGTGCCGACGGTGAAGGAGCTCGGGCACGACCTCGTCATCGACTCGCCGGTCGGCCTGGCGGCGCCGAAGAACCTCGATCCGAAGATTGCCGCGCGGCTGGCCGCCGCCTTCCGCAAGGCCTCGGCCGACCCGGTGTATCTGAGCCAGCTGGAGCAGTTCGACATGCAGCCCAAGTGGATGGACGCCGAGGTCTACGCCGCCTACGCCAAGGCCCAGTTCGAGCGCGACACCAAGATGCTGGCCGAGCTCGGCTTCAAGCCGGAGTGAGCGCGATGGACTTTTCCGCCTTCGACTTCCAGGGCCGCCACGTGTTCGTGGCCGGCGGTTCCAGCGGCATCAACTTCGGCATCGCGCAGGCCTTCGCGCGCGCCGGCGCGCGCATCACGGTGCTGAGCCGCTCGGCGGACAAGGTGGCGACGGCCGCGCAGCAGCTGGAGGTTCTCGGCACCGAAGCGATCGGCATCCCGGCGGACGTGCGCCAGCCCGAGGCGCTGGAGCGCGCCTTCGCGCAGGCCGCCGAGCGCTTCGGCCCCATCGACGTGCTGGTCTCGGGCGCCGCCGGCAACTTCCTTGCCAGCGCGCTCGACATGTCGCCCAACGCCTTCAAGACGGTGGTAGACATCGACCTCCTGGGCAGCTTCAACGTCGCGCGGCTGGCGCATGCGCACCTGCGCCAGCCCGGCGCCTGTGTGATCCAGATCTCCGCCGGGCAGGCCTTCATCCCCACGCCCTTCCAGGCCCACGTGTGCGCGGCCAAGGCGGGCGTGGACATGCTGACGCAGGTGCTGGCGCTGGAGTGGGGGCCGCAGGGCATCCGCATCAACTCCATCGTGCCCGGGCCGATCGCCGACACCGAGGGCCTGAAGCGCCTCGCGCCCACCGACGAGACGATGGCCGCGATGGCGCAGCGCGTGCCGCTGAAGCGCCTGGGCCGCATCGAGGACATCAGCCGCATGGCGATGCTGCTGGCCAGCGACTGGGGCTCCTACATTACCGGCGCAGTCATTCCGGTCGATGGCGGTCTCGCGCTGACGGGCCCGCGCGACTTCACCGCGGCGGCCGCTGCCTCGAAGCGGGAGAAGGCATGAGCCTGCACCTCGCGAGCGCGCAGCAGCCGGAGGAGGGCGACCGGCCGCGCAGCGGCCCGCAGCGCTACGTCCCCTTTTCCGAGCACCTCGGCCTGCGGGTCGAGCGCGCCGAGGGCGGCGAAGCCGTGGTGTCGGTGGAACTGCGCCCCGAACTGCTGAACAACCACGCGAGCGGCCACGGCGGCGTGCTCATGACCCTGCTCGACAGCGCGATGGCGCATGCCGCGCTCTCGCGCATCGCCTATGCGCGCGAGGTCGTCACCGTCGACATGCACATCGCCTTCATGCGGCCGAGCGGCGGGCGGTTGAAGGCTTTGGGACGCGCCACCGGCGGCGGCCGCTCGGTGTGCTTCTGCGAAGCCACCGTCACCGACGCCGGCGGCGAGGTGGCGGCGCGCGCCATGGGCACGTTCCGCTACCGCGATCCGGCATGAGCGTTTCGGCCAATCGTTTTGGCCCGATCCGCGATTGTTGAAGCGCGTGCCGCGGCCGAGACTTCTCCCATCCATTCAGGAGCTTCCATGACACGTATGCAGCGCCCCGTCCACGTGGTCGGCGTGGGGATGATCCCCTTCACCAAGCCCGGCGCCAGCGACCCGTACACCGTGATGGGCGCGCGCGCGGCGAAGCTCGCGCTAGACGATGCCGGCGTAGCCTACCCCCTGGTGGAGCAGGCCTACGTCGGCTATGTCTACGGCGACTCCACCGCCGGCCAGGCGGCCATCTACGGCGTCGGCTTGAGCGGCATTCCGGTCTTCAATCTCAACAACAACTGCTCCACCGGCTCGAGCGCGCTGTTCCTCGCGCGCCAGGCGGTCGAGAGCGGCGCGGTGGAATGCGCCATCGCGCTCGGCTTCGAGCAGATGCAGCCCGGCGCGCTCAAGGGCGCGTACGATGACCGGCCTTCGCCGATGGCGCGTTTCGCCGAGGTGATGACGCAGAAGCAGGGCTTCATCCCCGAAGCGCCGCGCGCAGCACAGTTCTTCGGCGGCGCCGGGCGCGACTACATGGCGCAGCACGGCATCCGCCGCGACACCTTCGGCCGCATCTCGGTGAAGGCGCGCCAGCATGCGGCGCGCAATCCGTTGGCGGTGTTCCGCCAGACGCTGACGCTGGACGAGGTGATGGCTTCGCCGCTGGTCTTCGATCCGCTCACCCGCTTCCAGTGCTGCCCGCCGACCTGCGGTGCGGCCGCGGCCATCGTCTGCTCGGCCGAGTTCGCGAAGAAGCACGGCCTGGACATGCGTGTCGTGATCGCGGCGCAGGCAATGACCACCGACACGCCATCCACATTCGAGAGCCAGGACATGCGCAAGCTGGTGGGCTACGACATGACGGCGGCCGCTGCGAAGCAGGTGTACGAAGACGCCGGTATCGGCCCCGAGGAACTGGACGTGGTGGAACTGCACGACTGCTTCACCGCCAACGAGCTGATCACCTACGAGGCGCTGGGCCTCACGCCCGAGGGCACGGCGGAGCGCTTTATCGTCGAGGGCGACAACACCTATGGCGGCCGCGTGGTGACCAACCCCTCCGGCGGCCTGCTGTCAAAGGGCCATCCGCTCGGCGCCACCGGCCTCGCGCAATGCGCCGAGCTGGTGTGGCAGCTGCGCGGCCGGGCCGAGCAGCGCCAGGTGGAAGGCGCGCGGCTCGCGCTGCAGCACAACCTGGGCCTGGGCGGCGCCTGCGTGGTGACGCTCTACCAGGTTGCATAAAAAATGATCGATCGCCGCCACATCGGCCACACGCTGCCGCCCTTCCAGGTGGAAGTGGAGAAGGGCCGCTTGCGCTTCTTCGCCAAGGCCACTGGCCAGACCGATCCCGTCTACATCGACGAGGCCGCGGCCCGCGACGCGGGGCATCCGGGCCTGCCGGTGCCGCCCACCTTTCTCTTCTGCCTGGAGATGGAATCGCCCAACCCGGCCGCCATCCGCGAGCTGCTGGGCATGGACTACCGCAGCCTGTTGCACGGAGAGCAGGGCTTCAACTATCACGCGATGGCCTATGCCGGCGACACGCTGAGATTCCAGCAGCGCATCGACGACATCTACGACAAGAAGAACGGCGCGCTGGAGTTCGTGGTGCGCAAGACGCGCGTGAGCAATCAGCGGGACGAACTCGTGGCCGAGCTGCGTTGCGTGACGGTGGTGCGCAATGGGTGACACGGTTTCGGGGCGGGATCAGGCCGGCGGGGCGCGCTGCTCCGCTCATGTCCCCCGGCGGCCTGCGGCCGCCTCCTCCTTTACTTCGCTGCGCAGCGCGCCCCACCGGCCTGATCCTTCAAACGTGGTGGGTGTTCATGGGTTGAACGACACGGGCGCGTCCAGGCCGAGGGCGGCGGGTGCCCGATGGAGCGAAGTAAAGGAGGAGCAGCGGCCGCAGCCCGCTGCGGGGGACATGAGCGGAATCGGGCACCCGGCGCCCTCGGTCCGCCCCCGCACTCAATCAACCGGCCTTCAGCAATGACGATGACTACCACCCTTCCGGACTGGACCACGCTGCAGCCCGGCGACACGCTCCCGCCGCTCGAACTGCCGCCGATCACCCGCCTCGCACTCGCGCTGTACTGCGGTGCCTCCGGCGACCACAACCCGATCCACGTCGACACCGACTTCGCCCAATCCGCCGGCATGCCCGACGTGTTCGCGCACGGCATGCTGTCCGCCGCCTGGCTCGGACGGCTGCTCACGAACTGGGTGCCGCAGTCGGCGATTCGCTCGCTCGATGTGCGCTTCGCCGCCATCACCCATGTCGGCGAGCGCATCAGCTGCACCGGCAAGGTTGCCGAGAAGTTCGAACACGAAGGCAGGCGCTGCGTGCGGCTGCACATCGCGACGGCCAACCAGGACGGCATCCACAAGCTCACCGGCGAGGCGCTCATCGCTTGGAATTGACACAGCACACAGGAGACAACACATGAACCGCAAACTCGAAGGCCAGGTCGCCATCGTCTCCGGCTCCGGCCGCGGCATCGGGCGCGAGATCGCGCTCAAGCTGGCGAGCGAAGGCGCGCGCGTCGTCGTCAACGACCTCGACGCCGAACCTGCCGCGCAGACCGTCGCCGACATCGTCGCCGCCGGCGGCAGCGCCGCCGCCTGCGCCGGCAGCGTCACGGACAGCGGCTTTGCCGACCGCTTCGTGCGTACCGCCGTCGACACCTACGGCGGCCTGGACATCATCGTCAACAACGCCGGCTACACCTGGGACAACGTGGTGCAGAAGATGACCGACGAGCAGTGGGAAGCCATGCTCGCCGTGCACCTGACCGCGCCCTTCCGCATCCTGCGCGCGGCCTCCAATTTCATCCGCGATGCCGCCAAGCGCGAGGCCAACGAAGGCCGCGAAGTGTTCCGCAAGGTGGTCAACATCTCCTCCACCTCCGGCGTCTACGGCAACGCCGGCCAGGCCAACTACGCGGCCGCCAAGGCCGGCATCAACGGGTTGACCAAGGCCATGGCCAAGGAGTGGGGGCGCTACAAGGTCAACGTCAACAGCGTCGCCTTCGGATTGATCAAGACCCGGCTGACCGAGGCCGATGCCAGCGCCGGCGCCAGCATCGACATCGAGGGCCGGCAGATCAAGGTGGGCGTCAATCCGCAGATCCTGAAGAACGCGGAAGCCATGATTCCGCTGGGCCGCGGCGGCACGCCGCAGGAAGCGGCCGGCGCGGTCTACATGTTCTGCATTCCGGAGTCGAACTATGTGAGCGGGCAGGTGCTGGTCTGCGGAGGCGGGCGGCCGTGATGAACCCCAGCCGGCCCTGGATGACGGCAGAGCTGGAGATGCTGCGCGACAGCGCGCGCCGCTTCTTCGAGCGCGAGTGCGTCCCGAACGAGGCGCGCTGGCGCGCGCAGCACCATGCCGACCGCGACATCTGGACCCGGGCCGGCCAGGCAGGGCTGCTGTGCGCCAGCATCCCGGAGGAATACGGCGGCGGCGGCGGCAGCTTCCTGCACGAGGCGGTGATCTGCGAGGAGCAGATGCGCGCCATGGCGCAGGCCTTCAGCAACAACGTGCACAGCGGCATCGTCGCCCACTACGTCTTGGCCTACGGCACCGAGGCGCAGAAGCGCCGCTGGCTGCCGCGCATGGCCAGCGGCGAGCTGGTGGCGGCCATCGCGATGACCGAGCCCGGCGCCGGCACCGACCTGCAGCGCATCAAGACGCAGGCGCGGCGCGATGGCGGCGATTGGCGCATCAGCGGCAGCAAGACCTTCATCACCAACGGCATGCACGCCGGTCTGGTCTGCGTCGCCGCGAAGACGGATGCCGCCGCGGACGGTGCCAAGAGCATTTCGCTGCTGATGGTGGAGACCGAAGGCACGGCAGGCTTTCGCCGCGGGCCGCTGCTGGACAAGATGGGCCAGAAGACGCTGGACACCACCGAGCTCTTCTTCGACGATGTGCGCGTGCCGGCCGAGAACCTGCTCGGCGCCGAGGAAGGCCGCGGCTTCGCGCAGCTCATGGCGCAGCTGCCGCGCGAGCGCATGTTGATCGCCGTCGGCGCGGTGGCGACGATGCAGCGCGCGATCGGCGACACGCTCGACTACGTGCGCGACCGCCAAGTCTTCGGCGAGCCGCTCCTGAAGATGCAGAACACCCGCTTCAAGCTCGCCGAGTGCGAGACACAGGCGCAGGTGGCACGCGCCTTTGTCGACGACTGCATCGCCCGGTTGATGCGCAACGAGCTCGATGTGCCGACGGCGGCCATGGCCAAGTGGTGGACCACCGACGCCTGCTGCCGCATCGTCGACGAGTGCCTGCAGCTGCACGGCGGCTACGGTTTCATGAACGAATACCCGATCGCGCGGCTCTATGCCGACGTGCGCGTCGGCCGTATCTATGGCGGTGCCAACGAGGTGATGAAAGAAATCATCGCCCGCGCCATGGAGAAGCAATGATGGTGAGCGCCGCACGGCCGCCCGAAGGCGCGAGGGCCCACTTGGGGGGCGGCGACCCACACGCAGTGGGGGAGCGTGGGGGAACTGTTCCCGAGCGTCCGCATTTCCGCTTTTGGCCCAAAGGCGTCGCGCGCGAGCTGGTCGTGCCGCAGACGACGCTGCCCGAGTGCCTCGAGCTCGCGGCGCGGCGCTATCCGCATAAGGCCGCCATCGTCTACTGCGGCAGCGTCATCCGCTACGCCGAGCTCCAGCGGCGCGTGGCCGCGATGGCGGCCTGGCTGCGCGGCACGCTCCAGCTGCGGCGCGGCGACCGCGTGCTGGTGGCCAGCCAGAACTGCCCCCAGTTCGTGATTGCCTGCTACGCGGTCCTGCGCGCGGGCGGCGTCGTGGTGCCCGTCAATCCCATGAGCAAGGCCCGGGAGGTCCGCTACTACGCCGAGGACAGCGGCGCGCGCATCGCGTTCGTGGCGCAGGAGCTGCTCGATCACTTCGAGCCGGGCCTGTTCGACCGGATCGTCGTGCACGCGTACGCCGAGGCCATGGGGGAGCGCGCCGACGAGGTCCCCGACTGGGTGCTCGAGCCGCTGCGTCCGATCTCGCGCCCGGATTGCACAGGCTGGGACAGCATGCCGGCCGAAGGCGACGGCGCCGACTCGGGCATCCGCCCCGAAGACCTCGCCATCCTGCCCTACACCTCGGGCACCACCGGCCACCCCAAGGGCTGCATGCACACCCACCAGACGGTGATCGCCTCGCTGGCCGCCTCGCATGTCTGGAAGGGCCTGCATTGCGAGACGGTGGTGCTCGCGGTTGCACCGCTGTTCCACATGCTCGGCCTGCAGAACGGCATGAACATGCCGATCTTCCTGGGCGGCACCTCGGTGATGCTCCCGCGGTGGAATCCGGCCCTGGCCGCCCGGCTGATCGAGCGGCATCGCGTCAGCGCGTGGACGGCCCCGCCGGCGATGATCCTGGACTTCTTCTCGCATCCCGAGGTCGCGCAGCGCGACATCTCCAGCCTGACCCTGCTGTCCGGCGGCGCTGCGGCGATGCCGGAAGCGGTGGCGACGATGATGCAGCAGCGCTGGGGCATCACCTACAACGAGGGCTACGGCCTGACGGAGACCGCATCCTTCCTGCAGGCCAACCCGCTCGCGCGCGGCAAGCGCCGATGCCTGGGCATCCCGGCGCAGGGCGTCGACACCCGCATCGTGGACCCCGAGACGCTGAAGGAACTGCCGCAGGGCGAGGTCGGCGAGCTGGTCACCCATGCGCCGCAGAACACCATCGGCTACTGGCGCAATCCGCAGGCCGACCGCGAAGCCTTCTTCGAGCTGGAGGGCAAGCGCTTCTTCCGTACCGGCGACCTGGCGCACATGGACGAGGAAGGCTACTTCTTCATGCGCGACCGCCTCAAGCGGATGATCAACAGCTCGGGCTACAAGGTCTGGCCGGCCGAGGTGGAGAACATGATGTACGAGCATCCGGCGATCCACGAGGCCTGCATCATCGGCGTGCCCGACGCCAGGCAGGGCGAGGCGGTGAAGGCGATCGTCTCGCTCAAGCCCGCCTTCCGCGGCGAGGTGACCGAGCAGGACATCGTCGATTGGGCGCGCGGCCGCATGGCGGTCTACAAGGCGCCCCGTGTCGTGGAATTCATCGACGCCCTGCCCAAGTCGGGCACGGGCAAGATCCTCTGGCGCGAGCTGCAGGAGCAGGATCGCGCCGCGGCGGACAAGGAATCCAAATGAGCGAGACCCCGGTTCGCTTCGAGCGCCGCGGCACCACCGCCGTCGTCACCCTCGACAACCCCGCCACCCGCAACTCGCTCACCCCCGAGCTGAAGGAGGGCCTGGCCGCCGCCATCGCGCAGGTCAAGGCCGACAGCGGCATCCGTGCCGTGGTGATCACTGGCGCCAACGGCGCCTTCTGCGCGGGCGGCGACCTGCGCGGCATCGCCGCCGCCGGCACGCTGGAGAGCGACGGCCTGCGCGCGCGCATGCAGGGCACGCACGCGATCTTCCGCGAGCTGTTGTCGCTGGACCGCCCCGTCATCGCCGCGGTGGACGGCGCGGCCTACGGCGCCGGCTTCAGCCTGGCGCTGGCGGCGGACTTCGTGCTGGTCACGCGGCGCGCCCGCTTCTGCATGGTCTTCATGCGTATCGGGCTTGTCCCCGACTGCGGCGCCACCTACACCCTGCCGCGCATCGTCGGCGCGCAGCGCGCCCGCGAACTGTTCCTCTCGGCCAGGGAAGTGGACGCGCGCGAGGCGCTGGCGCTCGGCATCGCCATAGAGCAGCACGAGCAGGCCGCGCTGCTGCCGCGGGCGCTGGCCCTGGCGGACAGCTTCGGCGGCGCCTCGCCGCTGGCCGTGGGCCTGGTCAAGCGCATCGCGCTCGACGCGGGCGCCATGGAGGCCGCCTTCGAGGCCGAGGCCAACGGCCAGGCGCTGTGCTTCCAGACCACGCCGCACCGCGAGGCGGTCCAGCGCTTTTTCGACAAGGAGCCGCCGGCCTTCCAGTGGCCGGCGCGCACGGAAAAGGAGTGAAACGCATGAACAGGATGGTGGAGAACAAGGTCGTCGTCGTCACCGGTGCCGGCGGCGGCATTGGCCGCGACATCGCGCTGGCCATGGCGCGCGAAGGGGCCCGGGTGGTGGTCAACGACATCGGCGCCTCGGTGGGCGGCGAAGGCCAGGACGCAGGCCCGGCGCAGGCTGTGGTCGACGAAATCAAGGCCTTCGGCGGCCAGGCCGTGGCCAACACCGACAGCGTGTCGGAACAGACTTCCGCGGCGCGCATCGTCGGCACGGCGGTGGAGGCCTTCGGCCGCATCGACGTGATCGTCAACAACGCCGGCATCCTGCGCGACCGCTTCTTCCACAAGATGAGCGCGGAGGAATGGGACGCGGTCATCAAGGTGCACCTGTACGGCAGCTTCCATGTGAGCCGCGCCGCGGCCACTCACTTCAAGGAGCAGGAAAGCGGCTGCTTCGTGCACATGACCTCCACCTCCGGGCTGGTCGGCAACTTCGGCCAGGCCAACTACAGCGCGGCCAAGCTCGGCATCGCGGCGCTGTCGAAGTCCATCGCGCTCGACATGCAGAAGTTCCACGTGCGCTCCAACTGCATCTCGCCTTTTGCCTGGAGCCGGATGATCGGCTCGATCCCGACCGAGACGCCCGAAGAGCAGGCGCGCGTCGATCGCCTGAAGCAGATGACGCCCGCCAAGATCGCGCCGCTGGCCGTCTGCCTGGCCAGCGATGCGGCCGGGGATGTCAACGGCCAGATCTTCGCCGTGCGCAACAACGAGATCTTCCTCATGAGCCAGCCGAGGCCGGTGCGCTCGGTGCACAGCAGCGAAGGCTGGAGCCCGCAGACCGTGGCCAGCCACGCGCTGCCGGCGCTGAAGGCGAGCTTCTACGACCTGGAGCGTTCGGCCGACGTGTTCAGCTGGGACCCGATCTGAGCGACCATGACCATGCAGACTCTCAACGAAGGCGTGCAGGCCTTCAATCAGCGCGAGCTGGACGCCGGCCGCTTCGTCCTCCAGTGCTGCGGAGGTTGCGGCCGCTATGTGTACTACCCGCGCGAGGGCTGTCCGCACTGCGGCAGCACCGCGCTCGAATGGAAGCGCTTCAGCGGCCTCGGCACGGTGCATGCCGTGACCACCGTGCGGCGCAAGCCGGCGGACGGCGGTGACCTCAACGTCAGCCTGATCGATCTGGACGAAGGCGTGCGTCTCATGAGCCGCGTGGACAACCTTGCGCCCGATGCGGTGCGCATCGGCCAGCGCGTCAAGGCACGGGTGCAGGTGAAGGATGGCCGCGGCCTGGTGCTGTTCGACGCCATCGAAGGAGCGCAGGCATGAGCGCCGGATTGAAGGCATTGCGCGGCAGCGCCGCGATCGCCGGCGTCGCCACCTTCGGCTGCGGCGAGATGCCCGGCTTTACCGACATGGAACTGCTGGCGCGCTCGGCACGCGCGGCCGTGGCGGATGCGGGGCTCGCAATGAGCGACATCGACGGCCTGTGCACCGCCAGCGCCTCGGCCGCGATGTGGGCCTTGCCGGTGGTCGAGTACCTCGGCCTCAACCCGCGCTACATCGACGGCACGATGCTCGGCGGCAGCAGCTTCATCGCGCACCTGCTGCCCGCGATGCAGGCCATCCGCGCCGGCCAGTGCAGCGCGGTGCTCATCTGCTACGGCAGCGCGCAGCGCAGCGCCGCCTTCGGCCGGCGCGAGATCGTGGCGGCACGCCGCTTCCTCGACCCGCAGCCCTACGAGCATCCCTACGAGCCGATGCTGCCGGTATCGGCCTACGCGCTGGCCGCCTCGCGCTACATGCACGAGTTCGGCACCACGCGCGAGCAGCTCGCCGACGTGGCGGTGGCGGCGCGTGCGTGGGCCCGCCTCAACCCCGAGGCCTTCATGCGCGAACCGCTCACGCGCGAGGAGGTGCTGGGCGCGCGCATGGTGTCGGACCCGCTCACCGTGCGCGACTGCTGCCTGGTCACCGACGGCGGCGGCGCCTGCGTGCTGGTGAGCGCCGAGCGCGCGCGCGACCTGCCGAAGAAGCCGGTCTACGTGCTCGGCAATGCGACTGCGGTGTGGAACCGGCAGATCTCCTCGATGGCGGACCTCACCGTCACGGCCGCCAGCCAGTCGGGCCGCGAGGCCTTCGCGATGGCGGGGCTCGCGCCCAAGGACATCGACGTGGTGCAGCTCTACGACGCCTTCACCATCAACACGCTGCTGTTCCTCGAAGACCTGGGCTTCTGCCCCAAGGGCGAGGGCGGCCCCTTCGTCGCCGACGGCGCCATCGCCCCGGGCGGCCGGCTACCGGTCAACACCAACGGCGGCGGGCTGTCCTGCGTGCACCCGGGCATGTACGGCATCTTCGCGCTGATCGAGGCCGTGCGGCAGCTGCGCGGCGAATGCGGCGAGCGCCAGGTGAAGAACGCGCACACCGCCATCGCGCATGGCAACGGCGGCATGTTGTCCAGCCAGGCCACCGCCGTTCTCGGCACCGCCGAAGCACTTTGAGGAAGCAAGCATGATCCGAGACCCGCAAACCCTGCAGGCCCTGCTCGACGCCGTCGAACGCTTCGTGCGCGAACGGCTGGTGCCGGCCGAAGCGCAGGTGGCCGAGACCGACGAGATCCCCGAGGACATCGTGCGCGAGATGAAGGCGCTGGGCCTGTTCGGCCTGACCGTGCCCGAAGAGTACGGCGGCCTGGGCGTGACGATGGAAGAGGAGGTGATGGTGATGCTGGCCATGGGCCAGACCTCGCCCTGCTTCCGCTCGCTCTTCGGCACCACGGTGGGCATCGGCTCGCAGGGCATCCTGCTGGACGGCACCGAGGCGCAGAAGAACAAGTACCTGCCGCTGCTCGCGACCGGCGAGCTGATCGCCTCCTTCGCGCTGACCGAGCCCGACGCCGGCTCCGACGCGGCCTCGCTGCGCACCACGGCCATCCGCGAGGGCGATCACTACATCGTCAACGGCACCAAGCGCTTCATCACCAACGCGCCGCATGCCGGCATCTTCACGCTGATGGCGCGCACGAATCCGGAAGACAAGGGCGCGGGCGGCGTCTCGGCCTTCATCGTGGAGGCGAACACGCCGGGCATCAGCATCGGCCGCAAGGACCGCAAGATGGGCCAGCGCGGCGCCCACACGGCCGACGTCATCTTCGAGAACTGCAAGGTGCCTGCCGCACAGCTGATCGGCGGCCGCGAAGGCCAGGGCTTCAAGACCGCGATGAAGGTGCTGGAGAAGGGCCGCATCCACATCGCCGCCATCTGCGTCGGCGTGGCCGAGCGCATGCTGCGCGACGCGCTGAACTACGCCATCGAGCGCAAGCAGTTCGGCCAGCCCATCGCCGAGTTCCAGCTGGTGCAGGCGATGCTGGCCGACAGCCAGGCCGAGATCTACGCCGCGCGCAGCATGGTGATCGATGCGGCGCGCCGGCGCGACGAGGGCCGCAACGTCTCGACCGAGGCCTCCTGCTGCAAGCTCTTCGCCTCCGAGATGTGCGGCCGCGTGGCGGACCGCGCGGTGCAGATCTTCGGCGGCGCCGGCTACATCGCCGACTACGGCATCGAGCGCTTCTACCGCGATGTGCGCTTGTTCCGCCTGTACGAAGGCACGACGCAGATCCAGCAGATCGTCATCGCCCGCAACCTGGTGCGCGAAGCGATGCATTGAGTTTTTCCCCACCCACCCGAGGAGACAAGACCATGAAGACATCGAAGATGCGAAGACTCTGCATTGCCGCCGGCCTGGCTGCGCTGCTGGCCGCGCCGGCCGTGGCGCAAACGGCTTATCCGAGCCAGCCGCTGAAGCTGATCGTGCCGTACCCCGCCGGCGGCGCGACCGACACCCTGGCGCGCACCATTGGGCAGAAGCTGCAGGAAGCCTGGAACCAGCCCGCGGTGGTGGAGAACCGCCCTGGCGCGGGCGGCACCATCGGCAATGGTTTCGTCGCCAAGGCGCCGGCCGACGGCCACACCCTGCTGATCGCCATCACCGCGCTGATCCAGCAGCCATCGCTGATGGAGAAGCTGCCCTACGACCCGCTGAAGGACTTCGCGGCGGTCACCATGATCGCGCGCAGCCCGAGCATGCTGGCGGTGCCGCTGGATTCGCCCGCGAAGGACCTGAAGAGCTTCATCGCGATGGTGAAGGCCAGCCCCGGCAAGCACAACTTCGGCAGCTACGGCGCCGGCACCTCCTCGCACATCCAGGGCGCGCTGCTGAACATGCAGGCCGGCATCGACCTGGTGCACGTGCCCTTCCAGGGCGCCGCGCCGCTGGTGACCAACCTGGTCGGCGGCCAGCTGGCCTCGGCCTTCATCGACAGCGCCAGCGCGCGGCCGCATCTCAAGTCGATGCGCCCGCTGGCGGTGACCGGCACGCAGCGCATGCCCGGCCTGCCGGACGTGCCCACCTTCGCCGAGCTGGGCTACCACTCCTTCGACCCTTACGGCTGGTTCGGCGTGTTCCTGCCGGCGGCGACGCCGGCGCCGGTGGTGCACAAGCTCTCGGACGAGATCGACCGCATCCTGCGCCTGCCGGAGGTGACGGCCAAGATCGAGGCGCTGGGCCTGCAGGTGGGCGGCGGCAAGCCGGAGGAGTTCCAGAAGGTGGTGCGCACCGATGCGGCCATCTACGCCAGGATCATCAAGGACGCCAACATCCGGCTCGCGCCCTGAGCCTGCGCGTGCCTGACGGGGCCGCCGGCCAGGGTCAATCCAGCATCGAGGCGGGGCCGCTGGTCGCGGCCATTCCGATGGCAATGCGGGCGTGTTCCAGCAGCGCCTGCGCACCGTCGAGATCGGCGGCAACGCCATAGACGATGTGGTCCGGGCGCACGAGCGCCGCGTTGCATTGCTGCGTATCGAACCAGCGCGCGATGACGCCATCGGCCTCTGCGAATCCGGTCAGGCCGTCGATGTCTCCGGGATCGCACAGGCAGACCGCCTTTGCATGCAGGGCCTGGAGGGCGGCGGCCAGCGCTTCGAACTGTTCGCCCGAAGGCGCATCACGCAGGAACAGCAGGAAGCCGCGGGGCAGCAGGTCGTCCATCATCTGCGCGGTGCCCCGCGGGCCAAGCCGTCCCACCGCCTGCGGGAAGGGGGTGCCTGCGGCGCCATGCTCACCGTCGATCAGGCCGTGGCGCACGCCGGGCAGCAGGCTCTGGCGCAACTGCATCCTGACCTGGCCGCCTTGCTGCTCGCGCAGGGCCCGATCGCGCTCGGCAGCGCGTTCGGCGTCGCGCTCGCAGATGATCTGGCCCAGGCGCTTGACGGTGCGGGTGGTCTCCTCGACCTGCGGGCCACGCTCCGTGCCGTAGCTGTCCAGCAGCGCGTCGGACGCATCGCCCTGCAGCACCCGGTCGAGCTTCCAGGCCAGGTTGAGGGCGTCGCGCAAGCCCTGGCACATGCCCTGCGCCAGGAAGGGCGGCATCTGGTGCGCCGCGTCGCCGGCCAGCAGCACGCGTCCTTGCCGCCACTGCTCGAGGACGACCGCATGGAAGCGGTAGGTCGCCGCCCGCCAGATGCGCGCCTCGTGCGGAGCGAGCCAGGGCGAGAGCAGGGTCCAGATCGCGTCGTGCGGCATCTCGCGCTGCCCGGCCTCGTGCGGCAGCAGCAGGAACTCCCAGCGCCGGTGCGTGCCGGGCCCCACCACGTAGGTGCAGGGGCGCGCCGGGTCGCAGTACTGGATGTTGGTGGCCGGCAGGCGCGCGAGCGTGTCCTCGTTGACGTGCATGTCGACCACGATCCACGGTTCGTCGAACTGCAGGCTCTTGAGGCCGAGGCCGAGCTGCTTGCGCATGGGGCTGGTGCCGCCGTCGCAGGCGACCACGTAGCGCGCCCGCAGCCGGGCCTGCGTGCCGTCCGGCGCCCGCACGGACAGCGCCGCGTACTCGCCTTCCTCCTGCACCGACGCGGCTTCATGGCCAAGGTGGACCGACACCGAAGGCATCTCGCCCACCGCGCGGCGCAGCGCGGCTTCAAGCGCCGGCTGGTTGAAGGTGTACGAAGGCGCCCAGGCCAAGGGGTAGGGCGAAGGGCCCATGTCGAAATGCTGGATCGGCTGGCCATCCGCGCCCTGGTAGATCGTGGGGCGATAGGGCGTCATGTGGGGTGCCAGCGCGCCCGCAATGCCGATCTCCTGGAAGGTGCGCAGCGCCTCGTGGTCCAGCGCGAAGGCGCGCGGCAGCGGGTAGATCTGGTCGGACTTGTCGAACACGGCCACGCGCCTGCCGCGGCGGCCGAGCAGCGCGGCCAGCGAGGCGCCGACCGGGCCGAAGCCGATGACGGCGACATCGACCGGCTCGCCGAAGGATTGATTCACTCGTTGTCTCCAAATGCAGGAAGACAAAATTGTGCATAAAAATAGATGTTATGCACCGAGGGTTCTCCCGGATGGCATTCGTCATCGCTGCGCAGAAAAATGCACAAAACCAGATTTGTGCAAACAACCAAGGAGACGCCAATGTCGATGATGAAAGCCGCCCGACTTCACAAGGTCGGCGCCCCGATGGAGATCGAGCAACTGCCCATTCCGCAGCCCGCCGCCAACGACGTGCAGGTGCGGGTGCATGCCTGCGGCATCGTGCCGAACCTGGGCAACATCCTGGCGAACTGGACTACCTGGTTCCCAGAGCTGCCGCTGCCGCCGCTGCCGGCCGTCTTCGGCCTGGACCCGGCCGGAGAGGTGACGGCCGTCGGCTCCCACGTCCACACCTGGAAGCCGGGCGACCGCGTGTACGTGAACCCGAGCCTGTACTGCGGCGGCTGCCGCGCCTGCCGCAACGGCGACCTCATCAACTGCACGCACTACGCCTTCAGCGGCTACTTCGGCTTCTCGCAGAACTCGCTCAAGCTCTACAAGAACTACCCGTACGGCGGCCTGTGCGAATACATGGTCGCGCCCCAGTACGCGCTGGTGAAGCTGCCCGACAACGTGAGCTTCAACCAGGCCGCGCGCTTCGGCTACCTGGGCACCATGTACTCGGCGCTGCGCAAGGCCAAGGTGGGGCCCGGCCGCAGCGTGCTGATCAATGGCATCAGCGGTACGCTGGGCATCGGCGGCGCGCTGTTCGGCCTGGCGATGGGCGCCACGCGCATCCTTGGCACCGGCCGCAACAAGGAACTGCTCGAGCGCGTGAAGGCGCTGGCGCCGGACCGCATCGAGGTGTTCTCGAACGCGAACGGCGAGGCCATCGACGCGTGGGCCAAGGCACGCACCGACGGCCTGGGCGTGGACACCTTCATCGACGCGCTGGGCCCGGGCGCGCCGCACGAGACCATGCAGCAGGGCGTTCGCGCGCTCAAGCGCGGCGGGCGCGCCTTCAACATCGGCGCCATCGCCGGCATGGTAGGCATGGATCTGCACACCATGATGGACGAGCAGCAGAGCATCGAAGGCTCGGCCTGGTTCACGGCCGGCGAAGGCCAGGACATGGCCGACATGGCCGAGGCCGGAACGCTGGACCTCTCGGTGTTCGAGCATGTCTGCTATCCGCTGGACCGCATCAACGAGGCGATCTCGGGCATCGCGACGCGCAACGGCGGCTTCAGCAACTTCGTCATCAACCCCTGAGCGGCGGAGTCCCATGAAGCTTTTGTCCTTTGTTCTGCAAGGGCGCGAAACCTGGGGCGCAGTCGTCGGCGACGGCGTCGTCGACCTGGGCCTGGCGATGCCGCAGCATGCGAGTCTCGCCGACTACATCGCCTCGGGCGACTACACGCGGGCCGCGCAGCACGTCGAGGGCCTGGCCCCGGCCGCGAAGCTGGCCGACATCCGCTTCCTGCCGGTGATTCCGCGCTCCGAGAAGATCATCTGCGCCGTGCGCAACTACATGGACCATCACCAGGAGGTGCTGGCCGCAGGCATGCAGCGCGAGCTCTCCGAGCAGCCGCCGATCTTCCTGCGCGTGTGGCGCTCGCAGTGCGCGCACAACGCGCCCATCGTGCGCCCGCGGGTGTCGGAGTCGCTGGACTGGGAAGGCGAGCTCGCGGTCATCATCGGCAAGGGCGGGCGCGACATCGCCGAAGCCGACGCCTACGACCATGTGGCCGGCTATGCCTGCTACAACGACGGCAGCGTGCGCGAATGGCAGTTCCATGCCAAGCAGATCGCCTCGGGCAAGAACTTCGAATCGACCGGCGGCTTCGGCCCTTGGATGGTGACCGCGGACGAGATCGCGCCCGGGCGCGAGCTCAAGCTCCAGACGCGGCTCAACGGCGAGGTGGTGCAGTCCAGCCACACGGGTCACATGATCTTCAGCATCCCGAAGCTGATCAACTACGCCTCGACCATCTTCACGCTCACGCCCGGCGACGTGATCGCCACTGGCACCCCGGCCGGCGTCGGCTGGAGCAAGAAGCCGCCGCGCTTCATGAAGGCCGGCGACGTCTGCGAGGTCGAGATCGAGGGCATCGGCGTGCTGCGCAATCCGATCGTCGACCAACCATCACAGCAATCAGGAGACCGATCATGAAAGTCAGGCGTGTCGTTTTGGGTGTGGGTTCGAACGGAAAGTCGGGCGTGCTGTCGGATGAAGCGGCGCGACGCAACGTGGCGTTCAAGAGCGTGCCGGGGTTCGAGGCCAGCTTGCTCTGGTCGACGACCGCGTCCAGCGAGGCGGGTAGCAAGGCGACGTTCAGCGATCCGGCCATGGAAGCAAACTTTCTTCCAGGTGTCGGCGAGTCGCGCCTCATGTTCGTGACCTTCCCTCCCGACTCCGTGATGATGAAGGAAGATTTCGATGGAGCCGCGTTCGGGGCCGAGTTCGGCCAGTTGCTGCCGGGGTTGGCGGAAACGTTCGAGCCCGATGCGCCTGGCATGCACACCACCGACAGCATTGACTACGACGTCGTGCTGGATGGCGAGATCAGTCTCGAACTCGATGACGGCCAAGAGGTCCTTCTGAAGAAGCACGACGTCGCGGTGCAGCAAGGCAACCGGCATGCCTGGCGCAACAAGGGCGACAAGCCCGCCACGATGCTCTTCGTGCTGATGGGCAAGAAACGCGCGGCCTGACCGCCTGTTGCCGGACGGCGCCGCGTCGCGCCGCCAATTGCTGCGAATCGAATCTTCTCCAGTCCACGCTGGCGCGCCAGCCTGCGTGCCCCTGCTCTTCAAACTTTCAATCTCCCATGAGCACTTCCAAACAGGCAGACGACGCGAAAACGTTGATCGACCTCGAGCAGCAGCGCTGCAACGCGATGATGAATGGCGATACCGAACGCCTCCGCGAACTGCTGCACCGCGATCTGATCCACGTCCACGCCAAAGGCCAGGTCGACGGCTTCGACAGCTACTTCAGCACGGGTGGGTTCAATGCTCACTACAAACGCGTCGAACGGTCGGAGCTCGTCGTGCGCGTCACGGGCAACAGTGCGCTGATGACAGGCCGCCAGATGCTGGTGGGTGTACGCAAGAACGGCACCGGCACCGTGACCATCGACTCCCGTGTCATGCAGGTCTGGGTGAAGGAAGGAGAGCGCTGGCAGCAGCTCGCGTTCCAGACCACGCCCACCGAGATGAGCGTCGCCTGACCTCGGCATGCGCTGCGGCGGCACCAGCAACCACGTCATTCACCCTTGAGTCAACTCCGGAGACATCCATGACCGCAAAGCAACAACGCCGCGACTTCGTCCGTGTTCTGGGAGGCGCCGCGCTGGCGGCTTCGGTGCCCGGCGCCTTCGTGAGGGCGCAGGGCGCCGACGCCAAGATCAAGTTCGGGTGGGCCATCTCGAAGACCGGCCCGTTCGCCGGTGGCGCCGCGTCCGCGCAGCTTCCCAACTACCGGTTGTGGGTCGATGACGTCAACAAGGCGGGGGGCATCTCGGTCGGCGGCGCGAAGCGCCTCGTCGAAGTCGTCGAGTACGACGACCGCAGCCAGCCGGAAGAGGCGGTGAGGGCTATCGAGCGCATGGTCAACCAGGACAAGGTCGACTTTCTCTTGCCGCCGTGGGGCACCGGAATGAACCTGGCCGTTGCGCCGGCGTTCCACAAGGGCAACTTCCCGATGATCACGCCCACCTGCATCACCGATCAGCTGCCTCAACTCGTCAAGCGGTGGGACAACATGTTCTCGCTGCTCGGCACCCCGTCCAACTACTCGGATGCCATCGTCGGGCTGCTCACGCAGATGCGTACCGACGGCAGGATCGGCAGCAAGGTGGCCATGGTGAACGTGACCGACCAGGGCGGCCTGGAACTCGCCGGCGCCGCGCGCAAATCGCTGAAGGCCGCGAAGTTCGAAATCGTGGTCGACAGCAGCTATCCGATCTCCACCCAGGACATGACGCCCCTGATCGCAGACGCACAGCGCGCGAACCCGGATGTCTTCCTGGCCTTCAGCTACCCGCCGGATACCTTGGGTTTGACCGAGGCCGCCCGCGTGCGCGGCTTCAATCCGAAGGTGTTCTACGCCGGGATCGGAACAGCGTTGCCCCTGTACGTGGGAAAGTTCGGCGCCAACGCCGAAGGCGTCATGGGCCCGGGAGGCTGGAATCCGACTTCGGATGCCATCCGAGCCTACATCGCCAGGCACACCGCGCTGATCGGGCAGCCGCCCGAGCAATGGGTCAGCGTTCTCTGCTATTCGGGCCTGCAGGCGCTCGCTCAATCGATCGAGAAGGTGGGCAAGCTCGACCGGCCGGCCATCATCAAGACGCTCGGGTCGACGACCTTCGACACGGTCGCAGGGCCGTTGAAGTTCGACAACCATTTCATGGCGGGCGGCTGGACGGTCGGGCAATGGCAAGGCGGGACGTTCTCGGGAATTGCGCCAAAGAGATCGGGCGCGAAAGATCCCATCGCGAAGCCGGCCTGGAAGGCCTGAAACCTCCTATGAGGCTGATCGACGCATTGATCTTCGGGCTGACGCTGGGTGGGACCTATGCGCTCATTGCGCTGGGTCTCAACCTTCAGTACGGCGTCGCGCGCATTCTCAACCTCGCCTATGGCGAGATGCTGATTGCCGCGGCTGTCGGCGGCCTGGTGCTCTTCACGCGGGCCGGCGTCTCGCCGCTGGTCGCGCTCTTGCTGCTCGTGCCGGTCGCCGCCGCTGCGGGGGCGTTCCTCTACAAGGTGGCGTTCGTGCCGCTGGTCAGGCGTGCGCGCAGCCGCGACGCCCTCGAGGGCGACAGCATCCTGTCGACTTTCGGCCTGCTGTTCGTGATCCAGGGCCTCATGCTCGCCGCGTTCGGCGGCAACTACCTGAGCTACTCGTTCCTCTCGATTCCGATCGAAGTCCTGGGAACGACAGTAGCCGCCAACCGGTTGCTCGCCCTCGTAGTGGCGTTGGTCCTGGGCGCCGCGCTGTTCGTGATCCTGACCCGAACGCGCGTCGGGACTGCCTTGCGCGCGGTGGCGGTCGACCCCGGGTCCGCGCCGCTGGTGGCGATCGATGTCACGAAAATCGCGATGCTGGCCTTCGCCATGGGCACGGCGCTGGTCGCCATCGCCGGCGTGCTGGTCAGCATGTTCTCGACCTTCAGCGCCACCATGGGCGTGCTCTTCACCATGAAGGCCTTGATCGTCGTGATCATGGGCGGCGTCGGCAACTTCGTCGGCTGTGTACTGGCTGCGCTGCTGCTCGGCCTGAGCGAGAGCCTCGTTTCCACGTATGTGGACCCGGGGCTCACGCTGGCTGCCAACTACGCCATCTTCTTGCTGGTGCTCGTATTCCGGCCGTCCGGCCTGTTCGGGAGGGCTGGCCGGTGACATCGAGATCCAAACTGTTTCTTGCGCTGTCGCTGGCTGTTTTCATCGCGCTGGCTTTCGCCCCGCAAGCCGGGAACGACTACACGACGTCCCTGCTGATCAACGTGCTGCTTTACGCGAACCTCGCCACGGCGTGGGGTATCTTCTGCGGAACGACACGCTTCATCTCTCTTGCGACCGTCGCCTTCTTCGGCGTCGGGTGCTACAGCGTCGCAGTTCTTTCGGAGTTCCTGCCCTGGCCGGCGGTGCTCGTGGTGGCGGCCTTGCTGGGAGGCGCGTTGGCCCTTGCGATCGGCATCTGCACGCTGCGTCTTTCCGGCATGTACTTCGTGGTCTTCAGCTTCGGCATTGCCGAACTGATCCGCCAGCTCGTCACCTGGTACGAGTCCAAGCTCGTGGGATCGGTCGGGCGCTATGTGTTCCTGGAGATCACTGCGGCGCAGATCTACTGGCAGCTCCTCGTGCTGCTCGGCTTGCTCTGGATCCTGGGAGCCTGGCTTTCGAAGTCTCGACTGGGATTCGCCCTTCGCCTGATCGGCGAGGACGAAGCCGCGGCCCGCAGTTGTGGCATCAACACCGTTGGCGTTCGCCTCGCGGTGCTGACGGGGACAGCCATGTTCATGTCGGTGGCCGGGGCCATCGTGGCGCCGCGCTGGACCTACATCGAGCCATCCATCGCGTTCAACTCGCTCGTGTCTTTTCAGGTCGTGGTGATGGCGCTTCTCGGCGGCGTGGCAGCGTTCTACGGACCGATCCTGGGCGTGGTCCCGCTGGTGCTCGCGTTCGAAGTCCTCACCAAGTACTTCCCGGACCACTTCAGCATCGTGCTCGGCGCCATCTTTCTGGTGATCGTGTACCTGCTGCCGCGAGGCCTGCTGGGCGCGAGCGAGAAGCTCAGGAGGCGCCCGTGAGCGCGCCGCTCCTCGAGGTCGACGACCTGTCCCGACGCTTCGGCGGGCTGAAGGCGGTGGAAGGCCTGTCGCTCCACGTCGGCAAGGGCGAGATCGTCGGCCTGCTCGGGCCCAACGGCTCGGGCAAGACGACGGCGCTCAATCTGATCAGTGGAGCGCTGCAACCCGACCGGGGCTCGGTGAAGCTCGATGGACAGGAAACCGCCGGCGCGCCGAACTTCCAGGTTGCGCGCCTGGGTATCGCGCGCACCTACCAGCTCGTGCGGCTCTTCAGGACGATGAGCGTGCTGGAAAACGTGGTGGCGGGGATGTCGTTCACGCATGAGCGACGTTTCGGGACCGAGGCCAACGCCGTCGCGTCGGAGCTTCTGGAGCGGGTCGGATTGGCGGCAAGGGCATCTCGGCGCGCCGAAGATCTCACCTACATCGACCAGAAGCGACTCGAGCTCGCACGCTGCCTCGCGAGCCGCCCTCGCGTGCTCTTGCTGGACGAGTGGCTGGCAGGCTTGAATCCCACGGAACTGCTTCAGGCGATCGAGCTCGTGCGTTCGCTGAAGCGCGATGGCGTTTCCATCCTGATGGTCGAGCACGTGCTGGAAGCCGTCAGGTCGCTGTGTGACCACTGCGTGGTCATGAACGCCGGCCAGCGGATCGCGCTGGGCCCGGCGGCTTCGGTTCTGGCCGATCCTGAAGTCGTGCGGGCGTATCTCGGAGACGATCATGCTTGAGCTCAGAAAGCTGTGCGCGCACTACGGAATGCATCAGGCGCTGGCCGATGTGGAGATTCACGTGGCCGCCGGCGAAGTCGTCAGCGTGCTGGGAGCGAACGGCGCCGGCAAATCCACCCTGCTCAGATGCATCGCCGGGCTGATGCCGGCCAAAGGGGCGGAAATGACGCTGGGCGGCAAAGCGCTCACGGGCCTCAAGGCGGACCAGCGGGTGGAGGCGGGCATCGCCCTGGTGCCCGAGGGACGCGGTGTCTTCGGCGACCTCACGGTGAAGGAGAACCTCTTCCTTGGCGCGTATCCGCGGCGAGCGCGCACGAACGAACACCGCAACTTGGAGCGCGTGCTCGAACTCTTTCCGAGATTGCGCGAAAGGCTGTCCCAGAGCGTACGGACCATGAGCGGGGGCGAGCAGCAGATGGTCGCGATCGGGCGGGCGCTCATGTCCAGCCCGGATGTGCTGCTGCTGGACGAGCCTTCACTGGGCCTGTCGCCGCTGATGGTGTCGGAACTCTTCAAGTCCCTCGAACGCGTTCGCGACGACAAGGTGTCGATCCTGCTCGTGGAGCAGAACGCCAAGCGCAGCCTGGCACTCTCGAATCGAGGCTACTTGCTGGAACAGGGCCGCGTGGTCGGTGCCGACAGCGCAGGCGCCTTGCTCGCAAGCGAGGCCGTGCAGCACGCCTACCTCGGCGGATGAGCACGGCAGGTGCGAGTAGTTGTGCACAAAAGACAGGTCGTGCACAAAAAGTCATTTCATACCTGGTGTTTCCCCTAGGCTCATCGTTTGCATGTAATCTGTCTTTATGCATAAAATTGACGCCATGAAGAATCCCAACAGCAGCGCGGCCGACATCTCGACTCCTCTTTCGGAACAGGCCTTTCGCAGCCTCCGGCATGACGTCCTGGTCGGTACCTTCGAAGCGGGCAGCAAGCTCAAGCTCGATGAACTGCAGGGCCACTACGGCTTTTCGAGCAGTCCCTTGCGCGAAGCCCTCAGCCGTCTCACGCAAGAAGGTCTGGTGCGAGCCGACGAGCGTCGAGGATTCCGCGTCGCGCCGATCTCTTCGGAGGACCTGAACGACATCACGCACATGCGGCTCATGCTGGATGTTCAGGCACTCCGCAGCGCGATCGAACTGGGCGACGATGCGTGGGAAGGGGCGATCGTGGCCGCTTTTCATCGACTCGAGAAGGTCGAATCGCGCTTGAGCGATGGCCCGGTGATCCTGGACGAAGAGTGGAGCGAAGTTCATCGCAGCTTTCATGCGTCACTGATCGCGGCCTGTGCATCGGAGCGTCAACGCATGTGGAGTGCCAGCTTGTTCGATCAGGCTGAGCGCTACCGGCGGTTCTCCGCGCGCCACCGGCAGACGGGGCGTCGCAAGTCCAACGAGCATCGAAAGATCATGGATGCGACCTTGCGTCGCGATGCCGATACCGCTTGCGCGCTGCTCGGCGAGCACATCCTGAGCACGCAACGCAATGTGGAGGCCGCCATGCGGCGTGCCGCCGACGCTTGAAACCGGCGCGCTGCACCGGCGCCTGAGACACTTAAACCAGGAGACCCTCATGCTGAAGGTCAGCAGACCTACGCCTTCGCACTTTGGAATCTACGTGACCGACCTCGACAGGATGGTCGCGTTCTACACCGAGGTGTTCGATCTGACCATCACCGATACAGGCGTTGGCAAGACGTTCAAGAACAAGCTGGTGTTCACTAGCGCCAGCCCTGACCAGCACCACCAGCTGGTCATCGCGTCAGGTCGCCCGGCCGACGTCAAGTTCAGCACGGTCATGCAGCTGTCCTTCGCCGTGCCCGGCATCCAGTCGATGCGCGACATCTGGGCCAAGGCAGAGGCTCGCGGGGCGACCGACATACGTGGGCTCAATCACGGCAACGCGTTGTCCGTCTACATGCTCGATCCCGAAGGCAACATGGTCGAGATCTACGTCGACACGCCTTTCTATGTCGAACAGCCGCATGGCGACCCGCTGGATCTCTCCAAGTCCGATGAAGAGATCCTGCGGGAGACCGAAGCGATTTGCCGCCGGGATCCCACCTTCAAGACCCTGGCCGACTGGCAAGCCGATTTCCTGAGTCGCGCTCCCACGCCGGGCGCATAAGCGACAACCTCTTCCTCGAAACGGACATCACATGAAACTTCTCTCGTTCATCCATCAGGGCCGCGAAACCTGGGGCGCAGTCGTCGGCGACAGCGTCGTCGACCTGGGCCTGGCGATGCCGCAGCATGCGAGTCTCGCCGACTACATCGCCTCGGGCGACTACACGCGGGCCGCGCAGCACGTCGAGGGCCTGGCCCCGGCCGCGAAGCTGGCCGACATCCGCTTCCTGCCGGTGATTCCGCGCTCCGAGAAGATCATCTGCGCCGTGCGCAACTACATGGACCATCACCAGGAGGTGCTGGCCGCAGGCATGCAGCGCGAGCTCTCCGAGCAGCCGCCGATCTTCCTGCGCGTGTGGCGCTCGCAGTGCGCGCACAACGCGCCCATCGTGCGCCCGCGGGTGTCGGAGTCGCTGGACTGGGAAGGCGAGCTCGCGGTCATCATCGGCAAGGGCGGGCGCGACATCGCCGAAGCCGACGCCTACGACCATGTGGCCGGCTATGCCTGCTACAACGACGGCAGCGTGCGCGAATGGCAGTTCCATGCCAAGCAGATCGCCTCGGGCAAGAACTTCGAATCGACCGGCGGCTTCGGCCCTTGGATGGTGACCGCGGACGAGATCGCGCCCGGGCGCGAGCTCAAGCTCCAGACGCGGCTCAACGGCGAGGTGGTGCAGTCCAGCCACACGGGTCACATGATCTTCAGCATCCCGAAGCTGATCAACTACGCCTCGACCATCTTCACGCTCACGCCCGGCGACGTGATCGCCACTGGCACCCCGGCCGGCGTCGGCTGGAGCAAGAAGCCGCCGCGCTTCATGAAGGCCGGCGACGTCTGCGAGGTCGAGATCGAGGGCATCGGCGTGCTGCGCAATCCGATCGTCGACCAGGACTGATTCGACCACCAGCGGCCGCAAGCGCCGCCAGCGATTCCACAACGAACGGAGACAAACCATGCGGCGCAGACAACTTGTCGGCGCGGGCCTTGCCTTGGCCTGCGCGTCACCTTTCACGGTTCATTCGCAGGACTTCCCGGATCGCCCGATCAAGATCGTCCAGGGCTTCGCGGCCGGCGGTAACGCCGACACCATCGCCCGCGTGGTCAGCACCGAGATGAGCAAGGGGCTGGGCCAGCCCTTCGTCGTGGAGGCGCAGACGGGGGCCGGCGGCACCATCGCCTCCGCCACCGTCGCGCGCGCCAAGCCCGACGGCTACACGCTGCTGCTGGCCACCGGCGGGCATGCGGTGGCGGGTGCGCTCTACGGCAAGCTGGGCTACCAGACCGTGTCCGATTTCCAGATGATCTCCACCATCACCTACTTTCCCTTCCTGCTGGTGGTGCGCGCCGATTCGCCGTATCGCAGTCTCGCGGAGCTGCTCTCGGCAGCGCGTGCCGACGGGCGCAGCCTGTCGTACGGCTCCGCCGGCATCGGCTCCACGCATCATTTGGCGGGGGAGTTGCTGGTGAAGACTGCGAAGGCCGAGCTGCTGCACGTGCCCTACCGCGGCGACGCCGCCTCGGTGACCGCGCTGCTCGGCGGCGAAGTCCCGCTGATCATCGCGCCGCCGACGGCCGTGATGGCCAACATCAAGGCCGGCAAGCTGAAAGCGCTGGCGACCACAGGCGCGCAGCGCTGGGCCGCAATGCCGGAGCTGCCCACGGTGGCGGAGCAGGGCGTCGCCGGCTACGACGTGCGCTCGTGGGCCGGCTTCATGGCGCCCGCGGGCACGCCGCGGCCCGTGGTCGAGCGCCTGCGCGCCGAGACGCTCAAGGCCCTGCAGGTCCAGGGCGTTCGCGCGCGCCTGGAAGACATGGGCGGCGAGGCGCGCGGCAGCACGCCGGAAGAAATGACGGCGATGGTGAGTTCGGAGCTGAAGAAGTGGACCGCCGTCGTCAACGAAGCACAGATTCCCAAGCAGTGAGGTTCGCATGTCCCTGATCGAAATCCGAAAGCGCAGTCTCACCATCGAGACGATCCATCACGAGGGCGGCCCGCCGGTGGCCGAGCCGCTGAAGCTGGCCGCGGCCTGCGCCGTGATCCGCAACCCCTACGCCGGGCGCTACGAGCCCGACCTGATGCCCTTCATGGCCGAGCTCCGCACGCTGGGGACTTCGCTGGCGACGGAGCTGGTCGAGGTGCTGGGCCGCGACAAGGTGGAGGTCTACAGCAAGGCCGCCATCGTGGGCGTCAACGGCGAGCTGGAGCATGGCGCCGTGTGGCACGAAGCGGGCGGCTGGGCCATGCGCTCGGTGCTGGGCGAGCCGAAGGCGATCGTGCCCTCGGCCAAAGCAGTGGCCGCCACCGGCTACCGGCTGATGGTGCCGCTGCACTACATCCACGCGGCCTATGTGCGCAGCCACTACAACAGCATGGAAGTCGGCATCCAGGACGCGCCGCGGCCCAACGAGATCCTGTTCGCGCTGGTGATGGGCACGGGCGGCCGCGTGCATGCGCGGCTGGGCGGGCTGACGAAGGACGCCGTCACCGTGCATGACGGCCAGCGTTGACATGCAAAGCCTCATGCGTGCCGTGCAAGTGAGCAACCCCGGCGGCCCGGAGGCGCTGGAGCAGGTCGAGCTGCCGATGCCGGCGTGCAAGCCCGGCGAGGTGCGGGTGCGTGCCGAGGCGATCGGCGCCGGCGGACCCGACGTGCTGATCCGCAACGGCACCTACAAATGGATGCCGCCGCTGCCGGCCATTCCCGGCAACGAGATGGCCGGTACGGTGGAGGCGCTGGGGCCCGGCGTGACGACGCTGCAAGTCGGCCAGCGCGTGCTGGTCAGTTCGCGCGAGCTGCCGCAGCGCGGCGGCTGCTATGCGGAATTCATCTGCGTGCCCGAGGATGCGCCCTTCGTCCTGCCCGACAGCATCGCGTTCCAGGACGCGGTCAGCCTGGGCAACGTGCAGCTGGCGCAGGCGATGCTCCTGGCCGGCAACGGCGGCCTGCCGGTGCGCTCGATCCTCGTGCCGGGCGCGGCCGGCGGCGTGGCCACCATGCTCGTTCAACTCGCGGCGCACCTCGGCATGACCGTGATCGGCACCGCCTCCACGCCCGAGAAGCGGGCCCATGCACTGGCGCACGGCGCCAGCGCCATCGTCGACGGCGATCCGGCAGGGCTGCCCGATCGCGTCTTCGAGCTGACCGACGGGCGCGGCGTGGACCTGGCTTTCGATCACATCGGCGCTGAACTGCTGATCGCCTGCATCCGCTCGCTGGCGCCGCTGGGCACTGCGATCTCCTACAACATCGCGGGCGGGCCGCCGGCGCGCGACGTGTTCATGGAGCTGCGCTCGCTGCTGAGCAAGAGCCTGGCGGTCAGGACCTTTTCCATCCACACCTTCGACGCCGACCGGCAGCAGCGGCGCGCGCTGATGGACAAGGCCATCGGCCTCATGAGCCAGGGCGCGGTGAAAGCTCCGCCCACGCGCGTGTTTCCGATGGCCGAGGTGCAGGAGGTGCACCGCATGCTCGATGCCGGCGAGTCGCTGGGCAAGCTGGTGCTCGCGCCGCGATAGGTCAACGTTTCGGCTCACGCGAGCCAGGCCGGAACCGGAAGATTCTTCTCGCGCAGGAAGGCCGGGTTGTAGAGCTTCGACTGGTAGCGCGAGCCGGAGTCGGCCAGGATCGTCACGATCGTGTGGCCCGGCCCGAGCTCGCGTGCCAGGCGGATGGCGCCGGCCACGTTGATGCCGCTGGAGCCGCCCAGGCACAGGCCTTCCTCGCGCAACAGATCGAAGAGCACGGGCAGCGCCTCCTGGTCCTCGACCTGGTACGCGTCGTCGAAGGAGGCACCCTCCAGGTTGCCGGTGATGCGGTTCTGGCCGATGCCTTCGGTGATCGAGCTGCCGGCGCTGCGCAGTTCGCCGTACTTGATGTAGTGGTACATCGCCGCACCCAGCGGATCGGCGGCGGCGATCACGACGCCCGGCTTGCGTTCCTTCAGGTACTGGCCGACGCCCGCCAGCGTGCCGCCGGTGCCGATCGAGCAGATGAAGCCGTCGACGCGGCCGTCCGTCTGCTGCCAGATCTCGGGGCCGGTCGAGCGGAGGTGGCCGTCGCGGTTCGACAGGTTGTCCCACTGGTTCGCATAGAGCACGCCACGGGGCTCGCTGCGCGCGAGCTCCGCGGCGAGGCGTTCGGCCACGTGCACGTAGTTGCCCGGATCGCTGTAGGGCGCCGCGGGCACTTCGCGCAGCTCGGCGCCGTAGAGGCGAAGCGCGTCCTTCTTCTCCTGGCTCTGCGTCTGCGGGATCACGATCACGGTGCGGTAGCCGCGCGCGTTGCCCACCAGCGCCAGGCCGATGCCGGTGTTGCCGGCCGTGCCTTCGACGATCACGCCGCCCGGCTGCAGCTCGCCGCGCGCCTCGGCATCGAGCACGATGTAGAGCGCCGCGCGGTCCTTGACCGATCCGCCGGGATTCATGAACTCGGCCTTGCCGAGGATCTCGCAGCCGGTCAGCTCGGAAGCCTTGCGCAGCCGGATGAGCGGTGTATGGCCCACCGCCTGGGTGAAGCTTTCACGCACGTCCATGATGAACGAGGATATTCCGCGCTTCCGGCCTTCCCGGTTCGCGCGGCCCGCATCGGACTACGTGCAGAAAGGTCTTTCGCCGCGCGTCCTAGAGTTGCCCCTGGCACAGGTACTTGATGTGCATGTAGTCGTCCAGCCCGTGCACCGAGCCCTCGCGGCCGTAGCCGGACTC